>DASUYM010000149.1:0-2382 GCA_036377435.1 Propionibacteriaceae bacterium
GCAACCGCAGCGCCGCCAGGATCGCGGGCATCCGCCCCGGACGGGTCATCTTCACCGTCTATGTACTCACCGGGCTGTGCGTTGGCATCTCGGCCATCCTGCTGTCGGGCCGACTGGCCAGCGCCTCCCCGGTCGTCGGCAACCTGGTCGAGCTGGACGCGATCGCTGCCGTGGTGATTGGCGGGACCGCCCTGACCGGCGGCAAGGCGACCGTGACCGGCACCTTCTTCGGTGTCATCACCTTCGGCCTGATCTTCAACCTGCTGAACCTGCTCAACATGCCCACTGAGATCCAAGGGATCGTCAAGGGCATACTCATCCTCCTTGCCGTGGCGCTGCAGCGCCGCGACTAGCCAAGTAAGAAAAGAAAGGAGAGCACATGAGGCTCCCTCGAATACTCGTCCTCGGAGTCGCGCTCGCGGCCATCACGCTCACCGCCTGCACCAGTGAGGCCCAGCAGGAGCCGCAGCAGCCGGCTGGGCAGCAGACCAGCCCGGCGGCCCAGCAGCAGCCCGGCGGCGTCAGCGGCCGTGCCGTCAAGGTCGCCTTCAGCGCCCCGGGCGCCGACCACGGCTGGCTCAAGGCGATCACCGACAACGCCCGTAAGGAAGCCGAGGAGCTTGGGGTCGACCTAGTGCTGTCCGAGGGCACTAACGACTCCGCCGCCCAGGTCTCCCAGATCGAGACGCTGATCAGCCAGAAGCCGGATGTGCTCGTCATCCTCCCTCATGAAGGTGGTCCACTCACCCCGATTGCGCAGAAGGCAATGCAAGCCGGCATCCCGGTCGTCAACGTCGACCGCGAGTTCTCCACCCCGGCGGCGTACCGCACCTGGATCGGCGGTGACAACTACGGCATTGGCAAGTCCGCGGCCGACCTCATCGCCAACGAGCTGAACTGCCAGGGCAACGTGGTTGAGATCCAGGGTGTCGCCGGCATCTCGGTGACCGAGCAGCGCACCAAGGGCTTCACCGACGGCATCAAGCGGTGCAACGGCGGCATCAAGATCGTCGCTAGCCAGCCGGCCGACTTCCTGCCGGACAAGGGCCTTCAGGTGATGGAGACCATCCTCCAGGGCCAGAAGGACATCAAGGCGGTCTACACTCACGACGACGACATGGCAATGGGCGTGGTCCAGGCCATCCGCGCCGCCAACCGGGAGGACGAGATGTTCGTCACCGGAGCCGGTGGGTCCAAGGACGCGATGAACCTGATCAGCCAAGGCGGCTTGTACCGTGCAACCTTCCTCTACAACCCCTCGATGTCCGGGTCGGCGGTCTCGCTGGCCAAGCTGATCGCCGAGCGCAAGGGGCTTACCGAGCTGGTCGAGCCAGAAGTGCCGAGCCGCATCGAGCTGCCCGCGACCACCGTCACGAAGGACAACGTCGCCGCGGTACAGAGCCTGGGCTATTGAGAGATCTCCCCTGAACTTGCATCACGGTTGGCTCCAGATGGGGCCGAAACACCCGACCAGCGGTCGGCCGTGATGCGAAATCAGGGGGTGACTCCTCGAGGGGTTTCGGTCGGGAGCCGGCCGGTGGACACCAGCCGTTGGGCGACATCGCCGATCTTGGTCTGCGTGTCGCGGGCTGCTCGTCGCAGCCGGTTGAAGGCGGTCATCGAATCCACGTGGTCGCGAGCCATCAGATAACCGACACCGCGCTCGATGATCACCCGGTAGTCCAACGCGTACTGCAATTGGCCTGCCAGCTCGCCGGCATTTTGAGCGGCCACGGCGGCGGCAAGAGTGGTTTCGATCACGTCGCGATAGCGACCCAGGGCCTGGCACTCATCGTCCTGCCAGACGTGCGGCCGGTCGTAGAACACGTCAAGAGTGCCGACAGTGACCGCACCGAGACGCACCGGCAGACCCAGGACCGCGCGTACGCCATACGGGCGGAGCGCGGCGGCGAGATCAGGCCAGCGCGGCTCAGCGGTGACGTCGGTGCTCGCCACAGCGGTGTTGTTGACGAATGCCTCAGTGCATGGGCCTTGCCCTGTCTCGCTTTCCACCACCTCAAGCATTCGCCCTGGGCCGTCAGATGCGGCGACATAGCGTGGAACGTTCTGCTCATCGGCGAGCATGATGCCGCTCCCGGTAACGCCGAAAAGATCCGCGCATGCTTCGGTCACGTGGCGCAGGGCCTCCACAACGCTCGCGCCTGGTTCGCCTAGCGCCGCGAGCCGGCGCAGACTGGCAGCCAGCGCGTCCGGATCAATCGCCACGGGCCGCCCGAGGTGCGAGCATGGCGCGCCCTCCCAAGGTTGCGGTGATCATCGTGTTCGATCATCGTCTACAGACGATGACGTGTCGAGTCACATCATCGCAGGTCGTCGCGGGTGGCCCGCTGCCCATCAGCTGCCGCCTGGACGAGGCGTGTG
>DASUYM010000150.1:0-6076 GCA_036377435.1 Propionibacteriaceae bacterium
ATCGATTACGATGACCCGTCCAGCACCCATGAACCAAGCCGACTTTGCCGCGAACAAGCCGACCGGGCCGGCACCGAAGACAGCTACCACGTCACCTTCGGCAATATCAGCTAGCTGAGCGCCGAAGTAGCCGGTGGCCAGCGCGTCGGTGAGGAGCACAGCGTCCTCATCGTCCATCAACTCCGGAATCAAACTGGGCCCAACGTCGGCGAAGGGCACCCGCACGTACTCTGCCTGCCCACCGTCGTAGCCACCGCAGGTATGTGAGTACCCGTAGATGCCGCCGACCGCGGTCGCGTTGGGGTTGACATTGTGACAATTGGAATACAGGCCGCGAACACAGAAGTAGCACGAGCCGCAGTAGATATTGAACGGCACCATAACCCGGTCCCCGGGCTTGAGGCTCTGCACCGACGGGCCTACCTCATGCACCACACCAATGAACTCATGGCCGAACGTCATGCCGACTCGCGTATCAGGCATCATGCCGTGGTACAGGTGCAGGTCAGACCCACAAATGGCTGCCAGCGTCACCCGGACAATCGCATCGTTAGGGTGCTCAATTGCGGGGACGTCCTTCTCCTCGACGCGGATCTTGTACGGTCCCCGGTACACCATTGCCCGCATAGCGCCTCCTGGCACACTAATCGCCATGTCGAAGGTTCGGTGTACCCAGTGAGGCGTTACTGACCCACCGCGCGGCAAACCTTTTCCGCCTCTGTGACGAAGGACTCAAAGCCGGCGCTCGAAGCCGATCAGGATCAAGCCCGTCACCTTGCCAGCCAGTGAACCGCTTCCTGCCTTGGATCGGACGTATCGCAGGCAAAGGGATAGTGGTCGAGCATCAAGCCGTTCCCGCGAATGTCTCTAGCCTTACCAGCGGTACAGGTAGTTCCAGCATTGCATCAGCGTGATCAGCGTGGCTGAGTGGCGCTGTCTCGACGGTCCACGCTTTACTCGAGGCGGCGGAGGGCTCGCGTCTTTGGGCCGGAAGCTATCGATCCAGTGGTCTTAGGGCAGTAGGTCGGCAAAGCTCCGCAGTGCTGTGTCAGCGGCATGGGCGTGAGGGAAGCAGCCGTTGTGTGCGCCGGGGAGGATGACGTATGGCGCTGAGGCGAGTTCGGCGAGGTGCCGGGCCCATGCTGGCGGCGCGAAGCCGTCGTGTCTGCCGGTGATTACGACGCTGGGCATGGTGAGCTGCTGGATCTGGTCCTCGGGGCGGTCGACCATGGCTGACCGGATGAGCCGTAGCAACGGTCGACCTCGGCTGGCGATGTAGGAGGGGATTACCGCGGGCAGTTCGGCGGGCACCTCGCGCGGGAGGTCCGGATGGCGCGTCTGAGCAGTGCGGGCATCGTCCGGGCGTCGGGGTCGAGCGTTGGGCCGGCGAGGACCAGTCCACGAATCAATTCGGGAATGAGTTGGGCCGTCTTCAAGACGGCCTGGGCGCCGGTGGAGTGGCCCAACAAGATGACGTCGCGGCGCTCAGTCGCTTCGAGCCAGTGGGCCAGGGTGATGGCCATGGCGACCAGAGTCGGCGGGCAGGCGTGCGCATGTCCGGCGCGCCACCCAGGAAGGTCGACGATGCTAGCGCGAGTCCACTGTGAGCTCTCCCGCGCCCATGGAGCCAGGTAGCCCGGGGCACCCAACCCGGCCAGAAGAATGACTTCGGGGTGGTCGTGAATATTGCCAGCGCTTAGCGACCGAATGGGTCAACCATCAACCTCGGTGACGGTCGGGTGCAGCCCGTAGGGATCGCGACGCAGAGCCCGCCGCTCGCGACGTGCGCGCGCGGCGGGACTGAGCTGGGCGAGAGTCGGCAGTGCCAAGGCCTTCACTGGCGCGGCATTTCGGGAACCGGAGGGGGCGAGCAGACCGTCAGCGCGCCAGGCTGGATCTCGGCCGTCAGGGTGGTGGATTCGCCTCCGACGTCGCCGTGGAGCCAGTAGTTTTCCTTGCCCTCGATGCTCACCCCCACCCGTCTGCCGGAGTGTTGGCCAACCTGGTCATCCCGCTTCGGCTGGTTGGCGATCAACCGCCAAGCCAGCTTGATCAAATGCCACAACCTGCGTGGAGGGCGATGTAGAGTCGAGGACACCGTCGTCAGGACGCGCGCACGGGCTCAGAGTGAGGTTGCCCCGCAGCTTGCCGACCACGAGCATGGCGTCTCGCCTGACCGGTCGGTTGTCGTCCAGCCGCACCGTCATAGGCACGGGCAGCCGCCCGAGCGGTCGTACCGCTGGGTGGGATCGGTCTGGTCGTCCATGGTCCGTTCGGTACCCCGCCATTCGCGCGGCAAACGCTGACTGGTCGATCGCGGTGGCCGGTCAAGACGGTCGCGGGTTAACGGCGGCAGCGTTTTGAACGGGGGAGGCCCAAGTCAACGTGGGGCCCGCGGTGTGATCATCGGTAGCAGAACGCTTCAGGTCTGGCCGGATGGGTAATGCTGACTACAGACTGTGTCGCAGGCCGGATTGGCGAAATGTGAACGAGGATGCTTTGAGATGTTGATCATCGGCTTCGGTGTAACCGAGGTCCTGCTGTCGACACTGGTGTTCACATGTGAGACCTGCGGCAACCACGCTCCCCATCAGCTGACCAAACAGAACCGCAAGTTCTCACTTTTCTTCATTCCGCTGTTCTCGGTCGGCACGATATACCTCGACAGCTGTACCGCCTGTGGGCGAATCATCGAGGTCAGCAAGGAGCAGGCAGAGGCAGCGGCCCGGCAGGTCGGCCCGGACCTGCGGTGATTCGGCTAAAGCTTTTCACTTCAGCTCAAGGGCGGCAGACTCTCTGGTTCGGCGCCGGCGCGTTTCTCGATATCTAAAGCTTGCTGATCAGATCCCGCTCCCGCATCCTGCACTATTAACCGGTCAGTCACCACCCGACCAGCCTGAAGCCGAGTCCGATCGGCCTGCTCCGGCATACCTGCTGGAGGCCAGCATCGTCGTGGCCACGGACGACCATGCCGACAGGGAGACGCAATCGCTGCAACCTGATCACTGACCGCCAGCTGCGGTCATCCGAGCCGGTCCCAACCTGAGGGCGGCGCCTCTCAGACCCGACGACTTCGGATGGTGACTGTGGTCGTCTAACACCAGCCGAAGGCGACTGGCGAAGCCACTACATTGGCAGGGACCGCAAGGGTACAGGTTGCTGGCACGTCGATGCGCTCCTCTCCGACCTGGGCATCGATACTGAAGAAGCTTCCCAAGTAGCGCCTTGCGCTACCTTCGGTCGCCCCCGGAGTATCCACGGTCATCATTGGCATGCGCAGCGTACGCAACGTCGCCGCAACACGCCGTTAGTGTCGGGCGCAACTTGTGTCGGCCGGCGCGACCAGCCGTGAGGTTCGGGTGTGCTGCCTCGGTGCGGGCCTGTGGCTGGGAGCCGCGACCTGGTCCCGCCTGGCGCTGGTGACAGCAGTGCGCCCCTTGCGGATTTCCGCGAGGGGCGCACTGGGTGGTTGCGGCGTCAGGCTTTAAGGAATGAGCGCCACTTAGTTATGAACGGTGGTGACTGAAGAGGTACCTGGCAACGCTACGGTTTTGCGGGTGTCGTCGCGGCTGCCGGACTTGGCCAGGCCACGGCTGATCAGGTAACCGATCGTCAACAAGGTGACCAGGAACCAGCCCTGGTAGGCGCTGAACCCTTGACCGTCCTCGTTCACGTCGACCACCAAGGAGGCGATCAGGACACCGAGGACCGACACTGCGTAGACGATCAATTCGGTGGTTTTGAACGAGGGCTTGGTTTCCCTGGTGAGGCGGCGGTCGCCATCTCGGGATGCGACAGCGCGGCTGTTGCTGGTGACGGGATTATGGTCGGTGGTGCTGGTGGTCATACTTCTCCTTATGGAGGTTGTCATTGGCTGGGAGGCTTCGGCGCGTCCCGGGGATTCCAACTAATTGGGTCGGACGCTTCCACGCGTCCCGGGGATTCCGACTAAATTGGCTCAGACGCTTCAGCGCGTCCGGAGATTACAACTGATTAATATCCGGCTAATTCCCGAATACTGCCCTTTTTGCTCTTTTTTCTTGCTGCGCTGTGTGATGTGCGTCGCATTATGCAGGCTCAAGCATGGAGTTCCGACGAGGCTGGTGGTCTTCGGTGGTAGCCGTGACCACCTGGCTGTAATGCCGGGCGGTCAGGGGCGCTGAGCGTTGGCTGGTTGTTAGGCCTCCGTCCTGGACTTCTGCTTCCTCCCGACAGTCGAACTGGGCTGGGTCGATCCGGTGTTCGGACAGCTGGCGGTCGATCTTGGCGGTCAAGTCGGTCGTCGCTCTCCCTGGAGAGAGAGCAACCCCGAAAATAGAACACTTGCCAACCCGCCGCTTGCCAGAAGAGTTGCAAGATTTTTCACTGCCAGTTCTCGAAGGTTGAGGCAAGGAATTACGGGAAACAAGTCAGACGAGGCGAATGGCTCCCTGTGCTGTGCGACGTCGTTGCCCTCGCTGATCATTTGGAGGACGAATTCTGGGCTCCATGACCAATATAAGGAAGGCCGGTCACTAGACCGAACAAGAGGCCTTGGCGATTTTCGGCTCGCTCTTGGCGTGGATTGGAGCTTCCATCGAGTCGTTCGGCTGCGGAACGGTGGCGACCCTACTCCCGAGTGGTCGGTGCGGGAAGCGCTCCCCGGGCTCGCGATCTCGCATCCCAAGCCCGGCGTTCAGCGTGAGGTCCGATCTTGGTGGAGGACGGTTACGGACGAAAACTGTCGCGGATCGAGCGGGCAAAGAGAAGGGGATCCTTGCCCAGTCAGGATGTGAGCGACTGTCGCAATCTCGATGGAACGGTATCGACTGACCGTCGACCAAGCCTTCCGGCTGCTCGCCCGGGCCAGTCACACCACCAACCGCAAGCGCGACATCGCCAAGGAGCTCACCAGACGGGAGCCCTGCGCGTCCAACCGGTTACGGCAGGCAATGTTCCAGCAGCTGCCAGTGATGCCGTTTTTTTGTCGCACGCTGTCGTCCACCCGGTGTTCGGAGGGGGTTCCCATTGCAGCATCGCCGAGGTGTTGCGGGTGGATCGACGTGAAGCACCTGACCGGGACTAGTTCCTACTGGGAGGTAAGTTGACCCTTCCGGCGCTCGCGCGTTCGGCGAGAGGCGGCGTACGAGAACCTGCGTAGTTGAGCAGCCCAGTCGTAGGTCTCCAGGCCCGGCACGACGTTCAGGACCGGATCAAAGGACAGATCGAGGTCATAACCACGGTATGTCGTCTGCGTTACATCCGGTGTCCCAAATGGCAGCCACGGTCCCGTCGGCCTCGCATAGGCGAGCTCGTACTGTCGGGGACTGCCCGGGGGTCGGAATGGCTGCGAGCAGGAGGGGGCCTGTCAGGGTCCTGTAAGGAAACAGCGATGTGTATGCGCGTAGGCCATGCCCGGCGTGCCGGCAACAGCACATATCGGCCGAGGTGTCCTGTTCCGGTCGTCGCCAAAAGCACATCACCGAACTGGCCAGGTCGCGTGGGGATCCGCAATGCCAGACCCAGGATGTCTGGGCGGGGAGCTGGCAAACCCAGGGATCGGGAGAGGCGCACCGCGACGTAGTCGGTGCCAATTGCCTTCGGCCCGCGCGCGAAGTCCTAGATCGAGCGCGCTCACTCGTGTCTCCGGAGTCCGTGACCCGATCCGAGCGGTCGGAGGTATCTCTGGCGAGCGGTAGAATCTAGCCCTTAGCTGACACGCCAGCCGACCTGGAACGTGTCCGCCGCCTGCGTGGGCCGCGGCACGGGCGAATAGCGCCACAGCCAGGATTGTTAGGGTCGTACGTCCTGATCGGATACGCGCTTATGACCCCGCCCCTGCCGTCGCCAGAACCCGGTTCTAATCGGCTACCGCCGGAGCTGACCTCCAGCCCGCTCCAGGTCCTGACCGACTCAGCACCGGCTCCGCCCGCTGCAGCCGCTCGGCCCATCGTGCAGATGCCGCCGACCGCTGCACCGCGCGATCTGGCCTATACGAGGGCTCTAGTCGCTGCCTGCCAGCGGATGTGGGCCGCACCAGAAGTCGCGGCACTCTGGCCAACAGTCGTCGACGAAGCCGTGGCGCTGATCCCCGCCG
>DASUYM010000151.1:0-2185 GCA_036377435.1 Propionibacteriaceae bacterium
CGTCTGGAACGAAGACACCGGCGACGGCCATACCAAACCCGAAGATCACTAGCAGGGCGGTTCCAGCTGTGGCGCTCAAAGTCCGGTCGACCCCCACGCTGAAAGCGAAAACCCCGCCCGCCATCAGGAGGAAGTTGGCGCGCTGGATCCACCCCCGATCCCCCAGCTCCAGCTCACTGCCCGTGTGGTACATCGGGTGGTAGCCGGGACGAAGGACTCCCTCGGCAAAGAGAACGACGAGGAAAACGACCGATGCCCCGACACCGGCCAAGAGCAACGCCTCGGTGGTCACGTGATCACGACTCCCTGCCCGCCGCCACGACGGGTGCCCACGTGCAATTAGGCACCCGCCAATCCCGGTGGTCAAGCGCGGCACAGCCTGTCGCGCACGCATCGCCCCCTCACCCGCAGATCCGCAGAACGTTGCCGTCGAGCCAGGCTTCGTAGCGGCGGGTATACGCACCATCCGCGGCAGATCCGGGCGTTCGTCCGCGCCCTGAGTCCCGGCAGACTGGCCCTCATGCCGACGGGTCGCCAACTGGCCGAGCGAACGCTTCGCCCATTGATGGAGGAAGTCGCGTGGAGGCCACGGGCAGCCGGCTGGTTCACCAAACAGGTGGCTCCCGGCTTTCTTGGCGTCATCTCGGTTGACGTGGCCTCGAAGGGCTATACGAAGGGCTCGGGCACCATAAGCCTGTTCGTTGGACTCCGCGACGAGGCTCTCGAGCCTGTCGTCGCCAAGCTCTGCGCGACGGAGGACCACGCGTATCAGGGGCGCACCGTCGTCCGCTACATCGGCTACGTCATGCCGGAACGCACCTTCCTGAAGTGGTACATCGACGCCGATGTAGCGGATGAAGTGTGCGCCGAACTAGTTCGACACGTCGTCAATCACGCAGATCCATACCTGGCAGGCCTCACTTCCGATCAGAATGCGCTCTCGGCGGAAATGGCTGCGACAGGCTTCGGCTGGATGAAGCACTGCCGGATCGCCGTGCGAACCTTCCAACTACACGGGCGCGTCGCTGCTGACGAGTACCTTGCCCGGATCAACTTCGACCTGCCGATTCAATGGCAGATGCTGGAACGACTCAGTGACTGGATGTCAGCCCAGTCCGCGTGAATCTCAGTGGCGAGCCGATCAAACGTAGTGCCCGACCATCGGCAGGATCGATCGCCCTATCCGCGGCAGAAGGGGGACGGACTGGCGCAGCCACCCTCTGCGCCCTTGCCCACGGAGCCGTTCGCAAGTTATCTTGGAGTGGTGCTCGATGATCCGATCATTGCACCGTCGGCTCTGAAGCACGGTCTGGGCACGGAGGACATCCTCCACGCCTACCGCAACCCCATCCGGGTGTGGGATCTCGGTGACGGGTTCACGATGATGCTCGGCCCGAACGCGGCCGCCATCATCCTGGAAGTCGGTTACGTCGAGGGCGACACCGCCGTGGTCATCATCCACGCCATGCGCGCCCGGAAGAGATTCCTCCAGTGATGCCAGATGCCTAGAACTGTTGACGAGATCCTCAAGCACGCCGACGAGCTCGCCGCTCGTTTCGAGGACTACGAGCCCGCGCCCGGCGACGAGCAGGACGCCCAGGCTGTGGCCCTGCTGCGGGTTGCGGTCCACGAACGCTCCGCCGCCGAACAGCACGTCATCGACGCGATCCGAGCGGCCCGCACCGCCGGGATGTCCTGGTCAGCGATCGGGGCATTCGTCGGTACCAGCGGCGAAGCTGCCCGCCAGCGATACGCCGACAAGGTCGCCTGACCCGCTCGGCGCTAACGTCCCAGGAGCGGCAGTTGAGGACGCTAGGCGTCACCGAGGTCCCCGCGGCTGATCCGCCGCTTCTTGCCGATCTGTCGCAGGACTGCCCACGGTTCACGCGCGGCGCGACCATGACGACGGTTCTTGTGCGGCTTACAGAACTGACAGCCCTTGTGCTGCCGGTGAGGTGAGTGAGCCATTGGGGCTCCGATCCGTGACCAACACCCGCCACGGTGGGCGGGGTGGGCACGGTCCAGCAATCACAGATCCGAGGGTACTAGCGCCCGGGGATGCGGGGCTCGGAAATTTCGGCTGGCCGCACAGAGGACGCATCCGATGCTGGTGGCCGCGACCTGTTGCGTGCAAGCAGCCTCGTGAGTTGTTGCCAAGCGTCGACTGGTTTGGGTTCTCTGCCTG
>DASUYM010000152.1:0-32263 GCA_036377435.1 Propionibacteriaceae bacterium
TGCTGTGATGAGAGCCTTCAGGCATTTGGATGCGACCCCAGGCTTCAAGCCAGGCGTTCATCATGTCGATCTCAGGCTGTTGGGCGGCCTTGATCTGTTTGGCGAGGGCTGTCACCTCGGGATTGATGCCGCTCTTGCTGAGCACCATGTCGCTCATGTCCACCGCCTGTTCATGATGCGGAATCATCATCTGCGCAAACATCACATCAGCTTCGTTGAATTCGCCGACTGCAGTGGCGCTCGACGACGCGGCCGGGCCAGAGGGGCTGTAACCCATGCCGGACATGCCGTCATCAGCGGAGCAACCGCCAAAGGCGATTGCGGCTGCCGCCGCAGCCGGAAGTAGGGCAATACGAAAAATGTTCAGTTTCATCGAAGATCCTTCGGAGTAAGGGCAGGCAGGCGCATTTGGAAACGCCTACCTCGTACGTTCAGTAAGCCGTGCAGCCCCGTCACGTCCTACAAACCGACAGCTCCGCGAGAGACCGCGAGACCCGCCGCTTGTTGGTTGGGATCACATCTGCAAGTCGTCGTGCCGCAAATGGCAATGCTTGGCGGCACTCGCGCGGCGGCGCCAACAGCAATGACAGCATCAACAGTGTCAATGCCAGCAGGCAAGACAAGACACTAAGCTCGTGGTCAGCGTCACAGTCGTCCCCACACAGATCGGCGCTAGCCGGGACCAGAATCGCCGACTGATGGTGGTAGCCGGTCGGCAGCTCATCGGTATGCGCCACCTGCTGCATCTCGACAGCCAACGATCGATGGTGGGTTACCTGAAACTCACTGGTCGCAGGTACGGCAAATGAATGACTGACCGCCAGCTGGTGCATGGCAAGCACGCTCAAGGAAACAGTGATGGCCGCAACCAGAATCAGCAGCCGCTGCCAGAGCCCTGCCGAGCGCCTGCGCAACATGCCGACAGGCTAACAACCCCTCATGCGAACTCCGGGCATCCGGCTCACCTCGCGGCGAGCTGCAGACTTGGTCATGTGGCGCTCAGGTCACGGTCACGTCCCAGCTCCACCACGGCAGCCGGACGGCCGCACGTCGAAGCTTTTCCCGCGGGATCAGCCGGCGACCTTATCCACCAAGTCGGTGAGCAGCTCCTCGCTGATGCGGCCGATCTTCCGCCCGGCAATCTCGCCCTGCCTGTCGAGCACAAGGGTGACCGGCAGCCCCGGTGAGCGGACCGAGGCCAGTAGTTCGCCGTCGAAGTCGACCACTTGGGGATAGGTGACATTGACCTCTTGGAGAAACTCTGCGGCCCAGTCCGGCTGATCCTTGGTGTTGACGCCGACGAACTGCACCCGGGCGCCATAGCGCTTTTGCGCGGCTTGTAACATCGGCATCTCCTCGCGGCAGGGCTGGCACCAGGTGGCCCACAGATTGACCACCATCGGCCGCCTGGACAGCCGGGCCGGGTTGATCGCCGGGCCTTCGATCAGGCAGGGAAGGTTGATGTCCAACAGCCGTTGCGTTGACCCGCTGGACGCGGGCGCGGACGCTTGTGGGATTTTGCTGCAGCTCTGCACATTGGGGGCGGTGACGGGCAGCTGCGGCTCCCCCGGCGGCCGGTCATCCAATGTTGCGCTAGATCCGCTGCTCGGGAGACTCGGCTGGTTAATGCAGCCCCCGACGAGCAGAACGGTTGCCAATGTGAGCGCCAACCGGTGCCAGCAGCCAGGCGAGATCATTGGGTCAGCCCCGAGCGTGGGGCGTAAAGGTGCGTCCGCCGTCCCGCGAGGCCAGCACCATTCCAGCTGCTGCCGCGTAGATCTCGTCGGCGTTGGCCGCCTCTAGCGCTTCAGGCGATCCGCGGATGGTTCCCCGCTGGTGCCAGGTGATGCCTTGATCGGTACTTACGTGGACGACGCCTTTCGGAGTGAGGCCGACCAGGGTGCCGTCTTCGGCCCAGCTAATGAGCAGCAACAAGGGGGCCGCCATCGCGGCAAATGATCGGCCGGCGTCCGAGCTGCGGACCAGGCCTTGCTCAGTAGCTGCCACCACCACGTCGGCATCGCCTGGGCTGACCGCGAAGTCAGCCATGGCCAGCGTTGTTCTGGTCTGCCAGGTTTTTCCGTTAGCGCTGACCAGGAACGCTCCCGTCATCGAGTTATACCCATAGATCGTGCCGTGGCGAGCCTGCAACGCATGAAAGTCGGCCTTCCCAGCCAGCGACAGGGACGTCCACGTATTACCGCGATCGGTCGACTCGATAAGCCCCAGTGACGATGGACCTGACGAGCCTTCTCCGGGATGACCGCTGGCCAGGAAGTGGTCAGGTCCGACGACCGTGAAACCCATAAAGTCCTGTACGCGGTCGGCCACTCGGACCGGCGGGCCTGCGGTGGGAAGCCGGAACAGACCGTCGTGAGTGGCTGCATACAACGTGTTGTCGGCGGGGTTGAAGCCGATTCCGTGGACATGTTGGAACGCGGCCGCACCTTTCGCTCCCCCCGCCAAGAGACCGGCACCACGCACCAGAAGAAAACCAACGATGATTGCCAGGATTAGCACCAGCAAAATGGCGATTTGGCGCCGACGGATGGGCGAGTGAGCGCCGACCGAGGCTGCCGGCACGCTGCCAGCCGCCGGACCGTTCGACAGCCTTGTCGCCGCCCTTCCCCTGCTCTCACGGCTTGGCCGCACGTCGGCTACTATACGGCATAGTAGATGTTGGGCTGCAGTGCTGGAGCGCGTGCGGTACAAATCGTCGTCAGCGTCAGATATCGGGTTGCGACGCTGCCGGTCTCCGTCATCTGTATCGGCGGTGGGTGCCGCGCAGGCCGCCGAGTTCAGGTGGCTGCTTCGCACTACCCGCTGACCGGCAACCTCAATGCCCCGGCGGCAGAAGCCCCGGCGGGCAGTAGTCCAGCACCACCGCCACTAGCGCAGGCCCCACCGCGATGAGCAACGGCAGCAGCACAGCCGTCAGCGCCATCGCAGCGGCGAGCACCGACCCCGGCCGGGTTAGCGGATTCGCCGGGCGCGCGAGTCGCTGGACCCGGGCCAAGGCGGTCGTACCACCGGCCCCCATCGCGACCGCAGGAACTGCACCCGCTGCCAGCCTGACCAGCGCGGAGGCCAATACTCGACGTTCACCAGCGGCGGCCGCGGCGTCATCGGCCTGCATCTCCACCAGGCGGCCAAGCTCAGCCCGTGCCAGGGTGAACGCCGGGACGAATGGGAACGCCGCCCGTAGTCCCGCGGCGGCAGTAAGTACCATGTCATGGCGGCTGCGCAGGTGGGCTCGCTCATGAGCGAGGACGGCCGCCATTTCGGGCCCGTCCAGCGCGGCGGCGGCGGCACTGGTGCAGACCACAACACCGGGTCGGCCCGGCAAGCAGTAGACGGCAGAGCTGGGGTGCGGAACAACGAATACGCCCATGGTGGGATCGCGGCTCGCCACCATCATCAGTCGCCGCCGCTGCGTTCTTCGTCGGCAGTGTGTGGTCAAGACCTCTAGGGCGAGCGTGAAGCCCAGCCGGCCGAGGATCGCAATCACCAGCAGTACGCCGACTGAGGCCGCGGTCGCCCCGCCGGGCGTTGAGTACTGCTCCCAGATCGCCTCCCAGCAGGCATCCAACAAGCTGGCGAGCCGCGTGCTTATTGAAAGTGTGGGTCCCGCCAGCGTCACGCCCGTCAGCAGCGCCGCGAGGAGGACGGAAGCCGAGAGCGCCTGCCATGCCAGCATCCCCAGCCAGGGCGAACGTTGCGGCCAGCGTGCACTCTGCAACCCTCGGGCACCGATGCTGCCCATGATAATCACATAGGCGATGAGCAGCGCCGGCGCGATCATCGCGTCCTCTTTGAGTCACCGGCCGCGGCATCCAATGCATCCCGAAGCCGGGCAATCTCCTCCGGCGACATTTGTTCGACGAAATACAGCAGTGTGACCTGGCGGTTCTCGCTGTCGGCCAATACCTCCTCCATCAAGGCCGCGGCGTGCTCCTCGCGAGTCCGGCGTGGCCGGTAACGGTAGGCGCGGCCGTGCTTGGTTCGGCTCACCATCCCCTTTCGGCGCAGGTTGTCAAGCACCGTCAAGACGGTGGTGTAGGCGATCTCTCGCTCTCGACGGAGGTCCTCAACCACGTCCCGGACCGATACGGGCTCGTCCGTGGCCCAGAGCCGCGCCATCACCACAGCCTCCAACTGGCCCAGCTGACGCACTGTTCAGACCTCTTCTCTCGCGCTCGGGACTCTCTCTCCCGCCACGTCATTGTCCTATGCTGCATAGTAGATTGCTTCGACTGCGCTTGGCAGCCACCGCAGGGAGGTTTTACCAAATGCTGCCACTCACCGGCGACGGTGCGACACAAGTGGTGCTCTCAGGCCCACTGCTGGTCGCCCTGCTCGTGGCAGCCGCCGCCGGGTGGTGTCGTTCTTCTCACCATGCTGCCTGCCGTTGGTGCCGGGCTATCTGTCGTACGTGGCGGGCGTTTCCGGCGCCGAGACATCTCGAGCGGTCCGCACGAGTGACGCTTCACGCGAGCCTGACGTTGCTCGACGGTGGAATGAGGCACCGGCGCGCACCTCCGCGGCCACGCTGATGCGGTCGGCAGTCCGGCCGCGCTTCTCGCGTACGGTGCTTGGGGCTGTGCTGTTCGTCGCCGGTTTCGCGGTGGTGTTCACCAGCTACGGCGTAGTGTTCGGGGCGCTCGGTGCGTGGCTCATCGCGTTCCAGACCACGCTTGTGCGGATCCTCGGTGTCATCACCATCGTGCTAGGTCTGATGTTCACTGGGATCTTGTCGCGACTGCCGCTGGCCTCGCGCACGTTCCGGTTCGACTACCAGCCGCGAACCGGGCTCCTGGGGCGCGCCCCTCCTAGGAATCATGTTCGGCCTCGGCTGGACACCATGCATCGGGCCAACACTGGCAGCGGTGCTTACGCTAGCCACCAGCGCCGCCGACGCCGGCCGTGGCGCAGCGCTGTCGTTCGGCTACAGTGCCGGGCTTGGGATTCCGTTCATTGTGGCCGCCGCGTCGACGCAGAAGATGATGGGCTCGTTCGGCTGGGCCCGCCGTCACGCCCGCGTCATCATGCGCCTCGGTGGCACGATGCTGGTCGTCCTCGGCCTGCTCCAAGCTACCGGCCTATGGCGGTACGTGATGTCGTCGCTTCAAACCTTCATCGTTGGCTGGATGGCGCCCCTATGAGGAGCGCCATCGCCAACCCGATCCGTCAGCGGCAGCCGTGGCTGAGATGGTCTTGGGCACCCGGCGACGACCACCCGATGATCACCGCCTTAGCTGTCGTCGGCGTGGCGGTTGCGATGCTGATGGCGGTGTTCGGCCTTCCGCCCGTAGATGTGCACGGCCCGCTGCACTATCTCGGCATCATGGATCCCCTATGCGGCGGAACGCGGGCCGCGCGTTACACGATGCTCGGCGAGTGGCGGCAGGCCTGGCGGTACAACCCGCTAGGCATCGTCGCGGTCCTGGGATCGGCCGCCCTCGTTGGCCGGTGCCTGATCGGCGCCATCACCGGCCGCTGGCTGACCGCCACTATCGCCTGGACGCCTCGACGAGTGCGCCTTGTGGTCGTCGTGGTAGTTGTCCTGCTGGCTCTTCTGGAAGTCCGGCAGCAGCTACTGGTGCACCTACTGACCACGACTGGATAAGAACCAACGTGCTCATCCCTCAATTAACATCAGTCGTCCGGCGAGCTGGCCTAATCCTCATCGCTGTGCTGCTGGCCGCGCTCGCCGGCTGCACCACCCAGACCGCCTGTGATGAGAAGACCCGCACCGTGTCGCAGACCGGTTACATAGGCGGCCAGTCCCTCACTCAGGTAGCGGTCGCGGAGCGTCGGCCCGCGCCGGTGGCGACTGGTCCAGCTCTCGGCGACGGCACCGTATCCACCGGTAATTACCCAGGCAAGGTTGTGGTGATCAACGTGTGGGGCTCCTGGTGCGCACCATGCCGCAAGGAAGCACCCGACCTCGCGGCCGCCAGCAAGGAAAACGCAGACGTCGCCCAATTCGTCCGGCTCAACGTTCGCGACTACGATCCCGCACCCGCCCGCGCGTTCGTGCGCGCATTCAAGGTGCCGTACCCCTCGATATATGACCCTCGCGGCGCTCAACTGGTGAAGTTCACTGACCTGCCGCCCAGCGGCATCCCTTCCACCCTCATCATCGATCGCAAAGGCCGCATCGCCGCCCGGGTCGTGGGCACCATCTCTCAGACCACTCTGACGCAGATGATCGTCGGCATCGCCGCCGAGCAATGAGCCACATCGAACCGCTTGCTGCATATACCCCCAGAGGGTATTTTGCGATTGTGAGCGTTGCCCGCGCGATCGCCCGGCCCAGTGAGAACGGGATAGCGGCCGTTCTCGGCGTGGTCCTGGCTGGTGGGGTGTATGCAGACGGCTGGGCCCACCTCAACATCGGTGGTCTGGAGACGTTTTTCACGCCGTGGCACGCCGTGCTCTACGCCGGGCTTGGCCTGCTGGTCGCCTGGCTAGCCGGGATGGTGTTGCGCCGGCGGCGGGCCGGGTGGCTGGAGCGGGTCCCGATTGGGTACGGCTGGGGCTTGGTTCGGCGTAACCATATTTGCCCTGGGCGGCGCTGGCGACATGCTGTGGCACCTCACGTTCGGTATCGAGATTGGCCTTGACGCCCTCGTCAGCCCGACCCACCTGCTGCTGCTAACCGGCGGCGCGCTGCTGCTCACCTGTCCGCTGCGCGCGGCCGCAACCACAGCCAACAACAGGTGGTCCGCAGTGATCTCGCTGGCAGGGGCCACTTCCCTGGCCAGCTTCTTCCTGAGCTACATCTCTGTCTCCGCCGATCCCGGGGCGCGGGCGCCGCTCGTCACGCTGCCCGAAGACCTGCCGGAGCATCGAGCCGCAGAACTTCCTGTCATCGCTGGTTTGGCCGAGTATCTGGTGTGCACCGTGCTGCTCGTAGCGCCGGTGCTGTACCTACGCCGCCGCAGCCTGCTGCCGCCCGGGTCAGTCGCCATCCTCGTCAGCGCTGTGGCCATCCCGGCCGCCATTCTGAGCCAACTGGTCTTCATCACCCCGGCAATGGCTGCGGTTGCCGGCGGTAGTCTCGTCGACCTGATCTTGACCATGCGGCCGAAACTGCCTGATGCCCTGCTCGCCAGCCTCGTTCCCGCCCTGATGTGGACCGGTCAACTATTCGGCCTGGCCAGCAGCGGCCAGCTCCGCTGGCCACCCCAACTGTGGGCCGGCGTCGTGGTTTTGACTGCTTGCTGGCCGCAACGCTCACGTGGCTGCTCGCCCCGGCTACACCTGCGGTTGTTACTCGCAACGACGGTCAGCCCACGCTGCAGCGACCGCAAAACCTATCAGCTATAAGGAGCCACCGACAGCGAGCCATGCAGGAATGAGTCATAGACCGTCCACCGTCGGTCCACCACAGGAATTGAGAGGAGCGGTACGCATGTCACACCTCCGGGCGATGTTGGACACCTACGCAAAGGATCTCGGCAACATTGACCGAGAAAAGCTGGCTGATTGCATCCAGGCCTGCTTCGAGTCCGCACAAACGTGTACGGCGTGCGCGGACGCCTGCCTCGGCGAAGACATAATCGCCGAGCTAACCAAATGCATCCGAACCAACCTCGACTGCGCCGAAATCTGCGCCGCAACCGGTGCGGTGCTGTCCCGGTACACCGGTTATGACGCGAACATCACCAGATCCATTCTGGAGGCTTGCCGACTCGCCTGCGGAACCTGTGCCGCTGAATGTGAAAGTCACGCGGGTATGCATGAGCACTGCCGCGTTTGTGGCGAAATGTGCCGCCGGTGTGAATCCGCCTGCGCCGATCTGCTCACTGCTTTGGGATGAAGCAGCGCTGTCCGAGGTCGCCCCTCGGCTCGGAGCTGATGAGCCAACCTTATGCGCCGGGGCAGATGAACCCAGCACTCTCAGCGTGAGAGACTCGCAGAGTTGTTCCGTTCTAGTGAGCATGCGTGTGAGAACTAAAGTCCGTCGTCGAAGCACCGATGGCAGGCGGCTATTGGCGTCGACCGCTGGACCGAATCGACCCGAGACTCGACCCGACGCCTTGAGCACAGCCGTTGTCACAGGTGCGTCGAGCGGGATAGGCGCAGCTTTCGCCCGCCAGCTCGCTGCCAGAGGCTGCGATGTCATCCTGGTGGCTCGCCGGGAGACCGAGCTGACCACCCTCGCTCGAAACCTTGGCCAAGCGTTCCGAGTCAAAGCCGAGGTGATTAAGACCGACCTTGCCACACCCGAGGGCGTGGATAACTTGATGCGACGCCTGGAGAGCTCGCCGCCGCACTGGCTGATTAACAACGCTGGTTTTGGTGTCCCGGGTGCCTTCAACCAGGTGCCCCTCGAGAGAAGCCTTGCCATGGTCCAGGTTCACGTGCTTGCCGCCGTTCGACTTATCCACGCCGTGCTGCCAGGAATGATTGCCCGAGGCCGCGGCAACATCGTCAACGTCGGATCCATCGGCGCCTTTCTTCCTCGGCCGGGCGACGCGACCTATTGCGCCACCAAGGCGTATCTGGTCACGTTCTCCCGTGCGCTGCACGATGAACTTCGGGATACGGGCGTGAAGGTCCAGGCACTCTGTCCGGGCTTCACCTACACCGATTTCTACAATCGACCCGACTATCGCGGATACAACCTCGAGGGCGCCGTGCCTAGGGGTTTCTGGATGTCGCCTGAGGAGGTTGTCGCGGCATCATTTGAGGCCTTCACACACAACCGGCCCATCTGCATCCCCGGGATACAGAATCGACTCATGGTCGCGTTGGCGAAGCTAGGTTTCCGCGAAGCCTTATTGAACAGGCTCGATAGCCACCTCGGCATTATCTAAGTCGCGATCATCGAGCTTCACGCCCGCCGGCGCGGACAAGATCAACGTCGGCTCCGGCGCGCCATCGGCGGGTGGACGCCCACGAGACGGGCTCGGTGCTGTCCCTCCTTCTCATCGCCCGGGACACGCTCCGGCCCTGCGCTCCAGACGCAGCAGCCCGAGTAGACGACGCGCTACAACCCGGAATTCCGCGACCAGAGCGGCACCCGTTGACCCCGGCCAGAGGCTCATTGAGTGCCCGTCGGCCTAGGCTCGCGTCGCGCGCTTCGCTGACTTCCTCCACCCACTTCCCCTCATCATCGATCGCAAGAGCCGCATCGCCGCGGGTCGGCACCATCTTCGAGATCGCTGAAATACCCTACGGGGGTAATGTTTTAGCGTTAGTTCTAGCTTTAGCCGCTGCCCGTCAGGGCGAGTATGCGATTACGGCCGTCCTGGGCGTAGTCCTTGTGGCCGGCGTGTACTTCGACGGTTGGCCACTCGTCGTACCGGTGCTGTGCCTGCGCCGTCGCGGCCTGACGCCGTACGGGTTTGTCACCGTTCTCGTGGCGCGCTCGTGGCGCCAGCATCGTCGACCTGATTCTCATCATCCGGCGACCGTTGCCGGAGGCAGTCGTAACCAGTCTGATACCTGCATCGCTATGGACAGGTCAACTCCTTGGCCTGGCAAGCAGCGGAAACCTCCGCTGGCTGCCCGAGCTATCGGCCTCACCTGGCGTGGAGCTCTTCCAACTTGTGCAAACCAGCCCAACGAGACTGCGCGTGCGCCTCCTGCACAGCGCCGCCGTAGACGAAGAGCGCAGCTGGGCCGAGGTGCAGAACCGCATTCACCGGTTGCTCTCAGAGCATCGCGTCCGGAACGTCAAAGATCGAGCGTGCCGACGAACCGCCACACCAGTCTTCTGACGGAAGTACCGCTCGATAATCGACCCATGATGGCCACGGCCAGCCCAAAGGCAAGGGCCGCTGGCTGGCCGACGAACAGATCGCCAGCGATGGCGTTCTTCTGTGCCACTGGAAGCTCGTCGTACATCGGTCGAATGCCAGTGTCACCCTCACGCGGCTGGTGGCCTGCTCATGGTCTCAGGATCGCCGTTTTCCTAGATCAGCTCAATCAGTAGCCGAACAACCCCTCCTTCAGTCAAACGGTGCGAACTGTTTTACCGGGAGTGACGTTCATCAATGCATACCTAACCGCCCCTTCTCGAAAGGAATAGCGATGAAGCGAATGTGCGGGCTGATTCTGACCGCAGTCACCGCTGTAACCCTGGCCAGTTGCAGTGGCGCGACAAGCAATCCCGGAACGACAACCGTTCCCTCTGCCTCGGCTGGCACCACGGCGGCTGCACGAGGAACGGCAACGGCCGTCGACGAGTCGGAATTCACGATCACCCTGCCGTCCAAGACCCTTTCCGCCGGTACATACACCTTCCAGGTGACCAACAAGGGCAAATTCCCCCACAACCTCGTCGTTAACGGCCCGGGCGTACAAGATGAAACGAGCCCCACCATCGCACCCGGAAGCGCCGGCGACCTGACCGTGACCCTGCAGAAAGGCTCCTACGATTTCTACTGCTCGATTGACGGTCACAAGGCCCAAGGAATGGACGTCACCGTACAGGTCACATAACGAAGCGGCCGGTGGCTCATCGAGTCTGAGTCGCCATGCCGTGGTGGCAAGCTGCTTGGAGGTCGGGTTATGCGGCTCCCTGCTTGCTTGTCTAGCAGCCGCCGGCCGCATACGGAAGTGCGGTCGGGAAGCTGATGGATTGGCCACCCGGTAGCACGGCGGTGCCTCCTCCGACCCGGACCTGCACCTGGGGATTGGTAGCACAGGGATCTGCTTCCAGTGTGATGTCGTGCTGGTGAAGCCTCACGCGTAGTCGTTGGCCACGGTGGAGGAGCGTGAACCAGAGGGCGCGCAGCTGCGGCGGAAGTTGCGGGTCGAACGCCACGGTGCCCTCTTCGAGGCGGGTGCCGGCAAACGCGCGAGTAACGATGTCGACGGTGCCCGCCATCGCGCCGAGATGGATCCCTTCGCTGGTGGTGCCGCCCTGGGTGTCGTCGAGGTCGGCGGCCAACGCGTCACGGAACGTCTGCCAGGCGCGAGTGCGGTCCATGCGGGCCAGCACCGAGGCGTGCACGACCCGGCTAAGAGTTGAGCCATGCGCGGTGCGGGCGAGATAGTAGTCGACTGTACGGCGCAGCTGATCCGGCATTGTGGGGTAGCCGAGCCGATCCAGCATGTCGCGCAGCCCGTCGGGGCCGAGCAGGTAGAGAAGCATAAGCACGTCGGCCTGCTTGGCCAGCCTGTATCGGTTCGTGGTGTCGCCTTCGGCTTCGAGGATGAGGTCAAGGCGGCCGATATTGCCGTAGCGGTCTAGGTAGCTGGCCCAGTCCAGCTCCCGCAGGGTCTCGTAACCTGTGAACTGGCTGATCACGCCATCGTGGAACGGCACGGTGAGGCGGCGGCTGAGGTGGTCCCAGCGCGTTGGCTCCTCAGCGGTGATGTGCAATCGGGCGGATAGTTCGTTGCAGTCATGCCCAGCGGTCAGGGTCACCACGTCGCCGGCGCGGCGGCACACCCAGGCGGTCAGCACGTTGGTGTAGGCGTTGTCCCTCAGTCCTTGCCCGGGGGCGTCGGGGTAGCCGTCGTGGTATTCGTCCGGACCCATCACGCCGGTGATGTGGTAGCGGTCCTCGCGCTCATCGTAGGTGGCCAGGCTGGTGAACAGCCGTGCGACCTCGATGATCAAGTCGGCGCCGCGGTGGGCGAGCCAGACTGTGTCGCCCGTGGTCTGGTAGTACTGCCAGGCGTTGTAGGCTACCGCCAGACCGACGTGGCGTTGGCGGCGGGAGTTGTCTGGCATCCACCGTCCCGATCTGGGGTTGTACAGCTGCTGCGGGGTCTCCTCGCGGCCGTCGCTGCCGCTCTGCCAGGGGAACATCGCGCCCGCCAACCCGGCCGCTACGGCAGCCTGCCGGGCGGCGTCCAGCCGCCGGTGCCGGTAGTCCAGCAGGCCTCGGCTCACCCACGGTAGATGCGGGGTGAGCAACGGCAAGACGAACAGCTCGTCCCAGAAAACGTGCCCGCGGTAGCCCTCCCCATGCAGACCCCGCGCCGGGACGCCCGCATCGAGTTCGGCGGTGTGCGGGGACACTGACTGCAGCAGGTGGAACACGTGCAGGTTGAGCACCAACTGGGTGGTTCGGTCGGCGTCCAGCTGGATGGCGAACCGCTGCCACAGCCGGGACCACGCCGTTTCATGGTCGGGCAGCAGGTCGTCCAAGCCGTGAGGTGCTTGGGCCAGCTCGGCGAGCGCAGCCAGGCGAGGTGAGGCGATGGCTCGGTCTCGCGAGGTGAACAAGGCAACGGTCTTGTCCACCGTGACCGGCTCTCCGTCGCGGAGCATCAGCGCGAAACGCTGCGTAGCGTGGCCGTCCCCAGTCGGATCAACCGCTGTGACCTGGGCGCCGCTGACGGTAGTGCGGGCTGCGGTCGCGATCCGAACCTGGCTCTGAACGGTCTCCACCTCCACCACCACGGTGTCGTGGCTAACCGGTTCCGCCGCCACGGCGCGCAGGTGCCGGTCCGCCAGGGCACGGTACTCCGCCACGTTGCGGTTGCGCACCCGGTCGTCGATGCCGGAGGCGATGGTAATCGTGCCGCTCCAGCCTTCGGCGATCAGCGTGGTCTGCAGTGCTGCCAAGTGCGGGCGTGCCATCGAGACAAGCCGCCGCTGGGTGAGCCGCAGCCGCCGCCCGGTGCTGTCGGTCAGCACCGCGTGGCGGGTCAGAACGCCGTGGCGCAGGTCCAGTTCCCGGCGTTCCTTGCTGGCGGTTAGGCCGCCGGCAGACCACCAGGAACCAGACTCTACTTGGATGTCGAGACACAGCCAGTTTGGGGCGTTGACCAAGTGCTCATCCTCGACGGTCCGGCCGTGCACGGTCGAGGTCAACCGGTTATACACCCCGACCAGGTACGTGCCTGGATAATGCACTCCGTCAGCGGCGTGCTCGGGTGCCGCACCGCGCGTGCCGAGGTAGCCGTTGCCCAACGCGGTCAGCGCCTCCCGGTGCCCCTCGTGGGCAGGGTCGAACCCCTCGTAGACCAGCAGCCACGGATCAGTGCGCAGCGTGCCGAGGTCGAGTTGAGAGACATCGGCTACGACCAGGTCAGCGCCAGCGGCTTCCAGTGCCTCCCGCTGTCCGGCCTGGTCGACCCCGACGACTAGGCCGAAATCGCCACGGCGGGCCGCCCGCACGCCGGCGACGGCATCCTCCACCACTGCAGTGCGGGTCGGGGCTACCTTGAGCCGGCGCGCGGCCTCCAAGAACATGGCAGGGTCGGGCTTGCCCGGCAGATCCGCATCGGCTGCGTCCTGCCCGTCGACCACGACGTCGAACACACCGGATAGCCCGGCAGCGGCCAGCAGCTCCGACGCGTTACGGCTCGCCGTCACCAAAGCGACCGGCACCCGGCCGGCCCGGAGTCGGCGCAGCAGGTCGACCGTGCCGGCGAAGACCCGCACCCCGTGCTCGGCGAGCAACTCGCGGAAGATGTCGTTCTTGCGCGCAGCCAGCCCGTAGACCGTCCAACCACCGGCCGGATCCTGAGGCCTACCACGCGGGACCTCGATACCGCGGGCGGCCAGGAACGCCGCGACGCCGTCCTCCCGGGCGCGCCCATCCACATAACGGCGATAGTCCAGCGTGATGTCGAACGGCGCCCGGTCGCCACCGGCCCGCTCATCGCTGAGCACCTCGTCGAACAGCCGCTTCCACGCCTGGGCGTGCATCCCGGCGGTGTCGGTCACCACCCCGTCCATGTCGAAGATCACCGCATCCTGCGGCGGGGCGGCACCCGTCGGGGCCGGGACGCCGGCCACATCCACCGGCACCGATCCCGTCATTGCCATGCCTCTTCTCGATCGGCGGCACCGAAGGTGCCAATGCTCCGCCCAGCGGCGCCCCGGTCGGCTACCCGGTGCGTACGGGGACCGGCTTCGGCACGGCGGCGGCGGCTGGTGGCGGCTCAGGCAGCCTGAGTCTCTTGAGTAGGAGTGCATTGACCGCCACGATGAGGCTGGATCCGGACATCGACAGTGCGGCGATCTCCGGCCGCAGCACCAACCCGATGGACGGTGCGAACACCCCGGCGGCGATCGGCAGCGCGATGGCGTTGTAGCCGATCGCCCAGCCCAGGTTCTGCCGCATCTTGCGCAGTGTTCCTCTGCCGATCCGCAACGCGATGGGCACGTCGAGCGGGTCGGAGCGCATCAGCACGACATCGGCGGTCTCGATGGCCACATCGGTGCCGGCACCGATCGCGATGCCCAGGTCGGCCTGCGCCAGCGCAGGGGCGTCGTTGACCCCATCACCGACCATGGCCACCTTCTTGCCAGACCGCTGCAGCTCGGCGACCTTGGCCGACTTGTCGCCCGGCAGCACCTCGGCGATCACCGTGTCGATGCCGAGCTGGCCCGCGATCCGCCGGGCGGTGGCCTCGTTGTCCCCCGTCAGCATGACCACCTCGGCGCCCGCCTCGTGCAGCGCCGCCACCGCCGCGGCCGCCGTCTCCCGGGCGGCATCGGCCAGCGCGATGACACCCGCCGCCCGGCCGTCAACGGCCACCAGCACCGCCGTGCGGCCGGTGCCGGCCAGCTCGTCACGCTTCGCTAGCAACCCGTTCGTCTCAACGCCTTCGTCGGCCATCAGCTTGCGGTTGCCGACTAGGACCCGACGCCCGGCGACCTGCGCTCCGGCGCCGTGACCTGGCACGTTGCGGAAGCCGTCGGCTTCCAGCGTCGGCACCTGGCGGTCGTCGGCGTGGCGGACCACCGCAGCAGCAAGGGGGTGCTCGGACTCGCGTTCCACTGCCGCGGCCAGCGCCAGCATCTCGTCCTCCCCGAGGCCGTCGACGACCACGTCAGTGACCTCCGGTTCGCCCTTGGTGAGGGTGCCGGTCTTGTCCATCACCACCGTGTTGATGTGGGCGGAGGTCTCCAACGCGGTGGCGTTCTTGAACAGCACTCCCCGCTTAGCGCCCAGCCCGGTCCCGACCATGATGGCTGTCGGGGTGGCCAATCCGAGCGCATCGGGGCAGGTGATCACCACGACAGTGATCGCGAACAGCAGCGCTGTCTGCACGCTCGCCCCGGCTAGCAGCCACACCGCGAACGTCCCGCCCCCGCCGATGAGCGCGACGAACACCAGCCAGAATGCGGCCCGATCGGCCAGCCGCTGCCCGGGCGCCTTGGAGTTCTGCGCCTCCTGCACGAGTTTGACAATCTGTGCCAGCGCGGTGTCCGCACCAACCTTAGTGGCCCTCACCCGCAGCGTCCCGGTGGTGTTCACCGACGCGCCAATCACCGGTGATCCGGTGGTCTTGGCCACCGGCAAGCTCTCCCCGGTCACCATGGACTCGTCGACCTCGGAGTCCCCATCCTCGACCACCCCGTCCACCGGGATCTTCGCACCGGGCCGGATTAGCAGCAGGTCACCGACCTGGACGCCCGCGGTGGGGACCTCGACCTGCCCGCCGTCGCGCAGCACCACCGCCATCGGCGGAGCCAACTCCAGCAGCGTGCGGATCGCGTCGTTAGCCCCACCTCGGGCGCGCATCTCGAACCAATGCCCGAGCAACACGAACGAAGCAAGAACGGTTGCGGCCTCGTAGAACACCTCACCGCCGCCGGTCAGGGTCACCCAAAGGCTGTACAGCCAGCCGGCGCCGATAGCCACCGCGACCAGCACCATCATGTCCAGGGTGCGGGCCCGCAAGGCCCGGTAAGCACCGTCGAAGAAGATCCAGCACGAGTAGAAGATCACCGGCAGCGACAACAGCAGCGAGAACACGTCGTCGCGTAGCCCGAACGGTGCCGGCGTGGTGAACCCCAGCACCTCGCGACCGATCGGCGACCACAATAGGATCGGCACCGACAGCACCGCCGCCACCACGAACCGGTTGCGCATGTCGCGGACCATGTCCTCCATCGATCCGGCCCCATGGTGCCCGCCGTGACCCATCACCTCCTGCGGGGACGGCCCCTCCTGCGTCCCGCCATGCTCCGGATGCCCCGGTTGCGGCTGGGGACTCGCCGGATGCCCAGCGTGCGTGGCCGCATCGTGGCCGGCATGTTCGTCGACCACCGCCTCGGCGTGGTGGCCGGGGTGCTCAGCAACCGCCGAACGGTCATGGCCGACATGCCCGTCGGTCGCCGTATGGTTATGACCGGGCGGCTGCGCCCCCGCAGCGTCGTGGCCCGGGTGCTCAGCTATCACCACGTGGTCGCGCGGGGTACCGCCCGGCTCACTCATGGGGTCACAGACATGGTCCGGCACGGACTGGCCGGCGCAGTGGTACCCGCAGTCCCGCACCCATGCGGTGAGCTCGGCGACCGACGTTACCTTTGGGTCGTAGGTCACCAATGCCGTCTGCGCCACCGCGTTCGCGTCCACCGTCAAGACGCCCGGCCGGCGCGAGAGTGTCTTCTCCACGATCGACTCGGAAGTGGCCCAGTGCAACCCGCCGACCTGCACGACGGTGGTTTGGCTACTCATCGGATGACTCCTCTCCACGGCGGCAGCCGCATGGGTGCCGCGAGTGGACGCCTGCAGCAGCGGCACGACCCGGGCGACCCACCTCCCCATCAGGCAGCGGCAATGCCTGCGCGAGGCACACATCTACTATCCGCTATCGTAGTCACACGTAAACCGCGCCTCGCAGCGGACCGGCCGCTCAGGGACAGTCTGATCCCGCCCGGTGGGCGTACCCACCAGACCGCCATGACCGACGTAAGGCCGGAGTAGGCAGAAAGGGGAGACGACATGGCCGACACTGTGACAGACCCGGTGTGCGGTATGCAGATCCGGCCGCAGAATGCGGTCGCTAGCGAGGAGCACGACGGGCGCACCTTCTACTTCTGCAGTGAAGCCTGTCATCAAGCGTTCCTCAATGATCCGAACCGATACGGGCATCCGGGCGACGGCTAGGTCGTCTGGCTGCGTATCCGGTACTGACCAAGGTAGGGACCCTGCCGGCTGGAGTCCCGCATGCCGCGGATGAGAGGGAGAGGACAGCGGCGTCATGCTGATGAACTGGCTGGAGACCGCGCTGGTCAACAGTTTTCCGCGGCGGGCGTTGCAACGTTTCTACGAGGCGCCGCTGTTGGCCCGCCTCGGTGGGCGGGTTCCCGGGGGGCGGGCGTTGGAGCTCGGCTGCGGCAGCGGGTACGGCATCAGGCTGATCCTTGACCTGTTCGGCGCGGCCACGGTCGACGCCGTCGACCTCGACCCCCGAGCGGTCGCGATGGCGCAACACCGACTGGCGCCGTACGGGCAGCGGGTGCGAATCGCGGCAGGCAGCGCCACCGACCTCAGCGGCGCGCTGGCTGCCTCGGACGCCAGCTACGACGCAGTGTTCGATTTCGCGATCATCCACCACGTCGAAGACTGGCGGGCGGCGTTGCGCGAGGTGGCCCGAGTGATACGCCCGAGCGGCCGGTTCTTCTTCGACGAGGTCACCGCCACCGCCCTGAACCGGCCAACCTATCGGCGGCTCTTCGAGCATCCCGAACACGACCGGTTCACCGCCGGCGACTTCCTGGCCGAGCTCGCCCGTCAGGGCCTGGAGGTCGGCGAACAGTGGTGTACCCGCATCGGCGGGGACTACCTGCTCGGTGTCGCCAAATGGCGGGACGGCCATGATGCCGCCGGCGTGGCCGCAACGGATAAGTGACCGCATCTTGCTGGCGAACCGCGCGCTCAACAAGGCCGCCAAGCTTGGTGAAGGCTTCATCAGCCGTACGCCGTCGGCCGCCTCCACGAGTGCTTCGTCGACCTTGACAAGTGGGGGCCACATTCTTGCGTTAAGCCTAGGCCGCCCCAGCCGGAAGATTGCGGTGGTGATCTTCCTCGTGCCAGCCGCAGTGGCTCGGGATGGAGCGGCCTGAGGCTGGAAGGCATTCCGTCTACTATCGTTGCTAGTAGTAAAGGGGAGCCGGGGGAAGGTGGGCGCCGTGGAACCAGACGCATGTTACGGGCTGTGACCCCTCGTGATCCTTAGCACGTGCGGTTCACCGTGTTTTCGGCGAGCTTGAGCGTCAGCGTGGCATGTCGTCCCCGGCACCGCACCCCGCGACCGGTGTCGGATCCCAGCTGATGCATACGCCAGGGAGCACGCGAGTCTTCGTGAGGGAGAACCGACGTCGCCCCCCGCCGCTGCGGATGCTGTGGATCAGTGCAGCCTTCGGATCGTGTTTCCTCGCCGTACGGTGGGGCCTCCGGGACGCCCCGCTGCTGTGGTTCGCCGCTCTTCGGGCGCTACTGGCTGGCATCGCCCTCACCGCCGTCACCGGCCTTCAGCGCCGGCCCCTTCCCCGGGCGCCGGCGGTGTGGGCCCGACTCGCGGCCCTCGGTTTGGTGAACGTCAGTGTGGCCTTCTGGGCCATGTTCGCCGGCATTGCCGGACTGGCTACTGGTATCGCAGCGGTCCTCGCCAACGCCCAACCACTACTGATCGTGCTTCCTGCATGGCTAATCTGCCGGGAACGGATCTCCGCGCGAACCGGCGTCGCGTTGGTCGTGGGCTTCGGTGGATTGCTGCTAATAGCGCTACCTGGCGGGGGCGGTCGAGGCGCCCTGCTCTCGTTGCTGTCGGCGGTGGCGGTCACGGCCGGAACGCTGATGGCTCGTCACCTCGGCGAAGTCGACGTGGTGGTGGCGAGTGCCGTTCACTTCGTGCTCGGTGGCCTAGTCCTCGCTGCGATAGCTCTGGTCGTCGACGGCCAGCCGGTGATCGCCTGGACCGCCCGCTTCGTCGTCGTCCTCGCTTTCCTCGGTCTGATCGGAACGGCTGCGACGACGCTGGCCTGGTTCGTGGAGTCCCAGCGGTGCCCGTTGTCGACGCTCACCCCGTGGATGTTCCTGGTTCCCGTCTTCGGCCTGCTCATCGGCGTCGTCGTTCTCCATGAGCGGCCGCATCTGTGGACGCTGGCTGGCATCGTGCTGGTTCTGCTCAGCATGTGGGTCGCGCTAGCCGCCCACAGTATGGCCGGTGCGGTGCCGGGGCGCCTGCATATCGCGAATGTCGCCGGCGAACCGGCCTCCCGCTGACGGCATGCAGCAGATCGCGTGCTCGGGTGGCGCAGATCTGACGCGGTCTGCCCGGTGAGGGCGTAAAGACGCAGCTCGTAGTTGCGCTGTGAACGCTTATTCCAACACTGATCTCACCCCGGGAGCGGTGATCAACTTACCTTTCGAGTGGCCAGTTATAAGACCCGCTCATAGTTCAGGGAGTCTGACGCGGAAGGCATCGCGGCAACGCCACCCGCCGAGGGCGCTCCCTCGCCTGGCGGGCAGAATCCGCTTCACCGTGGTTTTCTGTAATCGCCTTCGGTGGGCCAGTCTTCTTGCCTGGCGGCATGCGGCATATTGAGTGCATGACACAGACCCCGGAGAGAACGGGTCCGCTGGATGACGTCAAGTTGTCCGCGATTGACGCGTGGTGGCGAGCAGCGAACTATTTGACGGTCGGTCAGATCTACCTGATGGATAACCCGTTGCTACGGGAACCGCTGAGGTCGGAGCACGTTAAGCCTCGGCTGCTAGGCCACTGGGGCACTTCGCCGGGACTGAACTTCATCTACGCCCACCTGAACCGCGCGATCATGCAACGCGACCTGAACATGATGTACGTCATCGGGCCGGGGCACGGCGGGCCTTCGATGGTGGCGACGGCATGGCTGGAGGGCACCTACACCGAGGTCTACCATCACATTGGCCGGGACGCTCGCGGCATGAAGCGGCTGTTTACCCAGTTCAGCTTCCCCGGGGGCGTCCCCAGCCATGTGGCGCCGGAGACGCCGGGTTCCATCAACGAGGGTGGCGAGCTCGGGTATGCGCTTTCCCACGCCTACGGCGCGGCCTTCGACAACCCGAACCTCACGGTCGCGTGTGTGGTCGGTGACGGGGAGGCGGAGACGGGCCCGTTGGCGACGTCCTGGCACTCCAATAAGTGGCTGAATCCGCAGCGCGACGGCGCGGTGCTCCCGCTCCTGCACCTGAACGGATACAAGATCGCCAACCCGAGCGTGCTGGCGCGCATCCGTGAGGAGGAGCTTGTCTGGCTGCTGCGCGGATACGGCTACGAACCGCACATAGTGGCGGGCTCCGACCCCCGCGACATGCACCAGCGGTTCGCCGCCACGCTGGATGCATGCCTGGACATGGTCGAGCAGATCCAGCGGGCGGCGCGCTTCGAGGGCCTCAAGGAGCGCCCGATGTGGCCGATGATCGTGTTGCAGACTCCGAAGGGCTGGACCGGGCCGAAAGAGATCGACGGCAAGCAGGTCGAGGGCTATTGGCGAAGCCATCAGGTGCCGATCGCGGATCCACGCTCGAACCCGGACCACCTGAAGGCCCTGGGGCAGTGGATGCAGTCCTACCGTCCCGAGGAGCTGTTCGACGAGGAGGGCCGGCCCATCCCGCAGATCGCCGACCTGCATCCGCTCGGCGAGCGGCGGATGAGCGCGAATCCGCACGCCAACGGCGGCATTCTGCTCAAGCCGCTGCACATGCCCGACTGGCGGTCATACGCCGTCGAGGTTCCCCGACCGGGACGCTTCGTCGCTGAGGCCACCCGCGTTATGGGCAGCTTCCTGCGCGACGTGATGCAGGCCAACGCGGACAGCGCCAACTTCCGGTTGTTCGCGCCTGACGAGAACAACTCAAACCGGTGGCAGGACGTCCTGGAGGTGACCAACCGGGCTTGGGACGCCGAGATCCGGCCGGAGGACGATCATCTGTCCCCGGACGGGCGGGTCATGGAAATCCTATCGGAGCACACGTGCCAGGGCTGGCTGGAGGGCTATCTCCTCACCGGCCGGCACGGGTTCTTCTCCTGCTACGAGGCGTTCATCCACATCGTCGACTCGATGTTCAACCAGCATGCCAAGTGGCTGAAGGTTACCAATGAGATCGCGTGGCGGCGGCCCATCGCCTCCCTGAACTACCTGCTCTCTAGCCATGTGTGGCGACAGGACCACAATGGGTTCTCACACCAAGACCCCGGCTTCATCGACCACGTGGTGAACAAGAAAGCCGAGGTCATCCGGGTCTACCTGCCGCCGGACGCCAACACGCTGCTGTCGGTCACGGACCACTGCATGCGGACCATGCAGTACGTGAACGTCATCGTGGCGGGTAAGCAACCGGCGCTGCAGTGGCTGGACGTCGAGTCCGCGGCCCTGCACTGCGCGAAGGGGATCGGAATCTGGGAATGGGCCAGCACCGATTCCGGCAGCGAGCCGGACGTCGTGATGGGCTGCGCCGGAGACGTGCCGACGCTGGAGACGCTGGCCGCGGTCGGCCTCCTACGAGGGTACTTCCCCGACATCCGGATCCGCGTGGTAAACGTCGTGGACCTCATGCGGCTGCAGCACGCCTCCGAGCACCCGCATGGGTTGGCGCCCCTGGACTTCGACTCGCTGTTCACCCGGGACAAGCCGATCGTGTTCGCCTACCACGGCTACCCGTCGCTCATCCACCGGCTCACCTACCGGCACACCAACCACGGCAATATCCACGTGCACGGGTACAGGGAGGAAGGCACGACCACCACGCCGTTCGACATGTGCGTCCTCAACCAGATCGACCGGTACTCCCTCGCCATCGACGTCATCGACCGGGTGCCCCGTTTCGGAGACGAGGCGGCGTACGCCAGGCAGGAGCTCCAGGACCGGATCCTGCGACACCGCGAGTACATCCAGGTCCACGGGGAGGACATGCCCGAGGTGGCCGAGTGGCAGTGGCTGAACCCGGAAGCCGAGGACGCCGAGACCGGGAGGCACGGTGCCGCCCTCCTGGACACTGGAGGCGGCAACAAGTAGCAGCCGGTTTCGGGTCGGCCAGGGTCGACAAGGCTCTGCCCTAGTGCTGCCGGAGTTGGACCTGCGCTGCATCTGGCACCACACGGCCGATGAGACCGAATCCCTGTCGGTGCTGCCCGGATCGGTAAGGTCAAGAAACTCGCCGGTGCGCCTGACGACCAGGTCGCGTGCCGGTAACGCCAGTGCCCAGGGCGACTACGCCCACAACCAACACGGGCACCTTCACCTGCTGCCCTGAGGAGGCACGCTGAAGGCATGAACCACGCAGAACTAGAGCAGGTGGCCAGGGCGCTGGTGGCCCCGGGCAAGGATCTTCTGGCCGCCGACGAGTCGAACCCGCCCCTCGCTAAACGGTGTGCGGCGATCTCTTTGGAGGCAACGCCCGAGAACCGGCGCAGCTACCGCCAGTTGCTGTTCACCGCGCCCGGTCTCGTGAACACATCAGCGGCGTGATCCTCTTCGACGAGAGGGCAAGGCAGGCCACGTCAGAGGGCGTGCCCTTCCCCGGGTCCTTGAGCAGGCCGGCATCATCCTCGGCATCAAGGTGGACAAGGGCGCCAAGGCGCTGGCCTGTTTCCGGACCAGACGGTGACCGCGGGCCTCGACCGCCTTCGCGACCGATTCGCCGAGTACTGCGAGTTGGGTGCGCGCTTCGCGAAGTGTCGCGTGGTGATCCACGTCAGCGCCACGGTCCCCACGTCGCACCGCGTATCTGGCCCCGGCATCTCGAACCAGTGACCGAGCAGCACGAGCTCGCCAGTACGGTGGCCGCTTCGTAGAAGACCCTCCCCGCCGCCGGTCAATGTGACCACCACGCTGTACAGCCAACCCGGGTCCGATGGCGCGACAGCGACCAGAACCATCATGTCCAGGGTCTTCGCCCGCAGGGCCCGGCGCGCGCCGTCGAAGAAGATCCACGCCGCGTAGAAGATCACCGGCAGCGACAGAATCAGGGCAAAACGTCGTCGCGCAGCCCGAAGGGGGCCGCCCCGGTGAACCTGAGAAGCTCCCGACCGATCGGGGACCACAGCTTGATGGGCATCGACAGCACAGCCTCCACCAGGAACCACTTGCCCATGTCCCTGCTCACCTCATCCATGGATATTGAGCCATGGTGCCCATCACGAACTGCGAGGTCGCGCCGTGCAGCCCGCCGATTTCAGCACGGTGGTCTTGCGTGTTATATCGACTCGTCGTGCGGCCACGGCCGCGTCTCTTCCGCTGTGTCTGCCTGTCAGCTACGCCGCCAACGCCGGATTTCAGGCCTGTGTGAGGGCCGGCTCCGGCTCGGGAGGAACTGTTGGCGCATCCCTAGAGCCTGGTCCGTCATTGCGATCGAGGTCGCCCCGTCGGCCACACTGCCGGTCAGGGCCCGGATCGCATCGATGGTCTCCGGCACGACGATCGCCTCGTTGTAGACCTGGTAGGTGAGATATGCCTCATCGCCGTCGACCGACACAACGTCTTCCCACACCGCCACCTCCCGCATGTCGCCGCGGGGTCGGCCGAGGTCTCCCATGAGCTCGACCGTGGTGTTGAGCGCCGCAAGGCCATCCGACATCCGAATGAACGCGATCCGTGGTGCGGCACGCAAAGGAGCACCTCGTCCCTGCTAGGGGCCGAGTCAGCTGCAGGGTCCAGAAGTGGTTGTGCGTGGGTATGCGCGGCCTTAGCAGCCATCGTTACCACATCAAGATCCGGTCGCACGGGTGCGTGCGTCCGGGCCCTGGCGGGACGGGATGGAGACCTCCGGCACGACAGGGTTCATCACCCCGCCGAGGTGGGACTCCCCCGGGTCCGTAGCACGACGGATCAGCACCCCACGGGCCCGGGCCAAAAGACCGCCGTCCTGCAACGCTCCCAGCACCCCCACGACGCTGGTGGTGTTGCCGGAAACCACGCGTGTCATGTCGCGTCCGACCGCCGTGGCGTAGTTGGCCTGCGCCACGAACGAGTGGCCAGTAGTGGCATGGGACTCACCGCCCTGGAACACCGCCTTGACCCCCGCCGCCCGGTACCTGCCCAGGTTGGTCGCGGAAACCTTCTTAGGTGTCGTGTCCAACACCACGTCCACGATCGCGAGCAGATCCTCAAGGCGCCCAGCCACCGGCACACCGCCGGCACGCATTGTGGCATCGGCCTGTTCGGTCGCCGCGAACATCGTGATGCCGTGCCCAACCGCGGTGCGAATCCGCCAGTCCCCGATCACGTCTGCGACGCCCACGAGCTCCATGTCAGGCATGACGCGGACCGCGTCTGCGACCCGCTTGCCGATCACTCCGTAGCCGTTGATCGCGACACGAATCGTACTTCCAGTCATGAGAGTTCTCCTTCCAGTGGTCCGCCGGTATGCGTGCGCCCGCGGTTCATCTATCTCGCTTGTCGCCGTCATCGTCAACCACATCGATTCCCTCGGCTGCGCGGCGGCGATGGCTGGCACATCACAACCGAGCCCGCGCACGCCAGCCGTTGATCGAATCGAGCGCCCGAAAGCGCCGCCGTGCGGCCAAGCCGGCATGTCTGCGCGTGCACAAACCTCTACTATGCATAATAGTAGGACGTGGAAGCTCGCCACAATCAGGCCTATCAGCTGATCTAGTCTGGCCGGTGATCATTTTGTCGGTACGCACCCTGCGAAGGCGATGGCGGAAGTGTCGGCCAGGGCTTCGGCTGCAGTCATGGCGTCAGGGTCGCTCCTGCGTGCCGCCAGAGAGGTGATGACGAAGGTCCTGCATCGACAGGACCAAAGACGTCGACGGCCCCGCCCAGGCCCGATCTACGATGGCTCATAGTAGTTGCAACGGACTGAGGCGAAGGGACATACAGCAGCATGGAGCCTGACGCGAGCTATGGGCTGTGGCCGCTGGTGGTGCTCAACACCGTGCTGTTCATCGTTTTCGCCGCCAGCTTCTTCCACCCGAAGACTGGCCGGGACTGGCGCGCCATGGGCGCGTTTTCAGCGTTTCTGCTGGCACTGTTTACCGAAATGTACGGGGTGCCGCTGACGGTATACCTGCTGTCGGGATGGCTGGGCAACCAGATCCCGGCCCTGCGGGCAACGCATTCGGGCGGGCACCTCTGGAATGATCTCATTGGCTGGACCGGCGATCCGCACCTCAGCCCGTTCCACCTGGCCAGCTACGCCTTCATCGGCGGTGGCTTCTGGTTGATCGCGGCCGCCTGGCGGGTTCTCTTCACCGCCGCCCGCGCCGGCCAGCTCGCAACCACCGGCCCGTACAGATGGGTCCGGCATCCCCAATACGACGGCTTCCTCCTCATCATGATCGGGTTCCTGCTGCAGTGGCCCACGATTCCGACGTTGATCCTGTTTCCGATCCTCGCTTTCATGTACATGCGCTTGGCCGCATCGGAGGATCGTGAGGTAGCCCGAGTTTTTGGACGGGAATGGGAACGTTACGCAGCTGTCACTCCCGGCTTCATACCGCGACCCCGCCGCCGGACGGTATCGGAGCCAGCCGAGGCTGGACCAGCCGAAGCCGCGAAGCTACCACCGGACCGGATCTAGCGCTGGTGGCGTTCGAATGTTGCAATCACAGAAAGGAACGATGGTGAAGGATGCAATGACTGACCCCAATTCGGTGAGACCGGAGTCCAAGCCAGCCCAAGCGGATCAGCCTCATTCGAGTCGACATGGCTGGACGATGATCGCCTTCTGCCTTCCTGTACTGGTCGTCGCCGTCATCTTGGTGGCCACCAAGGTGGTGGGTGTCGGCTTCCTATTGGTTGCCGTTGCCTGCCCGCTAATGATGGCCATGATGCGGGGCATGGGACACGGAAGTGGTCATCGGTGATCCAGCATGACTGCCAGCCCCGACAAATTCGTCCTCTGGGACGCAGCCTACGTGTTGCGCGCTCTCTCTCCAGCAGAATGCAGCGAGTTCGAGAAGCATCTGCCTGAGTGCGGCGCATGCCAGCTCGCGGTGGCCGAGCTGGCCGCCATACCGGATCAGCTCGCGCCGTTATCGTTTGCCGTCGCTACAACCCTCGGACGGGAGTGGTGGGCGCTCCGAAGGATCGGCACGACAGAGCAGCGAGCAACAGGATGCCGAAAGTCAGCACAACGCCGCGAACTCCGCTGTCCCCGCTGCTGAATGGTTTGGAGGACACCGGGTTTCTGCCTCAACCGCGGGCACATTCTCCATCGCAGAAGCCTGCGCTCGGACCCTTTGCACCGATTGCTCATTCCCCCGCGCTAGTGACTGGGCAAACGAAGAGCAGAGGACCCTGCGTGAGGCGATGAACAATCGGGTGGAGCGGTACAAGCAGATCGGGGATGTGCTCAGCCGTCACGGTCTTGGGTTCTTCGCCAGCGTTGCCGGGCTTGGCAGGTGGATACCGTTCCACCACGGCGTACTCGGCCATGAACGACGGTCGGAGCCTTACACGACACCTGAACATCTGCGGCTAGCGCTTGAGGAGCTGGGCCCGACGTTCATCAAGCTCGGTCAAATACTCTCTACCCGCTCCGATCTTCTGCCACCCGATTTCTTGAGTGAACTGACGAAGCTGCAGGATGCTGCGCCACCTGTTGCTGCGTCCACGATCCGAACCCTGATTGACCAGGAACTGGGCGCTGCCCCTGAAGAGCTATTCACCGAATTTGACGCAGAACCGTTGGCCAGCGCCTCGATAGGACAAGCCCACGCAGCCACCCTGCATGATGGGACCGCTGTGGTGGTCAAGGTTCGGAGGCCGGACGTCATCCCGACAATCGAACAAGATCTTGAGATATTGCAGAACTTGGCAATGGAAGCCAGCCGCCGTTGGGAAGCCGCGGCCGACTACAACCTCACGGGTCTGGCGTCAGAATTCGCTCGGACACTGCGAAGCGAGCTGGACTACCTACAGGAAGGGCGGAACGCCGAGCGTTTCGCCCTGAATTTCGCCTCCAATCCGAACGTCCACATTCCGGAGGTCTTCTGGCCGGTGACCACATCCCGCGTGCTGACACTGGAGCGCATTATCGGTATCAAGGTCGACGATGTGGCTGCGCTGGACAGCGCGGGAATCAATCGCGAGGAGCTGGCAAGCCGGGCGGCAGAACTAGCATACGCGATGATCTTCGAAGACGGCTTCTTCCATGCCGACCCCCACCCCGGGAACCTCTTCATCGAGGCCGGCGGTCGAATCGGGCTGATCGACTTCGGGATGGTCGGTGAGGTCGACGAGAGATTGCGCGAACAGCTAGGTGCGCTGCTGAGGGCGCTCACTGGCGATGACGCCAGCCGAGTTGCTGAGGCGCTCCTGGAACTGTCGGTGATGAAACGATCCGTGGACCGTAGCCGGCTGAATGCGGACCTGACAGAGTTCATGTCGCTCTACCGGGGCCGACGAATCGGTGAGATCAATATCGGCCCTCTGGTCAGCCGGATGTTGGCGCTACTGCGGGCGCATCACCTGCAGCTGCCACGCGAGGTTCCGATGCTCTCCAAGTTCATCTTGATGGTTGAAGGGATAGGCGTCCAGCTAGACCCCGATTTCAACCTGGGCGAGTTTCTTCAACCGTATGCGCAGCAGCTAACACTCAGCTACTTCTCGCCCGAGGCACTGGCTAAGCGGCTGGCGAGGTCCGGTCTTGACGCTGCCCAACTCGCCTTGGATCTGCCAGAGCGATTACGCCGATTGCTAGATCTGGTCGACAGCTCCGGGGTGGAGGTACACCTGCGTGCCGATGAACTGGACCCGTTCATGGAAAGGGTTGAGCGAGTCGGTAACAGGCTCGTCGCCGGCATCATCGCAGCTGCCTTCATCAAAGGTATCGGCGAGCTCGCCTCTAGCGACAAGAACCTATGGGGCCGATGGGAGCGGCCGCTGATGGGCATCGGACTCGGTGCAGCCAGTGCGCTCGGTACCTACTTGGCTTGGACGGCGCGCCGTAACAAGCGCAGCCGGCGGTGAGCATGAGAGACCTGAGGCGCTGTAGATGAGACCGGGCGTGGCGCTTATGCCCGTACCGAGTTCGACCTCCCGCCTCCTAAGGGGGAATGACCGAGCTGATTTACTCATTACCCCTTCCCGTTAGGAGGGTGCCATCCAGATGGCACAGATGGAGATCAGCGGCGGCAAGAACCCTCACGCCATCAACCTCGCCAAGAGCATCACCGCCAGCCAGCAGGAAGAGATCACCACCGTGACACAGCTCCTCGAGACGCTTTAGGGAGTTGCCAGCCACGCATCAGACACGGCCGTCGGGACGATTTCCGGCGGCCGTGAGGTCGGTCGCATCATCGGTTCGACACGCTGCTCCCGGCTCGCGTTAGCCAGAACCCGATTCGGTGTCGCCGTGGACGCTCCGCTAGTTCCGGGTCTGCATTAGCCGCCGGCCAAGGTCGATTGCTAGCTCTGGCGGTCTCGCCCCAGTCACAAGACTGGTGGAGGCGGCGGGCCGAAGTCGCTAGGACTTGACTAGCCTCGCAATCGCCGCGGATGCCTCCTGCACTTTGTCGTGCGCCTCAGTGCCGCCATCGGCGGCGGCGTCCAAGAGGCAGCTCCTCAGGTGTTCGTCGAGCAAATCCAGCGAAAAGGCCTGCAACGCACGGGTAGCGGCTGCCACCTGCGTCAAGATGTCGATGCAGTACTGCTCCTCATCGACCATCCGTTGCAAACCGCGCACCTGTCCCTCGATGCGGCGCAGCCGCTTGAGATGGTCATCTTTCCTCTCGATATAGCTGGCCATCGCGCCCTCGTTCCTAGCGGTTAATCTCGCCGCACACGGCCGTCGGATCGACTGTATACCCCCTAGGGGTTGTCGAGGATCTTGTTGTTGGGCCGCCGTCGGTGCACGCCATGAGTGCGTTGTGGATCTGTGGTCATGAGGGCCAAGATCTCGCGGTGTGATTTCGCATCCATTTGTTTGCATACCCTGGTAGGGTATTTTAAGTATGTGGCATCGCATCTCAAGAGCACGGACGTGCGCGGGCCGCGAAAGACCACGCGGGGCCGAGTTCGCGCGATAGCCCGACCTCCTCATCATGTGTCGGTCCCTCGCACCAATCTGAGACCGGATCCGTTGACTACGGACGCCGAGTTACTGCCAGTGTTGGAAATCCCAGGCTGGTGCGGCTTTAACACCATCGAGGCGAGCCGCAGTGCTAGGGCCCGCAGGCGCAAGAAAGGCGAAATGGCGACCGGTCTAAGATGGATTCGTCGTTAAATCAGTAGATGTTGAGCAGTAATTATGACCGATAAGACTCAGGCGATTGGGTTGACCTGGTATATTTCCAAACGCCGCCGCAGACTGTCTAGAAAAGATGTAGAACTAAGTCTGGCGCCAAATCTTCCTGCATTGCAAGCATCTAAGAAGATTGCGGCTGTGCTGCCGTTTAACCATAAACCACTAAAAGAATCCGGTAATCTTTGGAGTGACTATTGGGTTATTGTGCTTGCTTTGGAGGTGAGCCCTGATGAGGTCTGGCAGGAAATTAAGAGTTCAGTAATAGTGAGCGGTTTGCTACGAGCAGAGGTTCTTCGTGTTCAACCAGGAATGGACATGTATTATCCGCATGGCGTAGCTAAAAACCAGCCTGTTTGGCATGTTGTTGAATATGTGGTATCCAAACCTGAAAGACGATCAAACTATTACGAAGATCAATACAAATTCTCCCAGCCTGTCATAAGGCACTTCTGGGAGAATAACGCAGTTGAAAGAATGATTGGGTTTGAGAGCGAGCGTTTGTTGGAAGACAAGGGTAGTCTTCCAAAGTGGGATGTCATTCATATAACAGGCTTCAAACCGTCAAGATTGATAACGATTGCTTGGCACCTCTTGCGATTTTTACCCACCTTCAACGGCTATGCCAGAAAGGTTGGCTACGGATCTGCTCTTGAGGTTGTTCATTCTTGGCGCAAAAAGCGTACGAAATATCTCGTTATTGCCAGACAGGATCATGCCTATACCGCGTGGCGTTCGACAGGTGGCCGCAAACAATAAAGGCGACGTGATTTACGAGCCTGAGCTTCCGACTCAAGGGGCGTCCAGGTCCCTACCTGAGCATGTGTCCGGTGCTGTCGCCAGCACGCACCCGCACCCGAGCCGACCGCCCCAATTGGGGTGCCGATTCGGTGCACTGGCCGGGTGCCAAGGCATCCTTAGCCCGCTCTATGAGCTGACCTGAGCAGGTGCACCACGAGGCCACGACCCCCCGGACCGTGCACTAGACGCGACGCTTGCAGCGGAGCCAGCGCCTGCGACTACTCCGCGGTCAGCGTGCAGCGATCGGCCAGATCGGCCAGCAGCCGCGGCCTCGGCAGGCGAAACGCAGCCCCGTTGGCGCCCAGCGTGATCTCGGGATCGAGGTCGCGGTACCCTGCCCCTCGAAGGGCTCTCTGTCAGGTGACTCTGGAGGATCGACACAACTCAGTTTCCCAAGCCAGACAGACTCTTCCGCACATCCCACCCGAGATACACGGCCAAGATCATCGAGCATCGGGATTAGGAGGCATATCGAATGCTCGGCGATGTCGTACAACTGGCGAACAATCTCTGGGTGGTGATCGGCGAAATGCCGGCGGATGTACCCAATGCGCTGGTGTATCGAAACGGCGATCGCCTGTATCTGATCGACAGCGGTGCCGGTCTGACCGTGCGGGCGAGCATTCTCAAGGTGGTGCACGACGCGGGGCCAGCGCAGTCCTTCACGCTATTGAATAGTCACGGGCACGCCGATCACGTCGGCAACAATGACCTGATCCATCTCGTACAGGCCAAAGAGCGGCATCACTATCTATCACAAGCAGGCCTCTCCCTGCTAGATGCACACTCCTACTTTGCCGCACAATTTTCCAGACTCAGCCAATACTACGATCCGGCGACCGGTTTCCAGACTCACCGCCTGCGGTGGCGGGCCGTCGGCCTGCTGCGCGATGTGGCAAAAGTGTTAGCGGGCGAACAGCGGACGCTCGAGATATTCTTCCGCCTCTACCTCAGAAAATTCAAGCCACTACGTCCCTCGCTGGAAACGATCCAGACATATGAATCATTGCCGAGGCAGCCGTTAGTAGTCGAAAACGTGCCCTGGACAGGCTGGGTACTGGGGAACGATGAAGTGTGGGTCCTCGAAGCGCGCGGCCATACACCAGACGAAGTGCTGTTCTACCTCCCGGAGCACCAGCTGCTTCATACGGCTGACCTCACCCTTCCGCTCTTTCCCACCTTTCCCAGCTCAAACGGTACGGTAATCCGCGCCATGCTGGAAAGATGCCAGGCCATGGCCTCTGCCGGTGCCATACGACTATTGACCGACGGCCACCATCACATGGTCTACCGCGGTCAGGAAGAAGCCATCGCATTCTTGGGGACGCTGCTCTTCGAGCATAAACACTTCCAGGCCGTCCTGCGGGACATTCTGGAAGCCCACGACGGGCTCACGGTGGGACAAATCTATGCCGAAATCCAACGGCGCCGCGGCGACCCAGTTGTCCAACACTATCTGTCACTCGAGTATCCGTACCTCCCGATGGCCCTGCAGCAGATCATCGCCGTCTCTTTACCCGAGATGGGCTATAAGGCCGAAGGTCCCCCGGGAAACCAACGCTTCTACCGACAAGCCACCACCGCTTGAAATCGCCGCAAGGCGGAGACCCGCAAACAGGTTCGTGAAATAAGGCGATCTGAAACACCGCCTGAAGAAGAATTGACGTCTTCGCATTCCGGTGGGCTGGGGCCTCGTTAATGCGACTCTGCCACATTGGTTTTTCCGGTTGCACCGATTTTGGGTCCGGGGCAGCTGAGCTCTATCAAGGCACACCTCGGTGCAAGAGCTGCCTGAACCGAACCTACTCCGTCCCGATAAAAACACCGACGTCAGCCCATCGTCAGAAGTCCTGCCTCGATCGGGCCTTTAGGCCCTGGGAAGGCTCTGGTCCTGCGGCATACCCTCTGGGGGTAGGAGCCCGATCGGAAGGAGCGGCTTGATATGTCGGGGCAGATCTCTCCTGATGTCGGCTTTGCCGCGGTTGCCCGCTGACGACGTGCTTAACCAACCAGGAAGTGACCCCGGACGTTTCCATCCGATCAATAGTTCACGGGAGATTTGAACAACGACGATCACGGGAGGCGCCATGGCGCCGTTCGTTCTTCCACTTCGTTCGTCGGCGGCGACGCTGGCTACCGCCGGCGGTAAAGGGAAAAGCCTGAGTCAGCTGGCGCGGGCGAGGTTTCCTGTCCCGGCCGGGTTCGTGGTGACCACTGCCGCGTACCGGGCATTCGTGCAAGAAACCGGTCTTCAACCGCGGATTCTCAGATTAGCGAAAGGTGATCCTCAGGGAGACGTTGAGGAGGTTTCGGCCGAGATCCGGGGACTCTTCGAGGGCGGAGGCATCCCATCGAATGTTGCCAGTGAGATTGGACAGGCGCATTCGGCGCTCTGCTCGGATGGGCAGGTACCGATCCCGCTGGCGGTTCGCTCGTCGGCCACCGCCGAAGACCTACCGGGAGCCAGTTTCGCCGGTCAGCAGGAGAGCTACCTGAATGTCTGTGGTGAGCAGGATCTGTTGCGGGCGGTGAAGCGGTGCTGGTCCAGCTTGTGG
>DASUYM010000153.1:0-11583 GCA_036377435.1 Propionibacteriaceae bacterium
GCTGTGGATCGGTGGCGAGTGGGGAGCGCACCTGCTGGTACGCGACCCCAACCACGGCTCGGCCGAACAGCGACGGCTGTCCACGCTGCCTGCGGGTCATGCACAGGGCTACGCCCAATGCTTCGAGAACTATGTCGCCGACTCCTACGCCTCAGCGGAGGCCCACGACGGCACTGGGCAGGTCCCCGAGGGATTGCCCACCTTCGCCGACGGTGCCCGGGCTGCAAGAATCTGCGACGCGATGCTACGGTCGGCGGCGAGCGGGGAATGGGTCAGCGTCGGCTAGCTTCGAAACGGCACCAGGCAAGACAAGATGCCCGCAACATACATTCGCTCCCTCGCAGACGAGGGTCTCGGCCTCCCCGAGATTGGTGGTAAGGGTCAGTCACTTGCCCGGCTCGCGTCGGCCGGATTGCCGGTGCCAGACGGATTCCACATCAGCACCGCTGCGTACGACGACTTCATCGCCGATCACCATCTCCAGGACTCGATTGAAGCACAGCTGGCAACAGTCATCGATCCGGCAAGCACCTCCACCGACCAGATCGCGTCGGCCATTGCCGCACGGATCACCAGCCACGAAATCCCGCCCGCCATAGCGGCCGAGATAGTGCGGGCTTACCAGCAACTCGGTTCGCCACCGGTGGCCGTGCGCTCCTCTGCGACTGTCGAGGATCTTCCAGACGCCTCCTTCGCTGGACAGCAGGAGACGTTCCTCAATGTCTCTGGCGTTGATCAACTTCTGGACGCGGTACGCCGCTGCTGGGCGTCACTGTGGACCGCCCGCGCCATCAGCTACCGGGCGCAACACCAGATCAAGCCCGAGAAGATCAGTCTTGCGGTCGTGGTACAGGAACTCATTGACGCGGAGGCGTCTGGGATCGTGTTCACCGCCGACCCGGTGACTGGCGACGACACCATGATCGAGATCAATGCTGCCTGGGGTCTTGGTGAGGCCGTCGTCGGTGGCCAGGTGACTCCGGACGCGATCACGGTCGAGCGTGCTTCGCGCCGGATTATGCGCAACGTGATCAACACGAAGACGATCATGACTGAGCTCACTGCTGGTGGCTCGACCATCCAGCCGGTCCCGAGAGATCGGCAGAACGCACCGGCCTTGACCGAGTCGCAAGCGCGGCGACTGGTCGATCTGGCGATCATGATCGAGGATCATTTCAAGGATCCGGTTGACATCGAGTGGTGTCGCAGAGGTGATCAACTCTTCGTGCTGCAGGCCAGGCCGATCACCACCGCGATCAATCCTGATCCGTGGAACGACAGCCGCTCCGGCGATTTCCTGTGGACCAATACCAATGTGGGCGAGGCCATTCCGGACGTGATGACACCGGCGACCTGGTCGATGGTCCAGGTGTTCCTGACCGATGCGATGGCGACGGCCTCCATCCCGCCGTACGTCGGCTACGGGCGGATCGGGGGGCGGATATATCTCAACCTCAGCGTGTTGACGACGCTTTCCGCCGCAGTGGGGATCAGCGAGAAGCGCTATCGCAGCCTGACTGAGGAAGTGTTCGGAAGGCTTCCCGATGATCTTGAGATCCCGCCGGTGAAGGCACGGAAGCGAGACATCCTGCGCGCGGTGTTGCCGATGGGCCTACACGTGCTCGGAGAAGCTCGCCGCGACGTTAAGGTGCTGGATGCCTACCTCGCCGAGCATCCGGCGCTCTGTGATCGCCGCCAGGCCGACATTGCAGCGGTAGCCACCCCGGTCCAGCTCGCAGATCTCTGGACCGACGTACTCAGTCCCGAGTTCCATCGAGTGAGCTGGATGCTGTCCGCCGCGACCCGATCCAGTGGAGCGTCGTTCATTACGACACGGAAGCGGCTGCAGGGCCTGGTCGGCGATGCCGCTGCGAACGCGCTCACCGCCGGGCTGGGCGCCCAGGCCGGGCAGCTGGCGAGTCTCGGGCTCCTGGACGGCCTGGAGCAGGTCGCGGCTGGTGAGATCGACCGGGATACGTTCAATCGACGCTATGGTCACCGCGGGCCGCATGAGTTCGAGATCTCATTGCCGCGGCCTGGCGAGGATCCAAACTGGATCGACACCCAGTTGGCTGCCCGCGCGGCGGCGGCGACTAGCTATCGCGACATGCTCCGCATTCAGGAGCAGAAGCGCAGCGACGCATGGGCCGAGCTGGAGCGGCGGCACCCTCTGCATTCCCGGGTCCTGCGGCATCAGTTGCGGGTTTGGGCCAAGATCTCCCGCGACCGGGAACGGGCCCGCACAGAGGTGATCCGATACTTCTGGGTGCTGCGCGCGTACGCCTTGCGGGCCGGTGAACTCAGCGGGCTGGGCGACGACATCTTCTTTCTCGACAAGGCGGAGATCGTTCGGGTTCTCGAGGGCGAGACGATCAGCCCGACGTTGATCAATCGTCGCCGCGCGGCGTACCAGGCCTATTCGGCGCTGCCGAGGTATCCCGCTCTGATCCGTGGCGCTTTCAACCCCTATACCTGGGCGGCTGACCCGAACCGCCGGTCGGACATCTTCATGGAGGGCAGCGTGAACGAATCCGAGGTATCGGTGCGCGGCTTCCCCGGATCGGCCGGAGTCGTCGAGGCCCCGGTGCGGGTGCTCAGGGATGCGGCTGATGGTGCTGCACTTCAGCACGGCGAAGTGCTCGTCACGACGATCACCAACGTTGGTTGGACCCCGCTGTTCCCGCGCGCGGCAGCGGTGATCACCGATGTCGGCGCGCCGCTCTCCCACGCAGCGATCGTTGCGCGCGAGCTCGGCATTCCGGCGGTCGTCGGCTGCGGCAACGCCACTATGCGGCTCAGGACCGGCGATCGGGTGCGAGTGGACGGGACGGCGGGAACCGTCGAGGTGCTCCCGTGAGAGCAGACCTTTGCCAGCCGGTCGAGCAGGTGGCACCGCGGCTGCTCGGTGGCGTGGTACGGCATGGGCCGGTGGCAGTCCGGCTGACCGAGCTCGAGGCGTACGACGGTGCCACCGATCCGGCGTCTCATGCGTATCGCGGTCGCACAGCCCGGAATGCGGTGATGTTCGGCCCGCCCGGCCACCTGTACCTGTACTTCACCTATGGCATGCACTGGGCTGGAAACATCAGCTGCGGGCCCGAAGGGGTCGGCTGCGGAGTATTGATGCGGGCCGGAGAGGTGGTCGAGGGCGTTGAAGTGGCCAGGTTGCGACGAGCCCGCGCAAGCGATCGTGATCTGGCGCGGGGTCCCGGCCGGCTCACTCAAGCACTCGGCCTGCACGGTGAGCACAAGGGCTGCGACCTGCTCGGCGACGGACCATTGACGCTCGAGTTTCCAGCGAGGGAAGCGGAGATGATCATGTTCGGACCCCGAGTCGGGGTTTCCGTCGAAGCGGATCGACCCTGGCGATACTGGATCGGCGACAGCCCCTTCGTGTCGGATTACAAGCGCAGTCCGCGGGCGGCGGCCCGCGTGATCACGGACCGCCCGATCGCGCAGCGCTGGAATGATCACTGACGGTGGGGACACAGGAGCCGTCCATTCCGCCTTCAGGACGTTCCGACCGCAGGCCGGGCCTGGCTGACCATCATGCCGACCCGTCCCAGGGGCAGGTCCGTGCAGCTAGTGCGGCCACCACCGACGGCCGAGTGGTGCTGCCACCTCGACGAGGCATTGCGAAGGTAACGAAATGATGACCAGGGCTGGTGGCAGAATCCGGCGCACTGTTAGCTTCCTGTCCGCTTTGGCCTAAATCTCGCCTTCTGGAGGAAAAAAATCGTCCAAACTCGGCGTCAGGGTTGGGCAATCGTGATCGAAGTGTTTAGACTCCTGCGGGAGATAACGCTTTGGTCTCATTTTTCTCGGGGGATTGAGAACACGTGTCTAGACCGCGCCCACGAAGGGCCATGCGGCCGCCCATGGCGGCGCGCGCAGCAAGAATCGCAGTTCCAGCGGCAGTCATCACGGCGTTGGGCGTAGGCGTCGCCGGTGCAGTAATGCCAGGTGATAACGCACAGGTTGCGTATCCAGCTCCAGCCTCCACGTCTGTCGACTCGTCTCCCAGCGAGACAACTGCAGGAGAGCAGGAGCTCAGTCGGCGCGTCACGCGACCGCCAGTCAACATCGCCTCGATGCCGAAACCCAAGAGTTCCGCCTCGGAGACGATCGCTCCGATCCTGAGGCTCAAGATCACCGGTAGCAAGTACGCCACCACTGATCTGAATGTGCGGACTGAGCCCAGGGATGGCTCGTCGGTGGTGACGGTGGTGGATAAAGGGACCAAACTCGCTGTCACCAAAACCATCAGCAACGGGTTCCGGTACGTGTCCTACCGCAGCAAGGGTCGCTGGGTGAAGAACAAGTACCTTTCGGACACGAAGCCAAAATCCACCAAGGCAAGCAGCAGCGGCGGCGCTGGCGGCGGTATATCTGGAGCACCCTGCCCAGGAGGGTCCTCGGTCGAGTCGGGGCTCACACCTGACGCAATCCGCGTCCATCGCGCCCTCTGTCATCGCTATCCCCAGATCAGGAGCTTCCTTGGCCTCAGGAGCTCGAGCGGTTACCACGGACAAGGTCGTGCTCTCGATTGCATGATCTCTGACTCCTCGGTCGGTTGGGACGTGGCGAAGTGGGTGCGAGCCAATGCAAAGAGCTTGGGCGTGAGCGAGGTCATCTATAGGCAGCAGATCTGGACTGTGCAGCGGAGTTCGGACGGCTGGCGATCGATGTCGGATCGGGGTTCACCAACCGCCAATCACATGGACCACGTGCACGTCTCGGTGTACGGCAACAGCGGCACCGCCTAGTCCTGCGCCGAGGATGCGGCGCACATAGGTGGCGGATCCCAGCGCAGAGAGGTGATCCGGAGAGGCCTGCGCGGCGAGCCGTCTAGCGCCGCCGGGGTACCCAAAAGGTAACGGCTTGTTTCACGGTCCGGCCGTGGCTTGTGAACCCTCAGAGCCCGACTTAGTGTTATTTCATGGCGGTGGACTTGTACCAGGTGATACTTGGTGGTATCGCCGTCGCCTTCATGGTGCTTATCCCCATTCTGGGCGTGGTCATCTACGACCTGCTGGTCGGAAGGTGGGACGCAGGCCTACGTCGGTGGCGAGACCGACGCTCCTCGGCGGCCGCGCACCGGCAGGCCGTACGCGAACTGCGTCACCAGCAAGGTGTCCCGATCGAGCAGCTTGCCGCTGACCTGCGGCGGTTGCGAGCGATTCTCGGTACCGATGCCCATCGCTCCGCCGCCCATCAGATGGGCAACCGGCTCGCGTACGACAAGCTGCTCATGCAGGTCTGCGAGATGCTCGAAATCGAACACGATCTGGAACGGGACTCCATCGGCTTCGAACGCGACATCGAACGTATTCGCGTCGAGGCGGAGTTGGAGCGTGCCGGGGTGATCTTGAGCGACCGGCGGTTCGGTCAGGCGGCCTGACCCGCATATTTTGGAGCTGCTCTGGGATGCGGCTGGGCGTGTCGCAGCCTTCGAGCGGCGCGACGCTCGCGCGGGCGTAGCGAACTTAAGATGCTTGAAACTGCACCACTGGAGAACCGCAGACAAAACGCTCGAGCCAGTGCAGGTTCGCCTAGCCCGCGCGGGCGTCGCGCCGCGACATCGAAGCCGCAACTCGGGTCCCGCGACAAGCTCAGGAATATCCCAGCGGGTGCTGGCGTTACCCAGATGACCTTCCAAACAAGGAAATCACTTCACAGAAAGGATGGTCGACATGTCACGACTTTCGAAGGCCATCCGTAGCCACCGTGAGATCAGCCGCACGCGACGGGAACTGAATCGAGCGATCAGCAACGCTGCCACCCCGTCCATGCGTGACGAACTGATCATGGTTGCTCAGCGCGCTGGCAACGTCTTGTAACAAGACTCGCAACCGACACGGCTCCCATCCGATTCCGGATGGGAGCCGTGTCATGCGTTCTCAGGCGGCCGCGAGCTGCTCTGCCACGTTCTGGCCCAGCTCGGCCAGGACCGGTAGGAGCAGGACGGACCCGAGGACGAGGCCGCCGCAGTTGACGGCCAGGAATCCATACGCCCACACGGTGCCCGGGACGCGGGTCAGCCCTGCAAGCTGATCGGCGTCGGAATGCGCCGCCTGCCTCCCTCGTCGCTGGCGGATGAGTTCGAGCACCGGTTTGGGCGCCGCGAGCAGCAGGGTCCAGGTCAGCACATAGGCCAGCCCGGACTGCATCGTCGCAGGAAGGTACCAACTCACCAGGATCAGTACGACCGCACAGCCGATGACCAGAACAAATCCATAAAAGTTGCGGATCTGGACCAGCAGCAGCGCCAACAAGATCACGAACAACCAGAGCAAGCCCAGGCTGTGCCCAGCAATCAGTAGGCCGACGGCACCCAAGCCGACCACGGCCGGTCCGAGGTAGCCAGCCAGGAGCATCGTCACCATGCCGGGGCCGCTCGGTCGCCCGCTGGAGACGGTCAAACCGGACGTGTTCGAGTGCAGTCGGATGCCCTGCAGGCGCCGGCCAGTCAGGAGCGCTGCGACGCCGTGGGCGCCCTCATGGGTGATGGTGACCAGCATCCGGGTGTACGGCCAGATCGCGCGTGGCAACACAAGAGCACCGGCTATCACCGCTGCCAGGACGACCACGACGGGTGCCGGCGGCGGCTGGACTGCCATCGCCCGCCGCCACACTTCAGCAATCAGCTCCACGCTTCAAGCATGGACGATGAAGGCTGAATGCGCCCTGAGCCTGCGATGAATGCGCCTGAGCCTGTCGAAGTGCGCGTCCTTTGGGCTGCAACCGCCGCTCCTCAAAGGCTGCTGCTCCACAACATCCCGCTCGCTCCACTCAGCCGGCTGCCGAAGGCGATTGTCTGAGCGTCTGTCAGGCTGCTGACGAAGTCGATGATCCCGCGACCCCTGCCCATGCGGGCCAGTTCGGCATCGGAGACGTTCCCGCCGAGCCACTCCGGATGCTCCTTGGCCACCCTCTGGTACGCGGAACTTGCCGCGTTCACCAGATCCAGTAGCCGTCGCGGCGCCCGGCCTGCGTCGATCCGGTCCGAGAGCCAGTCCTCGAATGCGAGGACGAGATGCTCGACGGTTTGTTCCTGACCGCGTTGGAACATCGCCAGGTCGGGCCGGTCCAAGATGAAGTACTGGTTGACGAACTTCAGCACCGACACCTCATGCCATGCCGGCGAATCCATGGAAACATAGCCGGAGCGGACTGCCGGATCAGGGTCCGGACTGACGGAACTGATCAGGTGATCGATCCACCGCGAGGTGAATCCGGAGATGGCGCCGTCGGCGGCCATCGATCCGTCGTACGGCGTTGCCAGGACGCCGTCGACGAACTCCTCGCCGACCGTCTGCACCGCTGTCGCGAAGGTGTCCTCGTCGAAAATCCAGCCGTCTCTGCGTTTCAGCCGCCGCCGCAGGCGCTCCAGGCCGGCGCCCGGCTGCCGGTGGGCACGTACCAGATCGCTGTCGTCAAGATCAGCGAAGTCGGCTCGCGCGCTCGCCCATGATCGAAATTCGCCGGACACGGGAGAGAACTGCAGCACTCCCGAGCGATGAAAGTCGTCTACATCGTGCAGGGAGTACGCAATGTCGTCGGCAAGATCCATGACCGAGCACTCCAGGGTTTGCCGCCCCGGCGGCAGCTGCGGAAATGCGGCCAGCGCATCCAGCATCTGCGGCAGGTCGATGATGTAGGCAGAGAATTTCGCTGCTCCCGCGGTGCCGCGAGCGTGCCCGGCGCCGCGTGGCGGAATGGGCCAGACGATCGGATGTGGATCGGGATAGTGGAAACAGGCCCAGGGATACTTCAGCACCGCAGCTCGGGTCGCTGCAGTGAGGTTGAGCCCGTGTTCGTCCGGTCCTAGCACTTCCAGCTCGGTCAAGACCCGGAAGGTCTGTGCGTTTCCCTCGAAACCGTCTGCCAAGCCGAACCTCATCCGTGCCAATCGATCAAGAACCCGCTCACCCAAATGACCGAACGGGGGATGGCCAAGATCATGAGCAGTGGCTGCCGCCTGTACCACGACATGATCAAGACCGCCTAGATCATGAAGCAGTTCGTGATCCTGAGTGCGGAGTAGTCGCACAGCGATCGCACGAGCGACGGCTGTCACCTTGATCGTATGGGTGAGACGGTTGTGGACTACTCCACTGGTCGCCATCGAGGTGACCACCTGCGTGACGTCGGCCAGGCGCGAGAGGGCGCTCGCAAACCGGATGCGCTCGAGGTCAGTGCGGAACTCCGACTCGCCCGGCGGGTACGGACGGTCCGGCTCCGGATGCGACCTGGCCAGCCGGGAATCCATGTCCCGCACGCTATCGAACCGACCAGCGGCGCACTCTGCACCAGCGCAGGTCATTGAGGTGAGCGAGTCCGGCTCAGTAGTGTGACCTGGTACCAGCCGAACAACGAGGGGAACCTGATGAGCCAGCCTGTAGATCCGACGACGACCCCGGCCTGGGCAAGGCTGTCGGCCCTCCACGAATCTCTGGAACCTGATCTGCGCGGCTGGTTCGCCGCCGATTCGTCTCGGGCGAAATCGTTCACCTTCACCGCCGGCGATCTCTACGTCGACCTTTCCAAGAACTTGATCAACACGGACGTCCTGAGCGCTCTTGTCGATCTTGCTGATCAGGTGGGTTGGGTGGAGCGTCGCGATGCCATGTTCGCCGGGGAGCACATCAACGTGACCGAGGACCGAGCGGTGCTGCACACGGCACTGCGGGCTCCCGAGGGATCGAGCCTGATCGTCGACGGGACCGATGTCATACCCGAGGTACACAATGTGCTGGCCAAGGTGTACGCCTTCGCCGACAAGGTACGCAGCGGCGAATGGGTGGGCGTCACCGGCAAACCGATCACTACGGTAGTGAACATCGGGATCGGCGGATCTGATCTTGGTCCGGTGATGGTCTACGAGGCCCTCCAGCCGTACGTGAAGCCGGGCCTTACGGCGCGATTCATCTCCAACATTGACCCGACTGACGTAGCAGAAAAGACCAAGGACCTTGATCCGGAGACCACGCTATTCATTGTTGCCTCCAAGACCTTCACCACTTTGGAGACGCTGACCAACGCGCGCCTGGCCCGCAGCTGGCTGCTTGACAAGCTTCGCGAGTCCGGAGCCGTCGAAGCGGGCGAGGAGGCAGCCAATGCCGCCGTCGCCAAGCACTTCGTTGCGGTGTCTACCGCGCTCGACAAGGTGGCTGCGTTCGGCATCGACCCAGAGAACGCGTTCGGTTTTTGGGATTGGGTTGGCGGGCGGTACTCAGTCGATTCGGCAATCGGTACGTCGGTCGCGGTCGCCATCGGACCAGCCAACTTCGCTGACTTCTTAGCAGGCTTCCATGCCATGGACCGACACTTTGCCGAGACGGACCTTGCCAGCAACGTGCCTGCGCTCATGGGCCTGCTGAACGTCTGGTACGTGAACTTCTTCAAGGCCGGAAGCCACGCTGTGCTCCCGTACGCCCAGTTCTTGCATCGATTCCCGGCGTACTTGCAGCAGCTCACCATGGAGTCGAACGGCAAGGGGGTGCGCTACGACGGCTTGCCGGTGACCACGGAGACCGGCGAGGTGTTCTGGGGCGAGCCCGGCACGAACGGCCAGCACGCCTTCTACCAGCTGATTCACCAGGGCACCCAGATGATCCCGTGCGACTTCATCGCGGTGGCCAATCCGGCGCACCCCCTGGTCGACGGCGACAACGATGTCCACGAGCTGTTCCTGGCCAACTTCTTCGCCCAGACTGCGGCACTGGCATTCGGCAAGACCGCCGAGGAGGTTCGTGCCGAGGGGACCCTCGACGCGATCGTGCCGGCCCGCGTCTTTCCCGGGAACCGCCCGACCACGTCGATCATGGCTCCAGAGTTGAGCCCGCGCGTCGTAGGCCAGCTGATCGCGCTCTATGAGCACATCACCTTCACCCAGGGAGTGGTGTGGGGTATCGACAGTTTCGACCAGTGGGGTGTCGAGTTGGGCAAGCAGCTCGCGCTGCAGGTGACGCCCGCGGTGGGCGGTGACCAGGACGCCCTCGGCAAGCAAGATTCTTCGACCCAGTCCTTGATCACCTACTACCGCTCACAGCGCAAGTAGCCCTCTTCATCATCCGCGGTTTCTATGCGAGTTCCGCTTCTTGACGAAAGCGGCCGTTGGGTCACGACCGCTCTGGTTGGGCTGACGAGGCGGCAGATCTTCGCCGCTTGCCTGCATTAGCTCGCCAAGTCGTTAGGAGTCCTATAGAGTACGCATATGTCGGCTGACGATCTGCTGCCGCCGGACGAGCCGCTCGATAGGCGGGTGACGATCGGGCTGGCCAAGATCGGCATTGCCCTCAAGCAGCAGGCCTGGGCCGAGGCCGGAGGGCGCGGTCTGACCCCAACCCAGGGCCAGGTGCTGGCGCTGCTATGGGCCAATCCGGACGGTCTGCGACCGCGCGTCCTGGCGGAGCAGCTCGGCGTCACTGCCGCCACCACCTCCGACAGTGTTGCCGCCTTGCAGCGCAAGGGCCTGGTGACCAAGAAACCGTCAGCGGGCGACGGCCGGGGAGTCGTCGTCGTGCTGACCCCGACCGGCAGCCGCGAGGCGGCAGCCGCCGCTGCTTGGCCCGACTTTCTGCTGGAAGCGGTCGGCGAGCTCTCGACCGCCGAGCAGGCCACCTTCCTGCGTGCGCTCGTCGCGATGATCCGCACGCTTCAAGAGAAGGGCCGGATTCCAGTAGCCCGCATGTGCGTGTCCTGCCGCTTCTTCCAGCCCTTTCGGCACGACAATCCGGCCCGCCCGCATCATTGCGACTTCGTCGACGCCTCCTTTGGCGACGGAGAGCTGCGCCTGGACTGCCCCGATCACCGCCCCGCCCCTGCCGACCAGGCTGCCCACACCTGGGAAGCCTTCCGAGCCTCGACCGCGACCGACCCGAGGAGGACCCCATGAGCCAGACCGACATCCCCGGCTACACCTACGGGACCGACGCCGTACCCAGCTCGCCGGTAAGCCTCGGCGAGCTGGAGCTGCTGCAGGCGACCCTGCTGCTGGGCGAGGACGACCTGACTGCCCTGCGCCGATCGAGTGACCTGCTGGCTCCCCAGGTCGAAGCCATCCTCGATGTCTGGTACGGCTTCGTAGGTGCCAGCCCTCACCTGCTGGCTGCCTTCAGCGGCCCAGACGGCCAACCCGATCAGGGATACCTGGACGCCGTGCGGCGCCGGTTCGGCCGCTGGATCCTCGATACCGCCCGGGCGGAGTTCGACCAGGCTTGGCTTGACTACCAGCACGAGATCGGCGTACGACACACCCGCAGGGGCAAGAACCGCACCGATGGCGTCCAAGCTGCCGATCACATTCCCCTGCGCTACGTCCTCGCCCTGCTCGTCCCAATTACGACCACCCTGAAACCATTTCTGGCCGACGGCGAGGCCACCCCGGACGAGGTTGAGGCGATGTACCAGGCCTGGGTCAAGGCCGTCCTGCTCCAGCTGATCCTCTGGAGCCATCCATATGTCCGCGAGGGCGACTTCTAGTCGTCAGCCCGCATCGCTGGACGATGCGCTCCTCGTGGACCTACTCCCGCTGGTCGGCGGGCAAATGCTGTAGTGAAAAGTTGTGGAGAGGTGCCC
>DASUYM010000154.1:0-5986 GCA_036377435.1 Propionibacteriaceae bacterium
TTCCGGTTACCTCCAGCGGTCCGATGTCGGTGAAGGGTACCCGCCTGGTCCAGCTCGTCAAGGAGCGCAGCGGTCTCCATCTGCAGCGCCTTCTGCCTGTCTGCAAGTTCCACGTCGGCAGCGGGCGTCGTCACGACCGGCGATGTTAGCAGCGGCCGGTTCCCGCTTTGAGAGCATCCGAGCATAGAAAAGAGCAACCCGGCCGCACCGAGCGATAGGCATATGCGGCAGATCTGCGCAGCGCTAGCAGTCGCGGTCGACTGCTCGGGGTGACGCAGTCACACGCCTGACTGTGCCTCAACTCGTCCATCGGCGACAGCGGCTGCCATGGCAGCGTGGTCGCGTTCGTTTTGGTCGGCGTACGTCTCGGCGAAGTCCGCTATGGCGTTGTCGAACTTGGCCGAGTTGCCGAGGTATGCCGCAATAGCGATTCGGTCGCCGGAACGGGCGTGGGCCCGAGCCAGTGTCCAGCCGCACCACCTTGCGTATATCTGCATGCCCGCGGGGATCATGTCCTCGACCTCCGCGGACATTTTCCAGTCGCGTAGCTGCCGCAGGTAGTAGTCCTGGTTCCGGTTGCCCATCGGTCGCGCGCGGAGCCAGCCGAGGAAGATGTCGCTCGATGCCTGCATCAAGTGCTGACCAGCGACCACACGCTCTCCATCGTTGCCGTATTCCGATTCGCCCGCGTAGTCGGCCAGGGCGGACGGTCCAGCCTGTTTCGCCTGTAGCACAAGGACTTCTGCCTCGATGCCACCTTCCAACAGCAGAATCCATGCCCGGGTGCCGACGCTGCCCACCCCGACCACCTTGTGGGCGATGTCGGTCAGGGTGAAGTGATCGAGCAGGACCCGGCGGTCCGATTGGAGCGTGTTGCGATAGGTGGCTATGAGAGTACCGAGCCGACCGCGCACAGCCTCGTGGTCCACGTCGACCATGTCGTCAAGCCCGACGATCAGCGGCGGATCGCTGATGATCTGACGCTTGCCGTCCACGATCGTGGTCAGCTTTCCGATCGCCTGCAAGCTGTCGCGCGTGCGCGCCTTCGCAAGTGCAGCTTCCGTCGCCTTCAGGCGGGCCTTCCTCTCCTTCAACTGGCGAACACTGAGGCTCGACTTGTACTCAGCTATGGCCTGTTCCATGTTGAGGTGCGCATACCAAACTGACAGGATCGGCTGCGCAGCGAAGGCTCGCATTGCTGTGCGGTAGCTTTCCACCGCCGCCAGCGTTGCCTTACGGTATTGCTTCCTCGTGAACCCGTTGTCCCGGCCGGCCACCACGAAGCTTGCGGCCAGTCGCTTGACATCCCATTCGAATGGGCCTGGCAGTGTCTCGTCAAAGTCGTTGATGTCAAAGACCAACTGACGTTCCGGCGATGCGTAAGCGCCGAAGTTGGACAAGTGCGCATCACCGCACAGCTGGGTTTGCAGACCTGGTGTCGGAGTTGTGTCGAGGTCGGCAGCCATGACGAGTGCCGCCCCTCTATAGAAGGTGAAAGGCGACACCAGCATCCGGCCATGTCGAATCGGCACCAGGTCAGGAACTCGAGTCTCGGCCTGACTAAGCAATAACGCCACCGGATCGCGTGTCTTCCGTGGCTGGAAGTCCGCGTGTGCCTCCAATGGGGCCTTGGCGCGTGCGGCCTTTCCCTCCGCTGCCCGCTCCTCAGGGCTCAGCCGCTCGGCCCCGACATCGCTCTGACGCGAGGTCGACGCCCTCTTGGCAGCCACCCCGGATCGTTTGATCGTCCTGGATGTCATTTCGGCCTCTTTTCCTTTTTGCTGCTGAGAGGTCGTCGAGGGCGTCGGCGGACGTTGCCTACCGCTGCGCGCTCGTGCGTTTGTGCCACTGGGCCGTCGGTTCTCCATGGTCGTAGAATCCCACCCTCCGACGCGCCTGACCATCACCCAACCGAGGTGAATTATCGGGGGGCAGCTGTGCTCGTGATGAAGGCGCGTACGGCCTCCGCAAGCTGCGGTTGGTCAATGGGAACGACGGTGTAGCTGTCCAGCGATTTCGACAAGCCGCCCCTCCGGCAGCAGGTCGGCGAGCTGTCGGTGGTTCGGACTGTGAGGGCGGCACCGACCCCTGCGTGCTGCGGTCCGTACGTCGCGACTGTGGTGCGTTTCGTCGCCAATGACCAGGCCAGCCGCTGCTCAGTTGCTGTTGACTAGTGCCCATGAACTCTGGACAACGCGCCGACCAGGACCTCCCCGAGGACAGTGTGGACACCGAAACTGACGACTCTGCCGATGAAAGCGACCAAGCGGAGGCCGACGACACTGACGCCGGACCACTGGAACGCTCGCAGGACGCCATTGACCAAGGCCGGGAAGCGGCCCGGGACGCGCTGAAGGACACTCTCCCCGACGACGAGGACAGGAACGTCAGCCAGTCTGAGCAGAAGACCGAGGGCGACTAAGCGCGTGACGTGCTGTCGATGTCCCGGTCCCATAGCCAGTCTCTGATCGCTTCGATGCCGCGGTCACGGCAGCGGCGGTACGTGCTGAACGGCAGATCCAGCAGTTCGGCGGCCTTCTCCTGGCAGACGGGCACGACGCTTGGGCCAGGAGTGGTCTCTCCTCATCCTGTTGCGTGCCGCTGTGTTGTCGGAGGTATTGACTGTCGGTGATGGAAGAGGTTGCCGGGATCGTAGCGATCCTTGATGTGGCGCAACCGCGGCAGGTTTTCTCCGTAGTAAGCCGACAGCGGTTCGGCCAGCTCGGGGTCGGGGAAGTTCTGGTACGTGCGGCCGGTGCCATGTCCATCGCGCAACGTGCGAATGTCTCCAAGCCACCGGGATGCCGCATGGTGGCTCGCACCTGGCTGGGCCGGGTCTGAGGTGGCGGTCCATTCCAGCAGGAACTGATCCCCGCGGTGTACGAAGGCAGTCGCGTCGGCTGACACCCGGTTGTAGGCACCGCCCATCGGCGTAAGGGCCAGTTCGCGTGCCTGTCCTGGGATCCGGTCCGTTGTCAGCGCGTCAGCCAAAGAGGACGCGATCGATGCCGGGAGGGGCTCGCCATAGAACTCCGAGGCGCTGTGCTCGACCGCGGTCGAGGTGCCATCACCGACCTCGGCGCCGACGTCTGCGAGCCGCGCCTTCACGTCGCTGATCGGTGCCGGCGGAAACTGGCGGCGGCGTTCGGCGTCGCCGACCAGTTGTTCGAAGTGGTTGAGAGCGCCTGCGACGACGGGCCCGTCAGCGATCATGGCGCCGATCAGATTGGCCTGTGGACGAACCGAGGGGTCAGCAGGAGCTCGAACGACGAGGCTCGCCGCCATCGCATCCGGCGTTTGGGGCGCCCATTCCAACCATGCGATCAAGGCCGCGGACGCGCTCTGGCCGGGCCAGCTGAGATGAAAGGCCACCGCGTACGGTTCGGAAATCGTGCGGAACGTGAGAGCAGTCACCACCCCGAAATTTCCGGCTCCGGCGCCGCGCAGCGCCCAGTACAGATCAGGCTCTGAGGCTTCGTCGCAGGTGATCAAAGTACCGTCGGCGAGGACGATCTGGGCAGCGGCAAGGCTGTCACACGTCAGGCCGTACGTCCGGCCGAGCACGCCTAGTCCGCCGCCCAGAGCGAGGCCGGCGATCCCCACTGTCGGGCCACAGCCAGCGGGGATGGTGGCCCGACAGTTATGCAGCGCGCCGTAGATCTCCGCGAGGCGGGCGCCGGCCCCGATGGTGGCAAGATCACCATGCGTCACGACCGCGTTCATGAGCCCGGTTTCGATCAATAGCCCAGCCGTGCTCGAGTGGTCGGTGAACGAATGTCCCGCTCCGCGGACCGCCGTCTCCAGCTCGTGGCGCTGAGCGAAGTCGATCACTTGGATGACGTCAGTGGGGGTGGCGCAGCGGGCGATCGCTTGTGGGCGCGGCGCGGCGTACCGGTTCGTCGCTGGCCTTGCCAGCTCCTCGAACCGTTCGTCTCCGGGGTGATGCAGCGGTCCAGTCATGGTGCGGCTGAGCTGCTGCCAGGCTCGTGCTGGCAGCGTTTGCGGTTCGGGGGTGGACGAGGTGTTGATCACCGGCTGGTGAGGTTCAACCATCGACACTCATCTCGGATCGACGGGATTGACTCGTCTGGTCACGGGGACAGCCCTGAACTGACGTCGATCATGCCAAGGTCGAGCCTTTCTTTCTCATGTGTCGGCGCGCAGCCAGGCTATGCGCGTGGTCGAGCAGTTCTCGCAGCTGCATGCTGGTCCGCTCCGCCGGGTTGAGGATCGAGACCCAGCCTTGGGCCGCGTAGATCGGATGCGGGAGGAGTACGTCGGTCGCCACGTAGTCGAACTCGTCGTGATGTGCGGCATGCTCTGTCGGCGCGTGGCCCAGAAGCTGCTCGAAACCGCTTCGGCCGATGGCGATGTTGACCCGGAAGATGCCGTCCCGGTCAAGGTGAGACTCGGTGTCCCAGGCCGCGTAGTCATGGATGACCAGAGTGGCGAATGGAAGTCGCTGATTCTCGGCGGTGCTCCCGTCGGGATCGTAGAAGAAGAACGTGTCACCCCAAGCGGCGGCTGGCGCGGCGTTCTCCTCGCTAGCGCTGATAGTCACCACCCCAGGTAGACCGCTGACGTACTCGATGATCTCTGCCTCTGTCACGCGGCCATCATTACTCTTTGACGTGCTTCCGACTAAGAAGCATCCGATTACTGCCAATTCGGTCGCGAGATTTGCATTGCTCCTGAGTTGGAGATCATGATCTTGTTGCCGGCTTTGTGACGTGATCTGTTTCCGGGCTCTGGGTTGATCTTGACCTGCTCCCGGCGTTGGGCGTGTGGCGCCGTCCTCGCCGGCGTCAAGGCCAAGCCCTACGGTGGCCAACAAGGTGCGGGTTGGGTGGATGTGCAGCTACGTATCCATGGGGTGGGGCCCTTCGACGATCGAGAACGCGCCGCCAGTTGACTCCGCCGAGGCCCGGATGGCGAACTCATGCCGCAGACCATGCTGACGATGGCAGGTGGCGGTCCCCGACCGCAGGTGCTTGACTTCGGGCGCGCGGGCAGCCAGACGTTGCTTACCGTGCACCGAGTTGGGGCACATGGCAGGTTGTCGCGAGCGACATCGCTGAGTCAATGCTGCAGCATGGGCGCGATAGCGCGCGCGTCTGGTCTGGCGGCCGACACGCACGGCCCGGCGACGCTTTCGTCAGTTTGCGATCAGGTCCTCTCTGAGAGGCCAGAAACCAAAACGTCGAGGAGTCTTTTCAAGCGTTTGGCGTGTGGGCTGGCGTCGACACAATAAATGAACGCACACAGCCGCCAGGCCAAGCAGATAGCGTGGGGCGACGTGGGGACAATGCAAAAGGCTGACCTGGCCGAGCTGGCAGACTGGGTAGAGGGACTCCGCGCGGCGGGACAAACCGCACGCGTCCAAGGCAACATCACGCTGGCCGAAGCGTTGGACATTACCCGCTTCGAGGTCTATGAGGGCTACCTCAACGAGGAGTTAGATCACCAACAGAGCCAAGCAGCTGCTCGACGGTGCCGCTAGGCGCTTTCGAGTGATGGTCTTCCCGAAATCGGGGGGAGGAGCGGGGAGGGCCGGTATTTGCCGAGCTGCCCGACCTCGACCTGGGATGCAGCTGCGCCGGAAGCGGAAGGTGGACTCGAGCACGGGCTCTGCTCCGTCGAGGTAGCGCTGAACTCTGTCTCTTGATCTTCGAAGATATCTGCGAAGGACATAGAGCGTGTGATGCTCATCTGGGTCTCTGGCGGCTCAACACTTCTGCGGGCGCCATTACCTGCGACGCGGCGTAGCTCTCGGCCGGGGCGGCTTTGGCGACCCGGGGACTGACCTCCCCGGCACTAAGCCCTACGTCACCAGACCGTGCAGGCGCAGATAGCCGGTGGCGCCCGGGACGCCGCTAGTGCGGCGCGTCTAAAGTAGTTTGACAGTGATGTGCGCGAGAATGAGGAATGCGCGCGCAACCGCTTGGCCTTCGATCGGGTGATCGTGAGCTGCTGGAGTCTTGGACCC
>DASUYM010000155.1:0-3241 GCA_036377435.1 Propionibacteriaceae bacterium
GGCATCCCCGTCGGGGTCGCGTTCTACGAATCATCCACCCGAGGTCCCCTCGGCCCGATCGGACTCAGCCTGCTCACCTACGTCGCCACCATCCTGGCCGCCCTGACGCTGTACGGCCTCATCGCCGCCATCCCCGCCAGAGTCCTCGCCCGACGACCGATCACCCCCCAACTCGCCTACGAATAGGCTTGCTCGCTCCTCTCACCGGCCCGGTGCACAGTCCGCGTGCCGGCGGGATCGGCAACGCGCAGATCTCACGCGTGCGGCCCCGAACGTCCGTGTGCGCAGAATGTCTCGGGGTTGGAGCACGGTGCTCGCCGTCGTGGCAGCGAAGGGCTGGCGGGCGCCGAGGACCTTGGTGGTGATGTCCGCCGCGAGCTCGTCGGCGCAGGCCCACCGGACGTCCGACGTCTCGTCGCTGGGGCGAGCTGGCGTCCCGGTCGGCTGGGACCGGAATACACGCGGGTGATCGGCCCGGGCTCGATGTCGAGAACCGGGTCAGCTTGCGCACCTCGCGCTTCACTCCAGCCGTGATGCCCTGGCCGCGTTCGTGTTCACGGGCCCGAGGGGTGGGGCGATCAGCGGGGCCACTTGCGGAAGCTGACCCCCCGCCCCGCGGACAGCCAGGGCGACGATCCGACCGAGGGCTGACGCCCTGGTCACACGGAGTGGAGACGATGGGATTCGAACCCACGACCCCCTGCTTGCAAACCGTGTGGACGAAGGGGCTGGGTGAATTGAGCTGGGTGCCGACGCGGACAGAGCGGCCTGGAGCGACCTCGATGGTTCGGGTCGTGTGGCACGTGCGTGGCACGGCTGAGCACGGCATTACGGGCCTAGTCCATGCCGAACGTGCGTACGCTTACGTACGGCGCCAGCGTGGTCTTCGCGTTGCTCGAATGGCGCCGGTCGTCCCGGAACAACCGCGACCGCGCGATGAACGCGCGATAGCGCCGCCCCGATCGTGCAGGCTCCATCTCCCGACGAGGGGAGCCGCGTTTCGCGACTTCACGGCAATTGCTCACGACTTCGAACCCGTGCTCCGGTAAGTCCCGGTGATGAGTTCGGTCCGAAGTCCGGGATACCTCCTGACGCAATGGTCGCTGACCATCGCTTAATACGGCGCCTGGCACCTGGCATTCTCCAGAACTCAAAGCAGACCTCGAGGTACGCCAACACAGGGGCTGGAGTTCCGACTTCCAACAGCCGTGTTGCTAGCGACATGTCCGGACCAAAGCTCAGCATCACCGGGTCGCCCCTGCAGTCCTGTACTGCGATCAACAACTCGGACACTGCCGAATCTACCTCACCGGTGTCAAGGTGCACGTGTCCTAGAATTAGATGCGCAGAGTGCCACTCGTCTCGCGAGTGCCGTATCGGATTTTGAGCTATTTCGTCAAGCAAGGACGACGCAATCCTGGCAGCCTCTTCAGGACGGCTGTCCAGCGCGAGCCAGGCGTCGTCCACCGCTGACAACCCAAGCGCATATTTGCCAGGAAACAAGAGTGACCTTTCAGGGGCCCATCGAGCGAACCGTCGTCGCATCCAATTCATGCTCAACGCGCAGCCGACGAATGCAATGCCCAGGGTCACTGCCACCCACCCCTGTCGGAGCTTCCAGCCATCGCGCCCACCAGCCTGCATGCGCTGAGCCTAGTTGGACCGATCGGGTGGGATTCGGTGTCATCCCAGGTTGGAGCCCCTAGCGGGAGCGACCCTGGGAGCAACCCCTTCGGCCGAGTGGACTGCATTAAGTCGCCTTCAACACCAGCTAGAAAGGGGCAGGCTATGACATGCCATTTGACGCACGGCCAGTCGATCCCCGCGATCAGGAGTGGGAGGTCCACGAGTCCGACTACCGCGTGTACTTCTGGGATGTTGGAGGCCGCTCCGACGAGTGGGAGCTAACCGGCTGCCACGTTCAGGAGGCGATCCAGTGGGCGCAGCACGAGGCCGCCGGACGCACCTTCACCCTCTACGCCGTCGTCGGCCCGCCAGGCCTCGCGTTGATTCGGCTGCTCGGAGCCGACCCGGATCGCACCGAGCTGGGCGCAACCGACTGACTGGCCGTAGGTGACGCTGATCAGCGCACGGTCGGCCGGTATCCGGCACGAACTGACACGGGCTCGCCGCGCGCGATGCTCAATGAGTGACGACCAGTTCAGATCACAAGGGGTTCGTGAGCGACGACGAGTTCGCCAACGTGATGCTGCCTGGTACGAGGGCTCTGGACGCCCTGGCTAACACCTTTATCTCGATGAACGAGAGGCATGGCTACATCGCCGCTGCTAGCTCGCGCGCAATGGCGGAGATCGCCGCCGAGGCGCGGTTCGCCAGCGAGGCCTGGCCAGAGCCAGCGCACAATGCGCACACGATGGTCGGCATGCTCAATCGGGCCGGCGTCGACCACGCCGCTTCTTTTGCCCACCTCTTCTCGTCAGCTCCAATCCCCGTCTATGCGCACCTCGTCATTGCCCGCGCAGCGATGGAGGCTTTCGCTTGGGCATATTGGCTGGGGGACCCGAACATCGGCGTAGAACTCAGGATCAAGCGATCGAAGGTCTGGCAACTCGCAGATGCTCAACAGCTTCGACGCCTGAGGATGGATGAGCTGGTGATGCGGAGCAAGAGGCTCAAGGCGAGGGTGCGTCGAGGCGCGCCGAAGGGCTGGACGATTGTCTGCAACGACAAGACGATCAGCGTCGACGGCGAGACTAAGCCAACCACTACGCAAGCGATCTCTGCGGTGCTCCGGATCGACCCGAAGGCAAGCCTCACGGGCGGCGGTCCGCTCTGGGGCTATCTCTCAGGCGTCGTGCATGCGAGTCAGTACGCGCTCATTTCGAGCATGGAACCCGACACCGCGGCCGAGGAGATCGAGCTCGGGCCGTACCTGGCTGCGACAGTCACAGGTAGCGACCGTGTGCACTTCATTGCGGCCAACATCTGCAGAGCAGCGATCAACGCTTGCGACGCGGAGGTCTCGCTGCTCGGATGGGATCACGACCCTGCCTGGCAGACCGCTGTCAATAATGCCGCGGCCTACATCCAGGCGGTCATTCAGTCGACGGCGCCGCGTGCCTAAGCGGTGGGATCATCAGCAGACAGGGGCCCACTGCTCGGCCGAGGACGGGCGCCTCTGGCGCCCGCCCGCAGGCCGGCGCCGGCTCTGCCGGCGCCGTTGATCCTGTCGAGCCGCTTCCAGCAACGCAGAGCTAGTCACCTTGCTCCTGGCGGTGCC
>DASUYM010000156.1:0-14541 GCA_036377435.1 Propionibacteriaceae bacterium
CGCATCCCACGCCTCCACGGGCCAGCCGTGCTTGCTGTGCTGCGCTGTGTCCTGCTGCAGATCTGTCATCTCCGGCTCCTTTCTGCGAACTTTCCGGAGGTGAAGAACGCTAGGCAGACCCAGACTGGAGCGCTTCGGCCAAACGATCCAGGAGTTGCGCGGAGCCATGGTCACTTCTGTGTAGTGGGCCCTAGATCAGGCCGTTCTGGTAGGCGTAGGCGGTGGCCGCCGCGCGGGACGGCGCCCCGATCTTGGTAAGAGAGTTGTGGACGTGGCGGGCGATCGTCTTCTCGGACAGGCCGAGTTCCCTCGCGATCGCCCGGTTGGTCTTGCCGGATGCGACTAGCCGCAGCACCTCCACCTCGCGTTCGGTCAGGCCACCGGGGGCCCGACCGTACGTCTGTTTCGGGAGCACATTGAGCCGCTCGATGTCCGGCTTGGCCCCCAGCTGCTCGAATACCTTCCGCGCGCTTTCGAGCTCCATCGCGGATGTCTCCGGATCGTCGAGCGCACTGCAGGCGAGACCGATCAGCACCTGGACGCGTGCGACCTCGTACGGAGCGTCCAGCCCGCGCCACGCCGATCCGGCCGCGCGGAGCTTCGGCAACGCGGATCGTGCGTCTCCTTCCGCGAATAGCACGGCTCCTGCTGCCGAGGCGGCCACCGCGCGTAGGTAGGCCGCGTCGAGAAATTCCGCGATTTGGCCGAGTTCGTCGGCGGCCGCGCGGGCCGATACCACATCCCCGGAGGCAATCATGATCTCGACCTGGGCGGGGAGCAGGCGAGCCCGTGCCGGCGGCTCCTGCGTCTCCTCCAGGGCCCGGCGCAAGACGGCGGCCGCCACGTCGCTACGTCCTTGCGTAAGCCGCAGCAGCGGCATGCCCGGTTCGGGTTGGTGGCCGGATTCGCTGGCCCTGCGGTAACTTTCCTCGGCCTCGGCGAACTCGCCACGCAATCGATGCAGCACGCCGCGCTGGTAGTAGGCCGACCCGAGCGTGTCCCACCTGACCGGAGCAGACAGCTGGTCGCAGGCTTGGCGGGCGGCCTCCATCGCGTCGGTCCATGCGCCTTCCAGCTGCATCAGCTCGCACCGGTGGACCAGGCAGTTGCCCCGATAGGGGACAAGGTCGGGCTGGGAGTCGCACCAGCGGCTGAGTGCGGCCGTCCACTCCCTGGCACGCCGCAGATCGAAGACCTCCGAACAGCCGGCGATCACTGTGCAGTATGCGATTCCGGCGTACATCGGTGACACCTCACCCGACGTGACCCCGACCATGATCTCATCCAGCACGGCGATGCCGTCGCGTCCTTGGCCCTGCATGACTAGGCACATTCCCTGGCCGAGGTGCGACATTGTCAGCAGGTCGGCGTCGTTGAAACGCTGACCGATCATCGCGCTCTCCGCGAAAGTAGGCTGCGCCCCCTCCGCGTCTCCGCCCCACATCTGCGCAAAGGCGTTCCAGATGCGCGGCCACGCCTGTTCTGCACACTCGCCGCAGCCTTCTAGTACGCGTCCGCCGCGCGCGAACCATCCCAGCCCCGGTGCGGTCTCTCCTCGGAACATCAGGCCAGACCCGATCAGGAAGGCGTTCCGGGCGGCCCGCTGCGGATCGTCACGACGGATGGCTTCCCGGTGGGCACGGGTCCACGCGATCATGGATTCCTGCTCATGGCCGGTCAGGTACGCCGCGAGTGCGAGCTTCTCAAGATCGTCGAGACCGAGTGGCGTAGCGGCCTCCGCGGTTACGAACTGCGCGTACGCGTCACCCCATAAGCGCTGGGCGAAGGACGCGCGCGCAAGCTCGAGCACGCCGATACTCATCACAGGTCCAGTGTCGTGTGTGCCCGTGACCCAACTGTCCCGATCCCCGGAAACAGTCGCCTGAGCAGCTGCCGGCGACCCGTCGAGCCGTCGGATCTTGACGCGCCGATCAGCGACCGATGCCCGAATGGGAGTGGGTCTCATATATGCGAGCGGTGACGACGAGTCCGGAGCCGGCGATGAGCGCGGCCACGACCCAAACCGCGATGGTGAGGCCCCATATGGCAGCGATCAGACCGCCAGCAGCGCGCCGGCGGCGAACCCGGCATCGCACCACAGCCGGTCCTTCTGCGTGCGCCGGATTGAGTCAGAACAGGAACCTGCCGCGCAACGTCGCGGCCGCGTCTCACCCGCGCCGGGTGAGTTTAGTTAGCCTGTCAGCCGGGCAGCTGACATAGGTCAGAAGGCTGATATCGAGTAGGTCCGACGATCAAGGAAATGGGTGGTGATTTTCGGTGATAGAGGCGCCAGAAAATGAAAGTCAGGACGACCGCTTTTTCCGGAAGTCTTTCCTCAAGACTCGAGTAGTTGTTGGTGTCATCGGCATTATCCTCCCATTCGTCTTAGTCATTGGAAACTGGATGGTGTTCGGGGAGTCCGGCATCTTGCCATCGCTGAGCGACTACTACCACTCCGACATGCGCAACTGGTTCGTCGGCAGTCTTTGGGCCATCGGTTCCGGCCTGCTCGTATACCTCGCCGCCCGCCGCAACCTGGCGGATAGCGTGATCAGCTTCGTGGCAGGCTTACTGTCCGTCGGCGTCGCGCTCTTCCCGACCAACGCCCCACACACCGTCTCGACGACTATCTCCATACTTCATGTGGCATTTGCCGCGCTGCTGTTCGGCCTGCTCGGCATAATCTGTTTCCGCTTCGGCAACCGCGACGGAAAGCGCGAGGATCGTTCGGTGAGGTGGCGCACCAGATGGCGGAGGGTCCATCGGGGCTGCGCCATCGTAATTTGGGTCGCCGTTGTCGCAAGTGTCGCGCTTGCCGCACGCGGGTCTGACAACAACTACACCGTGTTTGTGGGCGAAACGGTCGCGGTGCTCGCCTTCGGCTTCTCGTGGTTTCTGAAGGGCTCCGAGATCTTCAACATCTTGCGTGAGGAGCACGGACTGCCGCCGATGCTTCGGCCGCGCGACCCGAACGAGTCAGCCGTGGCCAGGCAGGCATAGGCCATCGACGCCGGGAAAGGAGGAGAGCTAAGTTGACCGCTGCAGTCGAGACCTGCACACTGTGGCGCCGCCAGCCCGCTTGAACCTTTGACACATGGGCCGACGACATCGTCCGAGTAGGGCCCGAGCGCGACGCCGCGACCCGGCTTCGTGTAGATCTTCAGTTACCGGTTACTGGGTCGGAAAGTCCAGGTCGTCGGACATTTGACGCATGAGAGGGGCGCCCGTCTCCGGCCGTCGCCCTGCAAGTCGGGCCGAATTCAGAGCTGACCTTGCTCGTCGGTTCCCGCTGGTAACGGCGCTAGCCGCGTCACCTCGACCGGTGAGGTCAGCAGTCCCTCCAGGGCTGCGGTCTGGGCCCGTACCGCCTCCCCGCTGCCATGCTCGTCCAGCTCCTCAACCGAGCTCCACTTCTCGATCATCACGATCGTGCCGTCGGGCGCGTCGTGGATGGCGTACAGCTCACAACCCGCCTCTTCGTGCACAGCAGCAATCGACAACCGGAGCACGTCGACCACCTGATCGTGCTGGCCCGGGACGGGACGGAAATACGCGGTGACGACAACCGGAGTGGACACGTGACTCCTTTGGCATCGGTGGTGATGTTATCCAGGAACGCCGACGGCTGGACGGTTGCCATCATCGCAGCAGCGAAGCACTTCGCCCAGTCGGCTGGCCGGTCGCGTCAGAGCGACGCCCCCACACCAAGATGGTCGAGCACGGCGACCGCCGTGCGTTCACCCGACACCAACGCCCCTTGGATGGAGCTCGTGTCGCGATGGTCACCGCAGACGAACACGTCGCAGTGCCTCACTGACTTACGGAAGTCATGCGGTGCCGGCATCGCCGGCAGCGCCCGCGGGATGTCGTAGGTCGAGACGTGCTCCCACTCGCCGGTGGGGACGTCATAGAGCACGGCCAGGCGCGAGCGCACCGCCGATTCGTCCCAACGCTGCCGAGCACCGTGCACCAGCGACGTCGCCACCAGGGCCCGGTGGTCCGGCGAGTACGACGGCGCGGCCGCCGTGACCACCACGGTGTTGTTCACCGGGGAATCGTCGGTGTCCAGCAGCAGTGTGGGCTGGTCGAGGGGCGCTACCGCTGCCGCGTGATAGACGGTGGTCACGCCCTTCCACTCTGGCCGCTCGAGTCCGCCACCGACAAGCTCATCGGCGCTGTCGACGTCCGTGGCCACCACGACCGCCCGCGCGGCGACCGCGCCGGCAGCGGTCAAGACCTCGCGTGCGCCCACGCGGAGGGCCGGCAGCTGGAGGTGGATGCTGCCCGCAGGCAGCCGGGACGCGAGCTGCTCCGCGAGCTGCTGCATGCCACCGGCGGGGACCACCGAGGAGCCGCGCGCGAACATTCGCAGCATCAGGTCCACGAACCGGGACGACGTGGTCAGCTCCTCCTCGAGCACCACGCCGCTGAAGAACGGCCGCAGCAGCCGGTCCACCACCGGGCCGTGTAGGCCGTGCCGCGCCCAGTGCTCCACCGCGGGCAGGTCGCGTCGGCCCTTCACCCAACCGGCGGGCATCCCAACGGTCGTACCGGCGTACGCGGCCAGCGCGGTCTTGCTCCGCAGCCCACCGATCGGTGCAGTGACCGCGCGGGGCAGGGCCAGCAGGTCCCGGCGCGGGTCGCCGATCCGGACCCGCCGGCCCTCGACGTGCAGCAGCACGGCCCGGCTGAACTCCCGCAGGTCCAGCGCGTCGAGGTCGAGGATCCGCCGGGCGGCCGGGTAGCCGGTGTTGAGCACCTGGAAGCCGCGGTCGACTCGGAAGCCGTCGACCCGGTCAGTCCGTACGCGGCCACCGACCCCATCGGACGACTCGACAACGACGACCTCCAGGCGGGCGCGGGTGAGCCGGTCGGCAGCGGTCAGGCCGGCCAGTCCGGCGCCGACGACGACCACGTCGCATCGGGCGGGTGGGGTGCTCACGAGGCGCTCCTCGAGCGTGCGTTGGCGCGCCTGACGGGGCGCATCGGTAGGATCTCGCGGATCGACTCGTCGCGTACGACGACCTTGGTGGCGATCGAGTTCACGAGGGCGGCCGGCCAGGTGTGTCCACGTCGACGACAAGCGACAGCCACCACGATGAGAGCGGGGGTCTCAACAGCGCCCGCCACCAGCTGGGGGCGCCAAGCCAACACTTCGACCTCCTCGCCCTCCGGGTCCCGGAGTTGAACAGTCAGTTACACAATGTGTTCAGGTTTACCATTCAGGGGTGACCCGTGCCAGACGGACCCTCCCGCAGCGCACCCTCTCGATTGGCGAGCTGGCCTCGCGCACCGGGCTTACGCCGGCGGTGCTGCGCACCTGGGAGGCCAGGCACGGCTTTCCAGTACCGAAGCGGGCCGCGAGTGGGCACCGCTGGTACCGGGAGAGCGACGTGGACCTCGTGCAGCGGGTCGTGCACCGCCAGCGCGCGGGCGTCCGCCTCGAGGCCGCGATCCGGGAGGTCACGACGTCCGGGAGCGCGCCGACGCTGTCGGTGTTCGCCATGCTACGTGGCGACCACCCGCACCTGGCTCCGGAACGACTGCACAAGCCGACGCTGTTGGGGCTGAGCCGCGCCATCGAGGACGACTACCTCGCTTACGCCGAGCCCGGCGTGGTCTGCGCGTCGTTCCAGCGGGAGCGGTTCTATCACTCATCGAGGGACCGCTGGTCGGAGCTGGCGCGCCGCTCGCGCTGGAGCATGGTGTTCGCGGACTTTCCGGACCTCCGCGAGCCGGAGCCGGAGGAGCCGGCCCGGGTGCCGCTCTCCGGCGAGGCTCCGATGCGGCGGGAGTGGGCGGTGGTCGCCGAGACCTCGCGGCTGGGCGTCGTCCTAGCCGGGTGGGAGACGCCCGGCCAGGACGACGTACCCGACCGGCACCGCACCTTCGAGGTGGTGTGGACCATCGACCCTCGCGCGACCCGGCAGGCGCTGCGGACCTGCGCCGAGGTTGCCAGCGCTGCTGGACTAGCGCGGGCGCTGAACCTGTTGCACGGGCTCGACGAGCGCCCGGTGGTCGCGCAGACCGATCCGACGCGGGCCTCCGCACTGTTCAACCGGGCGATCGGATACGTCGACCGCGCGATCACTTCGTCGGGTCGTGACCCCAGTTCATCAGCGAATATCGCCAGGGCGATTCGCTGACGTCTCCCGAGGGCTTCTGCGCTAGGTGCCTGTGCACGTAGCCCACCACCTTGCGCATATGAGCGGCGTCGTCCTCGGTCAAGTCGGCCTTCTTCGCGCGGAGGAGCTTCACGATGCGCCTTCCGGACCGGTGGCCGGTCGACTCGCCTCCCGATCCCATATCGCCCACCGACTTCGACTCCTCGGTGCCGAGGAAGTGCTCGAGCTCGTTGGCGGTCATGTTAACGGCGTCCTGCCAGTCGGCCCAGACCTCAGCGATGGCCTCCTCGGCTCCGGTGGCCATCGCCTTCACCCTTTCTTTCTCAGCGCCGACGGTTTGTGCACTGCCTCGCCGCCGTTCTTATCGCTACGCACCAGATACTGCGGATCGTCCTTGCTGGCCCTCACCTTCCGGCCCGCCAGCTCGGTATCCTCGGTGATCTTGCGTTGCACCCCGCCCTCGGCGTTCCCGCCGTGGCTCTTCCAGGTGACCCGGTCACCCTGCTTGAACTCCTCGCTCATCTCCTCGCTCTCCTCGGGTGTTTCCGTCGATCCTGGTCAGGGCGCCGCAGAGCCGCAGGCGGCGTCCTGCACCACAAGCTCGACAAGGTCGGACAGCTGGTCGAGCCCGCGCAGCGGCTCCGGTGGTTGCAGGCTAGCTCCGCATGGTTGCACTGCAGGAACCACCAGTGGCTCGCGGTGTACGGACAGGCGTCGTCCCCGGGACGCCGGTCCGGCACGTTGATGTACGCCCGCCCGCGGCGTAGGGCTTGTCGCGCACGCGCAGGTCGCGGGTGAACAGGGCGATCGCCGTCCTGACCTCATCGTGCTAGCGGTACCCATTGACCTGAGACCTATTCAGTATGATCAGAATTTGTTGAGCATTCTGTTTAGGACTGCTGGTCGAGGATACCAAGCGCGAGATGTTGCCTCGAGTGGAGGAGTTCTAGTGAGCCAGATCCAGCAGTCCATTGACGTCGACGTACCGGTTAACGTCGCCTACAACCAGTGGACCCAGTTTGAGTCGTTCCCGCACTTCATGTGCGGCGTCGAGTCAATCACCCAGGTCGACGACACTCGTAACCACTGGGTGACCAACATCGCCGGCGTGAAGCGGGAGTTCGACACCGAGATCACCGAGCAGCACCCCGACGAACGGATCGCCTGGCGCAGCATAGGTGGTAACGCCGAGCATGCCGGCGTGGTCACCTTCCACCGCCTCAACGACACTTCCACCCGGGTGATGATCCAGATCGACTGGCAGCCCTCCAGCGTGGCCGAGAAGGTCGGCGCTGCCATCAACGTAGACGAGTTGCAGGTCAAGCAGGACGCCGAGCGGTTCAAGGAGTTCATCGAATCTCGGGGTCACGAGACCGGCTCCTGGCGCGGCGACGTCGAGGCAAGGTGACGACATGAGCGGCCCACGAACACCGACCCCGAGAAGCCGATGTCGCGTGCCGCCGTGCGCGCGCGGTACGAGCGGATCCGCGACTCGATTTCGAGCCCGGGACCCGCTGGAGCTACCACAACACCAACTACCTGCTTCTCGCCGACGTCGTCGAACGGCGGTCGGGGAAGCCGTTTCAGTCTTTTCTAGAGGTACGGATCTTCAACCCCGCAAAGCTGCGGATCACCGACTCGGCCGCGAGGGGTGGCGTCGGTTTGGCGACCGGGTAGGAACTCGACGGCGCCGGGAAACCGCAGCCGTTCGCAATCCGGATCGACGCCACCGGCGCCGGCGGACTGCAGACCTCGCCAACCGAACTCGTCCGCTGGGCGGAGGTTTACCGCACCGGTACGGTCGGCGGGCCCGCCCTATTGCGAGCCCAGTTCGCCAGCGCGGTCTCGACCACGCTCGGCGGCTCGAACCCGACGTCGGATTCCGAGGTCTACCAAGTACCTCTACTTCGACGAAGCCCCGACCGTCGCGGTACTTGTGCCGACAAGGCATACACGAAGACGAGACCCACGACCGGGTCCGGCTGAGGGTCCGCGTACGCGCAGCGGCCTGTCGGCCTAACGCGATTGGCCGTCACGACCAGCTCGTCGAGTTGACCGCTCTGATGACTTCTTGCAGGTCGGGTTCGGTCGCGCAGGTCCAGGGGTCCCATTCTTTGTTAGCACCGCGCTCATCGACGAAGATCCGATCGGCGACGTCGTCGAGTTGCCTCTGACTGCAACACATCATCGGCTGTCTGAGGCGACTTAAAGCGCAATATCCTACGGTTGCGCAGCAATACCGAGGACAAGTCCCATTCCACGTCGAGCTGAGGCGTAGCTGAGGAGCGACGCTGCGGGTTCGTGCCGTCCGACCCGATCGCCGCCGGCGATCCCGCCTGGGTGCGGCTCTGCTCGTCGATAGCGCCCACTCGATGATCTTCAACAACTCCAAGCTCCGCATGTCGTGCCGACTTACATCGGCACGATCACCCTCAAGCACGCTGGACCTGAGATCACCGGATGCACGATCACGATCTGTCCCAGCCGGACGGGGACGGCGATCCTGATGCGCTGATGGACAAGCTGGCAGTCGGCTTCCGCGGCATGTATTAGCCGATCAGCTGTACACCTGACAGTCCTCTGGTCGATCGATTGGCGTAATGATCTTGCTAGTCGACGGCATCACGTCCGCGTTGCACCAACAATTGGTCGGCCGGGTAAACAACCTCCGAATTCTTGTCCTCATAGTCAAACTGATTGAGAAAGAACCGCATCGCGTTGATCCGAGCGCGTTTCTTGTCGTTGCTCTTGATCGAGGTCCACTGCGCATACTCGGTGTCAGTGGTCAGCAGCATCGCTTCCTTGGCTCTGGTGTAGTCGTCCCAGCGATCCAGAGAATCGAGGTCCAACGGGGACAGTTTCCAGCGTCGGACGGGGTCGATCTGGCGGACCGCGAACCGGGTTCGCTGCTCCTGTTGGCTGACCGAAAACCAGAGCTTGGTGAGTGAAAAGCCGCTTTCGACCAACATCTGCTCAAACAAGGGTGCCTGGCGCAGGAACTGGCTGTACTCCTCGCTGGAGCAGAACCCCATCACCTTTTCGACTCCAGCCCGGTTGTACCACGAGCGATCGAAAAGCACGATCTCTCCAGCAGTTGGAAGGTGGGCGACGTAGCGATGGAAGTACCACTGACCACGCTCTGTCTCGGTTGGCCTGGTCAGTGCCACGACTCGAGCTGCCCGCGGATTCAGGTGTTCCATGAAGCGCTTGATTGTTCCGCCCTTGCCAGCCGCATCGCGGCCTTCGAACAAAATCACATGCTTGGTGCCAGTCTCTTGTGACCAGTCCTGGAACTTCAGCAGCTCGATTTGGAGCGCGTACTTCTCATCCTCGTACTTGTCGCGGTCCATCCGATCGTCATACGGGTAATCCGTTCGCCAGGTTTCAACGGGATTTCCGCCCGGATCGATTAGGTCTGGGTCCGAGCCATGCTCGTCGTGGCGAACTGTGTATCCGTCATGCATGATCTCCTCAAGATATTCACGAAAGTTTCCGCGGATCACGTTTGCTGCTGCTCCTCACTCATGCCTAGCGGGGGTACGAGTCGGGGCATAGGCCGTGGACCAGCACGGCACCGCCAATGAACGGGCCGGACTCGGAGGGCACCTTGCGACGGTACCGTCCCTGATGCCACCAAGTCGACGGCCGCGGCCCGCAGACAGGCTGCAGCCGTCGAACGGCAGCTTGATCTTGACCCGCCGAACTGGACGTTTCTCGAGCGAGATGGAAGCCGTCTCGCTAAGCGTTCCCCTTCCGGATCCCTGAAACCACCGTCTGGGTGATGATGCACTTGCCGCATCACCTTGATCAACTCCCAACTTGCGAGGCGCGCGGACTCGTACCGGATTACCTCGCCAAGCCAGTTGAAGCCCTCGTTGCTCCAGGCGTCGACTTCCAAGACCCGGCGGCCAATGAGCCGGCCATTGCCGTGCACCCGCCGGCAGCGTCTCGTTGGATGGTCGGCGGCGCAGTCCTCAGTGTGCTGCCGGCATCGCGGCGTCGAGGTCGGAGGACAATGAGAGCGGAGTTCGAGCGAGCCGGGTCCGCAGCGGAATAGTGCCAGGCGCTGCAGAAGCGGATGAGTGGCAGGCTTCAGATCAGTCGTCGAAGACGTGCCAGCAGATGGCGCTCCGGCGTTGTTGATCGTCGAGAACGAGTTCGCGGATAGCAGCGGGGAGGTGCACACGCTGCCACTCCTGTTCCTTGGCCCGAGCTTGCGCAGCGTCGTTGGCTGGAACGCATGCGCTGGCCGCCCTGATGGCGTACGCTGCAGCGCCCAGGTCATGGGCGGCGACGTGAGCCACCGCAACCGCCTGGCCCGCCGACAGTGCAACGAACCTCGCTGGATCGGGCATCCCGCGCGCCGCGGCATTCGCCTGGAAAGCCGCTCGGTGTGCCTCACCCATACGCACCTCACCGCGGATCCAGGCTCGACCGACATCGATAGCGTCGCGGGGGCGGTTGTCACCTGGTTGATGATCCTCGAACAGATGCAGCACGTGCTCGGCGCACGAGAGGGCCCAATCAGCCAACAGTCGGTGGTGTTCGTCCGTCAGAGTGCCCCCGCGACGGATGGTGATCAGCCGAGGATCACGCTCTTTCGGGAGGATCGGCACACCTCCAGTCCTACCATCGCTTGGTCCAATGTCCTGTTCGCGCTGGCTCCCTGTTCGAGATCGGCGGCGCCTGGCTGGTCTGGGAAGGCTGGCGCGAGCACAAAGGCTTGTGGTGGATCGCTACCGGTGTCATCGCCCTTGGCGCGTATGGGTTCGTGGCCACGTTTTCAAAGCGACCCGAACATCGGAAGGATCCTGGCCGCCTACGGCGGCGTATTTGTCGCCGATCGCTGGCCTGGGGCCTGATCGTCGACAAATTCCACCCGACCGCTACGACATGATCGGCGCGACGATCTGCCCGGCCGGTGTCGCAGTCATCATGTACGCGCCGCGAACCTAACCGGTCATCTGCATGAACGACACCACAATGCGCTACTTGGTTTCGGCGGCGCAGCAGGCACATCCGGCCTGGCACTGGTCCGCTTCGGCGTGGGTGTCGGGCATCAGGGTGCGGAGCACGCGATGAACGGTGCACCGGCGAAGACCGCTGCCTAGCTGGTCGTCAGTCCGCTGGCCATGTCTTCAGCGCCGCCCGCGGTCGGTGGCGGCGAACTCTCGTACGGCCTCGGCGATGGCCAGGGAGTCCTTTCTTAGGATCGCACCGTGGTTGCTGGGGACCTTCGCGCTGATTTGGATGTTCGGGTTGCCGGCGGTCACCGTATCGAGGCTGGTGCGTATCCGTTCTTGCTCATCACCGCGGCTTCCGAAGGACGTCCCCGAGGCAACCACATACCGCACTGGAACGGTGATGTTGTCCAGCACGGGGCCCAGTTCGCGCTCGCGGGAGATCACGCCGAGCTCGATGTTGCTGTTCGCCTGCTGTTCGGCGGTCATCCGGGGGGCCAGGCCCGTCGGGCGCAGCAGCGGCATGAACCAGCCCAACTGCCGAAACAGCTTCCGGATCCGCTGCTCCATGGCCTCGTCGAGCCAGTCGTACGGGTACGCGCCGTCAACTAAGACCGCGCCCAAGGTACGGTCCGGATTCCGGCTGGCCCAGTGCGCCGCGACGAACGCCCCGTAGGGACCAGCCCACCAGAAGCGCCCGGTCCACACCCCTGGCCGCGAGTACGGCATCGACATCCCGGACGGCGACCTCGAAGGAATAGTCCGCCGAATGACAACGAGCAACGGTGGCAACCCGCTGTCAAACGGTGGCAGACCGCGCGTAGGTCAGCCCGGGTATCTCGCTGGCGGAGGCGATCTTTAAGTGCTTCGGGGTCAAGCACCGCTCCTTGTCTACAGGGGATGCCTTCCCCTCGACAAGTTTCGCCTCCCCGCCTAGCGCAGTGGGACAATCACCCTCGTGGGTAGCGGTCATGATGACCGAGTCCTGGTATCTCCTGAGAGCGGAGACAACCGGTGGGTGAGCAGACACGCACTTCTCGCGTTCGTCGTGTCGGCCTTCGCGCTTTCGTGGTGGCCCCTCGCTTTTGATCTCGGGGGCATGGTCGGGGAGGGGATCTTCCCGTACGGGCCCACACTCGCGGCCATCCTCATCACCGGGCTCACCCTGGGAAGAACCGGAATGAAGGCCCTGCTCAGCCGGCAGGTGCGATGGCGGGTGGGCGGTCGTTGGTATGCCGTCGCATTTCTGCTCCCCGTTGGGCTCGCCGCCGCGGCGGCTTCGCTCAACGTCCTGCTAGGTGCGTCCGCCCCGGACTCAGGTGAGCTTGCGAGCGTGCTCACACTCCCCCTCGTCTATGTCATTCGGCTCGTGGTGGGCGGTGCACTTGGAGAGGAGCTGGGCTGGCGAGGCTTCGCCCTGCCGCGGATGCAAGCCAAGCGGTCAGCGCTTACCGCAAGCCTGATCCTCGGGGGCATTTGGGCCTCGTGGCACTTACCCTTCTATCTGAGTGGCGCGCAGACCCTGAGCGAGTTCGCACCCACTTTCGTCGCCACCTTCATCGCGACCATCCCGATCACATGGCTGTTCAACAACACAAATGGGAGTGTCCTGCTTACCACGCTGTTCCACGCCTCGAACGGCACCATACTGGCAGGCTTCCTCTCGCCCAGGTTCACCGGGACCGACGCGGTAATGTTCGGCTGGCTGATCGTCGGGATATGGTTGCTGGCCACCATCATCATCATCTTCACCTACGGTCCAAGGGACCTGTCCCCGAAGCCCTTGCCGATTGCGTCTACCCACGACAGGAGAAAGGCGCATGAGTAGACATCGGGTTGGCCAGCGTCGACAACCGACTTGCCTTTCTTGTTGACCACATTCACACCACTCACATCAAGGCAAACATGGACAGTGGCCGCCGGTACCGGACCTTTCGAGCGGCGTAACTGAAGGTCCAGGATGTCTGGAGATCCCACCTCGACGCTGCCGACGACTGGACATCTCTTAGCCCGTTCCCGCGCAGGGCCGCGAGCCCTTGCGTCAGCGACTCACCACGCCAAACTGCGAAGCGCCGACAAACCCGACGTAGCCGCTGTGGTCATGGCGGTAGTCCTTATTGCAGGATCAGTCCGGCCAGAGCGGTGTTGCCGACGATGTTTAACGACGTGTGCGCCCAAATTCCGATGTAGATATTGCGCTTCCGAAAGACTGGAAAGATGAAGGCGGGCATCGTGAGCAGGATCGTCACGTACGCCCACGGCTGCCAGATGTGGTAGAGGGCGAAGAGGACGTCCTCTAAGAGCGGAGTCTTCCAGCCGAAGCGCGAAATTCGCGGCATCAGATAGCCGCGGAAGTAGAGCTCCTCAACGATGGGCGCGGCAACGCCGTTGATCAAGATTAACGACCCGAAGGTGATCAACAGGATCGTCCTCGAATAAGTCGCGTAGCTTGCCGCGTCCGCAGCAGTCGTGGCGGTGAAGCCAGCAGGAACCCAACCGAAGACTGTCTTCAAGAGGGCAGAATCGATCGGTGACGCGGCGAACGTGACGACCGCGCCCCAGGCCACAGTCGCCAAAGCATATAGTGGATACTGCCACCGTGGCAGCCGGTCCCGATAAACCACCACTCCCGCCAATGACAGCCGCCCATTGCGCTTCCAACCGAGCCGGAGCAGATGCCCCAATTGAATGGGCAGCTGAGCCAGCAGGATGGCAATGACCAAGGCAAAGATCGGCGGAAAACCGGCAGCTCTTGCGATTGGCACAAAAGCAATCGCCACGGCAAGAATCGGTACCCCGGGCAGCAGATGATAGGCGATCGTGGCCGGGAGCGAATGCTGCTCGACCTGATCATCCGACGTGGGCTTCACCCCTGGGACTGCGCTGTTATGGCCCATGCGAATCCTCGATAACGGCCGTCGTGCGGGCGAGCCGACACCCGCACGGGCTAACCGCCCAACACCGCATGCCTGAAGCCCTTTGTCGAGCTCGCCCGAAGCAAGGACGCCAAGTGACGAAGCCCAACTCAAACGCCGTTCCGCGTCTTGGGGTCAATCAGCAGAGCCCCAGGCCCAATCAAAACCGGACTGATATCCATTCTCAAGGCCGGATCTTCCGCAGCTGGTGCCCCCATTCGATTGATTCGGGGAAGTTCCGGGTTGTGAGTGATCGCCAATCCGTTCACTGCGTAGCGGGCTCCTCCATGTCGGTAAAGATCACCCCAGCCTGGTCGCACGAGACCACCCCGCCTCAACTGCTAGGCCACCGCTTCCCAACGTTGGCGCGACTGAGAAATCCCGGCTCTGCACCCAACCGTGCATAGGGGCCATCACGTTTGGCCGAGCGGACGCGAGTCGAGTTCTGTTGTGGTTGGCTGGAGGCACCAACCGCGGTGAGTCTAACCCCCTTGAGGGTTCTGGCCGCCAGTCCGGGCCCTAAACCGTCAGACCAGTGAC
>DASUYM010000157.1:0-4059 GCA_036377435.1 Propionibacteriaceae bacterium
GTCAAATGTCGGCTGCAGGTGTTAGTCCTTCGCCGGCGAACTCGTTCGGTCCGCTGATCTTCTGCGGATCACCCGCGCGACTTCGGATCGGATCGTACGGAAGAGATCCTCATCAATGTCGACTCCTGCATGCCGCAACACCAGCACTGCCGCACCCACCAGCCCATCCGAAACCGAAATCACGGGATCGCCGCCCGCCGGGGGAACAAGCTCCGCCTGAAGGCTGGGTGGCGCAGCCAGCATGCCGCGGACGATGATGCTGCCGCCTACGACGACCGGGCCTGGCAGATCCTGCGCCCGCACGGCGGAAAGCAGGTCGGCGAGCGCCGCTGACGCGCGGATGAGGATGGGGCGAGCCACACGGTCCTCGTGAGCAGCGAAGGCGAGTGGCGCGAACTCGGCCAACGAAATGGGCGGCCTGGCGTACAAGGCCGATACCAATTGCCGCAGCGCCTCTTCACGTCCGGCGACAGTCGTCGTGTTGGCCTCAATCCGCATCTCGTCCAGAAGGAGGTCAGTCAACGCGGTGCCCTGGTCCTGTCCATCGAGTGACGCGACCACTGCCCGCGCCACGGCATGTCCTATCCAGAAGCCGCCGCCCGCGTCACCGAGAAGCCAACCTTTGCCGCCGACCACGCGGTCCAGCTGTCCTCCGCGGATTCTGGCTGCCACAGTCCCCGTCCCTGCGATTAGGGCGTAGCCGTCCAGCGCGGCGGTCCCGGAATGAAAAATGCCGAGTAGATCATGCTCGAGGACGACTTGGCGGATACCTAGCGCTGTGAGCCGGTCGAAGACTTGATCTTTGAAGGTTGCGGTTTTCTCACCGGCCATCGCGATCAGGGCCAACTCCAGTCGCCGGGAGTTGGTTATGCCTGCCATGGCTTGCTCAACCGCAAAGCCAATGGCACTCACGGCCTCGCGGACGCCCGCCGCTGTTGGGTTTCCGACGCCCGAGCGGCCGTAGCCGTACGCGCGCCCAGAACTGCTGAGCATGACCGCGCGGGTGCTGGTGCCGCCGGCGTCAACGGCGAGAAACAAGTGTTTGATTACTCCGCTCACTTTCGCTCGGCGTCCAATGGCTCGCTCCGCTCGCTGCGATGTTCGCTGCGGAGCCGCCGTCTTCGTCGAACCCGACGAAACGACCGTCTCGGAGTCTTCTCCACGGTCACACGTTTCGTCGGCTCTCTTGCAGATCGGCAGCTCGAACATCGCGGCCGCGCGGATGGAAATGTTTCAGTTCGGTCTTATCTGTTGCGAAGAAAGAGAGCTGGACATTAGTGTAAGAGCGAATTTCAGTGTCTTCGAACCAGGGCGATAGTGATTCTCACACCGGCACGCGCTGCCCGCACCCAGGAGCAGAACCCTGCAGTGCAAGACCGTATCCGGTCCCTGCTGCCAGAAATGCCCTCAGCGGTGGCGCGTGTGGCCGGGTACCTGCTTGAGCATCCGCAGGCGCCGCTGACGCTGTCCATTGGCGAACTTGCCGAGCAAGCCGGGGCCTCGCCCGCGACCGTTACGCGTTTCTGCCGGACCATCGGCTACCCCGGGTACGTCGAGCTCCGAGTCGGCATCGCCACCGATGTCGGCCGCGCCTCACTCGACTCCTGGACAACGGAGATCGGAGGCGAGTTCGGCCCTGACGACTCCCCGGAGGATCTGCTGCGGATGCTGATCAGCAGCCATACGAAGGCATTGCGAGAGGCGACCTCGGCCATCGATCTAGCCGTCATCACGGAGGTGTCGCGGCAGATCGCGCTGAGCTCGCACGTCGACATATACGGCGTCGTCGGTAGCGCGATGCTCGCCGATGAGCTGCAGGGCCGGCTCTACCGCATCGGGGTTCCTGCCTACGCGTGGTCGGAGGTCCACAGCGGCCTCACGAGTGCGGCCGTCCAGGACTCAGACACTGTGGCGATCGGCATTTCGACCACTGGAAGAACGGAAGAGACGATCGAGATGCTGGCCACGGCCGGTCGGGCAGGCGCGTTCACGGTGGCTATCACCAATGACCCCACCTCGCCGCTAGCCGAACTTGCCGACCGCAGCATTGTGACGTCGATCTATGAGCAGTTTCGCCAGCCCGATGACCTGTCGGCCAAGCATGGCCAGCTCCTCGTGCTCGACCTGCTCTATCTGCTCGTGGCGCAGGAGAATTTCGACCGGTCGAGCGCTAAGCTCGCCGCCTCCGCTTTTGCCGTGTCCTCACACCGCCGGCCCCGTCGAACATCGCCACGGGCGGCCGCCGCCGGGGGCGGCGCATCCCGCGGCGGAAATAGCGCCAGCGTCCGGGAGGCGGCCGGTCGATGACGAAGAGCGCCGTTGCCCCTGTGGTGGCCGAGTTCGCGAACGAGGTGAGCCAGAGACTTGAGCGCCTGGCGAGCCTTGCCGGCGCCGGAGGCCTAGATGCGGCGATCGGTCTGATGACCCGGGCCCTCGATGCCGGGGCAGTGATTCAGGCTTTTGGGACGGGCCATTCGGAGGCGTTCGCAATGGAGATCGCGGGTCGGGCCGGCGGCCTGATCCCTACGAACAAGATTGCTCTCCGCGACCTGGTGCTGCACGGCAGCCTTACGGTGGACTCCCTTGGTGGATCCGGCCTCGAACGCAATCCCGACGTCATTGCTGAGTTATGGGAGATCTCGCCGATCCATCCTGGGGACGTCTTCGTCATCGCCTCTAACTCTGGTGTCAACGGGTCGGTGGTGGGCATGGCATTGTTGGCCAAGGAGAATGGCCATGACGTCATCGCGGTGACGTCACTCCAGCACACCGCCCAGGTGCGGCCAAAACATCCCAGCGGCCTGCGGCTATCCGAGGTCGCCGATGTGGTGATTGACAACCTGGCGCCGTACGGCGACGCGACCCTCACCCTGCCGGGCGGCGTTGCCGTTGGTTCGGTCTCGTCAATCACCAGCGCGTTCATCGCCCAGTTGCTGACCATCGGTGTCGCCGAGCGAATGAACAGCGACGGCCGAGTGGCACCGCTCTACCTGTCAGCCAACATCCCCGGCGGAGACGAGCACAACCATGCGCTTGAGAAGAAGTACGAGGGCCGGATCCGGCGCGTCACCTGAGACGGACGGCCAAGCACCATCAGCATTCGCAGTAAGGAATTCACAAAACCAACAGGGAACAATCAGAAGGGACATCAGATGGGCATCTACGCCAATCCGCTGGCGCGACGCGACTTCCTACGCGGCTCACTGGCAGCAGCAGCTTTAGCCGCTACTGGGACGCTCGGGGCCTGCGCAACATCGGGTACGGGTACCAGCACACAGACGAGCTCGGCCCCGGCGGGTCAGGTGAGTGACACCAACCCCTTCGGAGTGGAGTCGGGCTCGACGGTTGAGGCCGTCATCTTCAAGGGTGGATATGGCATCGACTATGCGGAGTTCGCCGGCAAGCAGGTCGAGGCCAAGCAGCAGGGTGTGACGGTGAAGGTGACACCCACCACCAAGGTCGCCCAGACTCTGCAGCCCCGCTTCGTCGCGGGCAACCCGCCAGACGTCATCGACAACAGCGGGGCCGGCCTGATCGGCGTCAACACGATCCGTGACCAGCTGGCTGAGCTGAACGACGTCATTGAGGCCAAGAACTACGAAGGCACGGTGATCAAGGACACGCTCTACCAGGGCGTCACCGAGCCAGGAACGTTTGACGGCAAGTTCATTGTGTTGAACTACGCCCTCAGCGTGTTTGCGATCTGGTACTCGGCATCACTCTTCGAGCAGAACGGCTGGACCGTACCCAAGACCTATGACGAGATGCTGTCTCTCGGCGAGGAGGCCAAGGCGAAGGGCAAGTATCTGCTCGGCTGGGGTAAGGAAGCCGCGACCTATTACCAGACGATGGCCATCGGTTCGGCGATCAAGGAGGGAGGCGATGAGGTACGGCTGGCACTGGATAATCTCAAGCCCGGCTGCTGGTCGCTCCCTCCGATTCAGGACGTTTTCAATGGGCTGAAGAAGATCATCGATGCCGGCTATATGAAGCCGGGCGGGTCGGGGACCGTGTTCACCGCCGCCCAGGCCCAGTGGAGCGACGCTGAGGAATTCATCC
>DASUYM010000158.1:0-18118 GCA_036377435.1 Propionibacteriaceae bacterium
AGCCGACCCTTGGCCTTCGCTACTTTCATCCCTCCCGGGTGCGCAGTCGGATCAGATCAGCCTCGAACTCCGCCACCATCGCCAACACATTGAACAGCAGCCGCCTCACCGGATCGGTCGACCCGCCAAGGCTGAGCTTGACGTTCCTCTTCGTCAGCTCGTCGAGGATGTCCGGGCCGCGGGCAGCGACCGGGCGAGCCGGTCCAGCTTTGTGACGACAACGTGTCACCTCACCAGCCCTGCAGGCCGCGAGGGCCAACCGAAGCCCGGGTCGGTCGCGGTTAGCTCCGGTCAAGCCATGGTCGACATAGATGCGATCGTCGCCGACGCCGAGCGCGTGCAATCCGTTGCGCTGGCCGGTGAGATCTTGTTGCTCTGTTGATACGCGTGCGTATCCCATCAGTAGTTCATTCATTCACCTGCGATGACGCTCACCGGCCAGCCCGTCAGGTTCTCCACTGCGACGGCCCGCAAGCGGGTCCGCTTGCGAGACCACCTGGCAGAGTGGGCGACGTGGATCTCATTTGGGAGCAGGTTGTCGTCGACGCTCATGATCCGGTCGCGCTTGGTCGATGGTGGGCCGAGGCCTTGGACTGGGTTGTCGTGGGCGACGCCGCGGAAGAGTTCGAGATCAGGCCGACTCCGGATCGGGTGCCGGGCCTGTTGTTCGTGCCGGTTCCGGAGGAGAAGGCAGGCAAGAACAGACTCCATCTTGACTTCCGTCCGGTCGATCAAACCGCAGAAGTCGAACGTCTCCTTTCCCTCGGTGCTCGGCCGGCCGATGTCGGGCAGCGTGACGCGTCGTGGGTGGTACTCGCCGACCCTGAGGGCAATGAGTTCTGCATCCTTCGTGGACGGGTTCGGCCCGATTCCTAGGAGCCGGCGACATAGGACCACTCTCCGCCGCTTCCGGGATCTCGGTGCGACGTCGGCAATGGCCGTACGATCGCTTGGACCGCCCACGACGATGAGTTTCGTCCCGCGATCGGTTACTGGCTGGTGGCAGAGCAGACTGCAGAAGGTAGGAGCGCCTGGTGTCAAGCTCAATCATCGTCGGTCGCTTCGGTGCGATGAGCTTGAAGCCATGCTGATCTACTCGATGAGTGTCTCGGTGGACGGCTTTATCGCCGACCGGGAGGGCGGGTTCGGGTGGTCGGTCCCTAGCGAGGAGCTGTTTGGTTTCCACCTCGCGCAGGTACGTGAGCTCGGCCGGCTATCTGTGTGGCCGCCGGCTGTACGAGACGATGCTGGTGTGGGAGACGGATCCGTCGCTGCGCGACAACGAGCTCGGGGCCGCGTTCGCCGAGGTGTGGTGTGCTATCCCGAAGGTCGTCTTCAGCCGCACGCTTGACAGTATTCAGGGCAACGCCCGGCTCGCCGAGGCGTCGGTGGCTGGGGAGGTCGCTGCGGCGCTCGACGCGACCGACAAGGACGTCTCGATCGGCGGCGCTGGCCTGGCGGCGGCGGCGATCGAGCTCGGCCTCGTCGACGAGCTGCGGATGTTCCGCTATCCGGTCGTTCTCGGTGGCGGCACGCCGTTCCTGCCGCCGGTCACCGAAGACGTCCCGCTGGACCTGATCGAGACCAGAACGTTCGGCTCGCGGGTGATCTACGAGCGCTACGGGCGCGTCCGCGATGAGTCGGACTGACACCGCCGTCTGAGTTATCAGCGCCTCGCGGACCGGGTCTTCGCCGCGCTGACCGACTCCGACGCGCCTGCCCTGTGGCTACCGCCGGACGGATGACCGGCCGGTTCGAGCACTTCGATGCGCTTCCGGCGGGTCCTACCGACTGGTCTGGGCGTACGCGGACGCGTCGGCCGCGCGGGAAGTCCGCCGTCGACTCCGACGTGGTCGACGCCATGGGAGGTCCCCCCGTCGACGCCCAATCACGCGTCGTCTACTGGCGCTACTAGGGGGTCGGTCGAGGTAGTCGGATCGCGCGGCTGTCATTGCGACGGAGTGGCGCGAGATGTTGCGGTCGCATTGGCGTTGAGTGGAAAGCCGAACGATCTCGCGTACGTCAGCCTTGGAGCAGGGATTGGGCACCGTCGATCCATATCTCGGTGCCGCTGATATGACTGGCCGCATCCGAGGCCAGGAAGGCGATGAGCTCACCAACCTGCTCCGCCGACCCCGACTTCCCGCCGGCGAGCGGAATGTTGCCGTCGGGATACTCGACCGGGATTTTGACGTCATTATTCTCGGCGTTGGTGTTGTCGGCGATTTCGGTATTAATCGCACCCGGACAGATCACATTCACCCGGATCTTGTCTGGCCCGAGTTCCACCGCCAGCATCTGACGCAAGCGAGACCCCTGCTGTGCTACCGCGGCGACCGCGGGTGCCAGCGGGTCTGTCGCGGTGGTCAGCGGTCGGCGCGGATGAGGTCACCTCGACGGAGGTCGGCGGTGGGCGGCGTCGACTCGCGGCCGCCCCGGATGAGCGTGGTGTGCTCGAACACCATCGAGAAGGTGCGCACCCCACGATCGTCGCTGCCGAGTGAGGGGCGGTCCTGGATCTGCACGTGCAGGTGCGGCGCGAGCGATTCCCCCGTGTTGCCGACGGCGGCGATCCGCTGCCCGCGGGTGACGGACTGGCCTGGGCGCACGAGCGCGCTGCCCCGCTGGAGGTGCATGAACACGACGTAGCGCCCACCGCCCACGTCGAGGACGATCGAGTTGCCCTCGCCCTGGCCGATCACGCCGACAGGCTCCTCAGCGAGGTCGTCGCGGACGCTCACGACGGTGCCGTCGGCCGCTGCCAGCACCGGCTGACCGAAGCCGTGCCAGGACGCGTGGTGATCTGGGTCACCCACGAAAGCCTGGCCATCGACCAACCGGACGAAGTCGAGGGCATCACGCACGTGCGGATGCGCGTGGTGGTGGCTCAGCAGCGTGCTGCGACCGCCCGAGATCATCGCCCACTCACCCTCCAGCGGCAGGTCGACGGCCACCGCAGCCCTCGGCGAGGCGAGGGCGGGTGCCAGGGAGACGGCCAGGAAGACACTGAAGGACAGGACGGCAAGGTTGCGGACGCGCCGCACCCGGCGGGCAGGCACGAGCGCCAGTGCGACGAGAGCCAGGGCCGCCAGCTGCACGGCGACGGTGGCCTGTTGGCCGGAGATCCGGTCGGACAGCGGGAGGTCGAGGATGCGTGCGTAGAACGGGAGGTTGGTGAACGTCCCCAACGCTCCGGCGATCAGAATGAGCGCTGCGAGCAGCGCGTAATTGCAGAACTGCAGCAGGTGCGGCCGCAGGTCCGGACGCAGCGGCTCGCGGAGCACACCAAGCTCGACTCGCGCCCGAAAAGCCTGCACCAGGCGCGCGGCTACGGCCGCGACCGCGGCGACCAGGACAAGGATCGCGACACCCGCGTCCAGGGCGCTGTACTGGCGGGAGAACACGATCAGGGCGACTCCCAGCGCCGCCAGCGCAATGTCGGCCACCACCGCCGCGGCGCTGGAGAAGCGACGCGACCGCGGTCCCGCCGGGCCGGCCGTTCCACGACGGCGGTCATGGCTTCCCTCCCGATGGCGAATCGGCGACTGCATGGTCGTACCTCCTCGTACGGAACGGATCACAGCCATGCTTGCAGTGTCCTGGAAGACCGGGTGGCCCGGCACCACCCCCGCTGCGAACCACCCGGGGTGGCCGACGGACGGCGCGTGTATCTGCTTGTGGGCGTGCGGTCTCTACTCGAGCCACACCACCACGCCCGCGTCGACAGACCGGGAGGACCGGCAGGGCCGCGCCGCAGTACCGGCAGCGGGTAGGGCGTGTTGACGCCGGATCAGCTGGGCAATCCCGCGGTAGGCCCCCGCCGCGTTACCGCTAGCGGTACACCTCACCCAGTCGGCCAGCCCCCAGTCCACCGCCGCGTGCTCGGCCTGCTTGCGTCGCAGGCCACCGACACTGGCGACGAATGCCTCTGGCTGGCAGACTTCAGTCGGTAGGACGGGCCCGCCACAGGGGATCGATATGGCGCAGTCGTCGAGACCATTTCCTGACGAGGACAAGCGAGCGCCACGGCCGTTGTTGGCTGCCAAGCTCGCCGCGGCTGCTCCAGCCGGCCATTGTGACTCGGGACCGCCTGCTGGAAATGTTGGACAAGAACAGGACACGGCGGTAGTGCCTCGTCGTCGCTCCGGCCGGGTGGGGTAAGACCACCTTGCTGACCGAATGGGCCCGTCAAGCCGGTGACCGTCATTCCGTGGCCTGGACAACCCTGGACGAGACCGACGACGAACAGCACCGGTTCTGGACGTACGTGGTCATGGCGTTGCAGAAGGCCGCGCCGGACGTGGGCGGCGGCGCGTTGGCGGCGTTGCGGGTTCCGGGCATCGACCCCCTCGACATCGCGCTGCCCGCGTTGCTCAACGACCTGTCCGCCAGCAACGCCAGGCACACGCTGATCCTGGACGACTATCACCTGCTGACAGACGTCCGCATCCACGAGGCCGTCGAGTACCTGCTGAGCTACCTGCCGCCGTCGCTCCGGCTGGTCATTGCCGCCCGGTCCGGTGCTGGGTCGTACCGGGTCAGCCGCCACCCTTGAAGCACTGGAGCGGGCCGACCTGTTCGTCGTCCCATTGGATTCCCACCGGGAGTGGTACCGCTACCACCGGCTGTTCCGGGACGTGCTGAGCCGGGAGCAGCAACGTCACCTTAGGCCGTCCTTGAGCTGCTGCGGCGCGCCGCCGACTGGTATCTGGCGGCAGGACAGGTCGACGAAGCGGTCCGCCAGTAGACGGCATCCGGGTTCATCGCCGGCGCGGTACTCCAGCCCGAACAGCTTGCGGTAGAACTCGGCTAACGTCCGCAACCGACCGAGGCAAGGGGAAGTGGGCCTTTGGGTTCCGCTTCTAGGGCGCGCCGGTGGACGGCGTCGAGGTACGACTGGAGCTGGAACAGCACGCCGGCCATCTCAGGGTCCGGGTCGCCGACTCCACTCACGAGCTCGGTGTGGTGCCTGGCTTCACGCCACCGCCGCTGGATCGGGTGCTCGTCACACCCGAGGTCGTGGTGACCCGGGCGCTCACGCTCTGAGCGGGCGCTGCCCTCCCGGCGCCGCAATGCCGCTTCCTTAGGGGTTTAATTGTCGAGGGGCTCCTTCGGGGTCGGCGCGGCTGGGTGAGGCGAGCCGCGCGGCCAGTTCGACGGCGAGCCGGCGCAGCTCTGGCGGAAGGCCGCTGAGACCCCAACTACACGGAGCGGCTGCGTGCCCGACCAGTACGCGCCACCCTTCTGCGCCAGTGCGCCCGACGTCGAGGCAGCCCTGGTACACGTCCCGGCGGTCGATCCGCTTCCAGGCGCGACAAAGGTTCCCCGGGCAGCGCGTCCCGGTGGGCGGTCGGCTTGCGGACTCGGGCGGTACGACCGCTGCTTCGTGGCGGTTCCCCGCAGGCGCGCCCGTATGGGCTCCGGTAGCCGGTGGTTGAATATCTGCCGGATCAGCGGACGTGCTCTTTGAATTCGTTGGCGGCTGCGAAGCAGGCCTTGGAGGCGTCCGCCTTGCTGGCCGGCCGCGGCCATGGGATCTGTGGGTCATCCCACGAAAATGCAGAAAGGGTGTCCGGCAGGGTCGGCGAACACATATAGGGGCTCATTTTGGTCGTCGGTGCGGTCGAGCAGTTCAGTGGCACCGAGAGCAAGCGCCCTATCCCGATGGATCTGCAAGTCCTCGCGGGTCGCCACTACCGTGTCCAGGTGGAGCATCTGCGGCACGGCTGCGTCGGGCCAGGTCGAGGGTCGGACGCCTTCGGTCTGCTGGAACGCCAGCTGTGGTCCGCCGTGCATGTTCCGCAACACGAGCCAGTCACTACCCCGCGGGTCAGGCTGGTTGGGCGCCGGCGGTTCATCGCCGGCGCGGTACTCCAGCCCGAATAGCTTGCGGTAGAACTCGGCTAACGTCCGCGCATCGGTGGTGTCGAGCACCACCTGAGCAATCCGTGGGTACGACTCAGCCATTCCCTCATGCTCTCATCCAGATCCGAAAGGGACGTCGAATCATGTGGGCCTCGAGGCGTTCCTGAGCGCCTATCTGCGGGCCGACGCCATGCCGACGGATTGTTCCGTAGATCGGTCGGCTAGGGACGACGACCGCACATCAGCGTTGCTGGTCCTCGCCAGCAGTGTGGACCCAGACCTTGCAAGCACCTGTGACCGCCTGGTGCTCTCGAGCAACGATCCGCACCCTCATGATCAGGGCCAGCCAGGGCGCCACGGAGGGCCGGGATTGGTGTCGTCCCATGCGGTTGGTCCCTAGGCTGGCGGCATGCAGACAGAGATCAGTTCGGGTCCCGCATTCGCCTTCGGTGAGATCAAGCTGGCCCCCGGCGGCAGTGTTCGCGTCGAGGCCGGCGCGATGGCGATGACCCGCGGCGACGTGGCGATGACCACGTCCACGCGAGGAGGTTTCCTCAAAGGGTTGCGGCGCTCACTGGGGGGTGAAAGCTTTTTCGTCAACGACTTCACCTCACAGGCGGGCGGCCTCGTAGCGGTGGCTGCGCCGCTGCCCGGTGACATGACGCACATCCCTCTCACGGGCGGGACGCTCCTGGTACAGTCCGGGTCCTGGGTGGCGTCCGATCCCACGGTCGACGTCGACTCGGCCTGGGGCGGCAGCAAGTCGTTCTTCAGCGGCGAGGGCCTCCTGCTGCTGCGCTGCAGCGGGCATGGCGACCTCCTGATCGCCAGCTATGGCGCGATCCGCGACTACACCCTAAATGAGGGCGAGACGATGACGCTCGACACCGGCCACGTGGTGGCCTTCGACGACACAATCCACTACGCCGTCCGTAAATCGGGGGGCTGGAAGTCGACACTGCTGGGTGGGGAAGGGCTGGTGACGGACTTCACCGGACCCGGGCGGCTGTGGCTGCAGACGCGGAACAGCAGCGAACTAGTGAGCTGGCTGGCCGTACGGATGCCTTCCCAGCGCGACTCCTCGTCCTAGATCGCCTTGGGCGGCTGACCGCTCGGAGTGAGCTTCTCCGGCATGCGTCTCCCTCGAACGACGTAGTCGCGGGACTCGTCGACTGGTCACGGCGAGCAGCATCAAGATGGCTGGCCCGGCCCTGCGACCGTCGCAGAGCAAATCTGCGCCACCGCCGGTTTAGACCGGACTGTGCCGGCTGCAATTCCGCATCTGACCGAGTGTCCGCAAGCCGGTTGGCTTCCGAGACGACCTCAGTTGGTCGCATACGCCGGGTCCCCGGGCGTGCGTCGTCCGATCGGCAAGCGTCCGCCCGTTCTGAGCTGTCGTCGTGATCATTGGATCACGGGCCATTCGGGGTCGGGAGACGGCAGTCAACCGGCCGACCGGCCACTGCGTGAGCTTGATGGCAGAACATGACGATGGCTACGCCTTGTCGCGCCCGACTACCACCAGGGCGTCGCCTCGGCTCTCAAGTTGCGCCAAGATGGAGCGTTCTTCAGTTGGCGCCCCGCCTACGGCTTGGCGCGACGAACCCCCGCAGGCACGCAACACACAAGGAGCCTTCCGTGACCTACCGCAACTTAGGCCGCACCGGAGTCCAGGTTTCGCCGATTTGTCTCGGAGCCATGAACTTCGGCGGCCCGACATCCGAAGAGGATTCGGTCCGCATCGTCGACGCCGCGGTCGACGGCGGCATCAACTTCATCGACACCGCCAACGTGTATAACGCGGGCGAGAGCGAGCGCATCGTCGGCCAGGCGCTCAAGCAGAACGGCCAGCGTGACCAGGTCGTCCTGGCGACCAAGGCGCACGGCGCGATGGGGCTTGGACCAAATGACCAGGGCAACAGCCGCTACCACCTGATGCGCGCCTGTGAGGATTCACTGCGCCGACTTGGAACTGACCACATTGACCTGTACCAAATCCACCGCCCATCGCTGGAAATCCCGCAGGATGAAACGCTGCGGGCGCTGGACGATCTGGTGCGTTCGGGGAAAGTGCGCTACATCGGCTGCTCGACCCACCCAGCCTGGATGGTGATGGAGGCGCTCATGATCAGCGAGCGGCTGGGCATCGCGCGCTACATCTCCGAGCAGCCGCCCTACAACCTGCTCGACCGTCGCATCGAGAACGAACTTGTCCCTCTGGCGCGAAGATACGGTATGGCGCTGCTGCCTTGGTCGCCGTTGGCCGGCGGAATCTTGGCGGGCCGTTACAACGACTCTGAGTTCGTGCCCGAAGGCTCACGGCTGGAACGCAGCGGGGGCGAAAGCCCGTTCGGGCAGCGTGTCTCGCGGCGCGGCGTCGAGGTGGCCCGCGCGCTCGCGCCGCTGGCGCAGGAGCGTGGTCTGACGCAAAGCCAGTTTGCGCTTCTCTGGTGCAAGGACCAGCCCGGCGTCACCTCGCCGATCATCGGTCCTCGCACCATGGAACAGCTCGACGACGCCCTCCCGGTGCTCGAGATGCGACTCGCCGATCAAGACCGCGCCCGCCTCGATGAGCTCGTCGGCGCCGGGAACGCCGTCAGCGACTTCCACAACTCGAACGACTGGATGAAGGCGAGGATTGCCGAGTGACTGCCAGAGAACTTAAGTCACTGGTAGTCGTAGCCGCCGGTTGAATCCTTCGGTAGACACGAAACGGCGTTCTTCGTCGGGCTCGGTCTTGAGGTCGAGGGGCGGATGTTTTGTGGAGGGCGAGTTTCTGGACACGGTCATCGGCATCCCTGACTCCCGTCCCGAGATCGTCATGCTGCGGCCGCCCGACGGAGGTACCCGGCTGGAGCTGTCGAGCTTCGTCCGGCCCGACCACGAGCCGGGGTCACCGGCGGCGATGGCCAACGAACTGGGGCTGCGCAACGTGGCCTTCGAGGTCGACGACCTCCAGGCCGCGGTCGACCGGCTGGCCGCGGATGGCTACGGGCCGAGGCGTCCGGCTCTGGGATGGACTGGAGGGCCTCGAGAAGGACTACCAGATCGAACCCACCTCCTCGCCCAGCGGAGCCACGCATGTGACCTTCACCCGCGCGGGCGCATAATCCGCTGCCTCGACCAAGACGCCACGCTCTGCCGGGCGGCTAGCTCCTCTCGGCTCCGGAAGCTCCAGTACGTGGCGTGCGAGACCTTACAAAGCCACGGATCCTGTCCGTACGGGGATCGCTGAGCGGCCATGGAGACCCCGACGTGGCGCTGCGGAAACCTGACGCCTGCAAGTGGTAACCACAGGCTCACTGATTCGCGGAGCTCGCCTCCGCGCGGCGTTTGATGCCGAGCAACATGCCGCGCGTCATCAGGAAGTACGCCGGCTCGGCCAGAATGTCAAACCAAGTCGTCGGACTCGGGCCGCTGCGAGCGCGCAGCATCAGCCGAGTGGCATTCTCACCACCGGCCTCGAGCACGAACTGCCAGGTTCCCGGGCAGGTCGTAGCGTCGTCGGTGACCTGGTGGCAGAGAAGCAGCGCACGGTTCGGCTCGACAGCGACTACGCGCGGACCTGAGCGAGGCTTGATCGGGTACCGCTCCGGATAGAACCACATCCGGTCGCCCACCGTAATGTTCTGCCATTCGGGCACGATGCGGTCCGCGTTGTGGAAGGCCAGGCGCAGCAACCCGTTCTCGAACCACTCGTAGGTGTAGAACCCGGCGCGGTCTTGACCCATCTGCACAAGCCATGGCCACACCCGTTCTGGCGGCGCCTCTATGGTCACAGCCCACGTCGACTGTGCCCGAGGGGTGGGGACAAGCTCGTCGCCGGGCAGGGTGCCTCGCACTTCCTCGTCCGTGGCTCCCCAGCCTGAGTACCAAGGCCGCAGGAAGCGCCCCAGTGCCAAATAGGCGGCCACGCCGGAAACCATGGTGACGAGCAGCAGGCGTCCCATACGTCTCACGTCAACGATCTTGCCACTCCTGGCGATCGGCACCCGAGCAGCCACAACAGGCCCGGAAATGCCGTAGGTATTCACCTATCTGGGCATGGGCGGCGCGACATAGCTCTAGCGCTAAGCGTCGCCGGCATCGCCAGTACAACGCGCCTGGTGAGCGGCAGGGCCCCGTGGGCGTGACGCTCCACCAAACAAGAGACGCTTCTTTATGGGTCCATGACCGCGCCGGATGAGCCCACAAACGGCCTCGATTCCCGCAGTTGCGACACGGTCCCGTAAGGCGCAGTGACCTGGCGCCGTTTTCCGGCCGCGGAGGGGATCGACTAGCAGCATGCCTCGCCCGTCCCCAGCCGCCTGTGGCAGCGATCAGGCGCTGCCAATCACAGGCCCAAGATCTTCCGCGCGTACCGGTTTGCCCCCGATCACAAGCTCATCAACCTCGAGGCGGCCAACGCTCAGCTTCTTAGCTGCGGCGTTGCCGACTCTGAGACGACCCACGGCCACCGCGCCTATCGCAGATGCACCAATGGCTGCCGCGCCAGCGGCGAGCGCGCCCGTGGCTAGCGCTCGCAACGCAACGCCGCCGGCGGCGATGCCCCTGACAGCGATGCCTCTGACTTTGACGGCTGGCAAATCTGCGACGGCGCCTTCTGTGCGATGCCTGACGTCCTTCCGGCCCATAATGTCCTTCCTCTGCCGCGGCCTGTCTTTTGGCTGATCTTGCAGGCTGGGCGGGGCCGGTAGCAACAGGCGAGAGTCGGGGACCGCTGGATCTTCTGCCTTGGCCGGCCCCTCCCTATGTGCTCGAGGCGCGAAGAGAGGTGTTCAGGGCTCATGCCGATCGTCTGCCCTATCAGACGACAGCGGCGTTCAAAACCGTGACCTGTATTGCTGAAGCACAGCATCCGGCAGGCTGGCAATGTCCTCCTCGCCGAGGTCGCTATTCCCCAAACGCACCGCTGGGTCCGACCCCACCCGCTTGGACACCACGATGCTGGTCTTCACGGCAGCCGGGTACCACGAGAGTGAGTATCAAGACCTTCTCCATCGCGCAGAACCTCAAGACCACCGCCACTGCCTCACAACTCAGCATTCTCGAGGCCACACCTCCCCAAGTCGGACAGCGCTAGCGTTTCCCTGAGCAACTGACCTGGACCAGCTGGGCTGGACTGCCGCAGCCCGCATGCCGGTCGGCTTGCGGACTCCGCCGCCAGTACACCGCTGGCTGCCTGGCAGCGGCCTCGACAGCGGCAGCCGCTGGTTGGTCGGGACCGCGACTGGGCGCTGGATGTTATCGCCCGTGGGATGGTGGTCTGCTCGAGATTCCTGCCTTGTGATCTTCCGCGGCTGGCAGGCGAGTGAGCCAAATCAGGTCCGACCGATCGCAGGCTGTGCGGCCATCGGCGAACGCTCCTTTTCGCGCATGACCAAGGGTGTACGTCAGCCTGAGAGGTACAAGGTCCCGCCGGCCTGGCGACCAACAGCCCTGCGAAAAACCTCGAAGGGGCTGGAGACTGAGAGGCGTGAGGGCAAGGAGAAGGAACAGGTCATGACCGCGGACGAGATCATCGTCGGCATCGTCGACTCACCCTCCGCCCGCGCGGCCCTCCGCTGGGCTGCTGCGTACACCCGATCGACCGGAACAGCGCATCGCGCCATTCATGTGGTCGACTAGCCGGAGGCACAGGACATGTGCGTCTATCCCGTAGTCGCTGATTACGTCTATCCCGACGTGTCAGGCTGGTCGGTGGGGGTTACGCCAATGACCAGACGAGTGGTGAGGCCCGGATATACGGTGATCGCACTTGAATAGCAAAGGAGCGAATAACCTATTCGCCTTCAAGAGTCTCTGGCGATATCCGATAGTCATGATGACTCTAGCGATGCTGTTGTCGATTGTCGCGCCAGCCGTGGCACGGCAAAACACTGTCGTGTCGGGTGGCAATGTGTCTATCGCGCCAACAGTAGGACAAGGTCCGACCGATCCGGCCGAGCTGGAAACCTTTCTGGATGATTTTTTCGCGACGACGATGAAGGAATACCACATTGCCGGTGCAGCCGTCGCGGTCGTCAAGGATGGCAAACTGTTCTTTACCAAGGGCTACGGCTACAAAGACATTGAACACGGTATCCCTGTCGATCCCGAAGAGACCATGTTTCGCGTTGGATCCAACACCAAGCCCTTCACCTGGACGGCCGTTATGCAGCTCGCCGAACAGGGCAAAGTCGATCTCGACGCGGATGTCAACACCTATCTCGACTTTCGCATCCCCGATACATTCCCCCAGCCCATCACGCTCAAGCACCTCATGACCCACACCTCAGGCTTCGGTGAGCGCTGGCTTGAAAGTCTGGTGTCGGATGATAGTCAGCTCATGTCTGAACGCGAGTGGCTGGTTTCCAATATGCCGGCGCGCATCTTTGCCCCCGGCGAAGCGGTCGGTTACTCCAACTACAACGCCATGCTGGCGGGTTACATTGTCTCGCGCCTATCGGGCCAGCCCTACTCCCAGTACATCCGAGAACATATCCTGGACCTGCTGGGTATGTCTCACTCAACCGCGACATCGCCTGTACCGCCGGAGCTCCGCCCAAACCTATCCGGTGGATATAGGTATGTCGATGGCGGCTTCGAGCCTTTCCCCAATTACCAGGCTCAGCCGGCGGGATTCCCCTCCGGTGGGATTCAGGCCACCGTCACAGACATGGCCCGCTTCATGATCGCGCAGCTTGGCTATGGCCGCTACAGCGATGAAGAGATTTCCGAGGCGCGCATCCTGCAGGAAAACACTGCCCGGCAGATGCGGGACACCCCCTATCCTCTTGACCCTCGCCTGCGCGGCATGACATACGCCTTTGCTGACGTCAGTGATAACGGCGTGTGGACGCTTGGACACCAGGGCTATTTCCCGCCCATGGGCAGCCAGATGCTGCTCCTGCCCGACCAGCGCCTGGGTATCTTTTTTGCCGTCAACACCCGCGATATCGGGCCTTTGACAACTCAGCATATGGGGTTCCAGAGAGCCTTCTTCGACCACTACTTCCCCGCGCCTGCAGCCGAGCACATTGAGCCTCCGGCCGATTTCGCCGGGCGGGCCGACCGCTATGTCGGCTTGTATCGGAGAACGAGTTACCCGCCTTCCACTCCGGATAAAGTTGGAGACCTCTTCGGTGGCTTCACCTACACGGTCAGCGCTCCAGGCGATGGCACGCTCCTTGTTTCCCTGGAAGGCTTCGAGCTGCGCTTTGTTGAAGTGGAGCCTCACTACTTCCGGCAGATAGACGGCTCCTCCGCCCTTGTCTTCTTCGAGGATGACCAGGGCCGCATCACCCGGTTCTACACCGACTTCGCGCCCCAATATTCTGCCAAGAAGGCGCCGTGGTATGAGCTGCGTTCCTTCAACATGCCACTGGTGATCGTATCGGTCCTGCTTTTCATCTCGGTGCTAATCGCTGCCCCGGTCCAGGCCGTCATCAACCGCCGTCGTGGCGTTGATCTACGATCCGCCTCCCGCACCGGCCCCTGGATACTTGTGGCCATCTCCGTGCTGAACCTGGTATTCCTGTGCGGCATGCTGTTTGGTTACCATCCGCCGACAGAATTACACGGCGTTGCCCTTTCCATAAAGCTGCTGCTGACGGCGACCGTCATGTCCGCCCTGCTCACGGCCGCCGCGCTGGTCTATATTGTCCGCGCCTGGAAGGACCGTTATTGGGGTATTGCCTTCCGCGTGTACTACACCCTGGTTACGGCCGCCGCCCTCGCTTTTGTCTGGTTCCTCAACCAATGGAACCTGTTAGGCTGGCAGTTTTAGCGGCTCTTCGAATTTCCGCGCGGTTGTCCCGTTTCATGGCTCTTCGGATCTGAGCATGGGTGACGGCTGGACAGCGATCGGCGTGTTGATCAAGGCTTGAAGGCGTCGGGGCCTTCAGGATCGGAGGCGACCAAGCTCTCCGAAAGAAAGCCCCGACGGTGCCTCACTCTATGTGTGGTTCGGGTGTGCGTTGGTGCGCCCGGGCCGATGCCATCTTCGATGTTCCCGGCATGCATGTCCTCGATGTTGAGATCGATGACCAGCAACGGCTAGTGCTCACCGTCGAGTCGGGTCAGACGGAGGCCGCGTGCCCGGCGTGTGGGGTCATGGCGGTTGGCCACGGCCGGCGGCTTCGGGTACTGCACGATGCGCCGTGCTTCGCCCGGGTCACGCTGCTGAGATGGCTGGTGCGGATCTGGCGGTGTCGAGAACCGCTGTGCTCGACGACGACTTTCAGCGAGACCCACGATGTGGCGTCGCCCCGAACGGTGCTGACAACCCGGGCTGTTGCGTGGGCAACCAGCGCGCTCAGTTACGACGACACCACCGTCTCGGCGCTGGCCAGGCATTTGGGTGTGGATTGGCACACAGCCTGGGACGCAATCGAGGTTGAAGCCAAGGCCCGCACCAGCAACCCCGATCGGCTGAGCGGGGTGAAGACCCTCGGAGTCGATGAGCACATTTGGCGGCCATCGCGGATCGGGGTCGATCGAGCCGTCACCATCATGGTGGATCTGTCCCGTGACCAGGCTGGATGCTTGCACGCCCGGCTGCTGGATGCCGTCGTCGGCCGCTCCGGGAGTGTCTACAAAGCCTGGCTGAAAGCTCAACCCGACGGGTTCATCGACGGCGTGGAGCAGGCTGTGCTGGACCCATTCCGGGGATATGCGAACGCCATTCATGACGGGCTGCCCGACGCGGTCGCCGTCCTGGACGCCTTCCACGTTGTCCGGCTCGGCACCCAGGTCGTCGACGAGGTCCGACGGCGGGTGCAACAAGACACACTCGGCCGACGCGGGCACAAACACGATCCGCTCTACAAGATCCGCGGGCTGCTCCGGCACGGCGTCGAACACCTCACCGAGAAGCAGCAGGCCAAGATCAGCCACTGTCTCGCAGCCGGCGACCCACAAGACGAAGTCAACGTCGCCTGGCAGTGCTATCAGCAGCTGCGATCCATCTACCACGCCGTGCCAGCGAAGGGCCGCCAGATCGCCCAGAAGGTACTCGACAGCTTCCACAGCTGTCCGATACCTGAGGTTGCCAGACTCGGCCGCACCCTCCGCGCCTGGAAAGCCCAGATCCTGGCCTACTTCGACACCTCAGGGATTTCCAACGGCGGCACCGAAGCCATCAACCTGATCATCGAAAAGGTCCGCCGGCTCGCCCATGGATTCAAAGATTTTGATCATTACCGGCTGCGAATCATGCTCGCTGCAGACGGACAACGGCCGTACCGGACTCGCCCGAACCATGCTTAACTCCGAAGACCCCGTTTCATGCTGCTGATTTCTGCGGTCGGGTGACCGCAATGTGACTCAGGATACGGCGTTGGTAGTTGATCATGTTGCGGTGGCCGCAGGCAATCCGCTTGGTTTGCTTGATGATGCGGTTGAGGCCCTCGGTGCGGCGTTGGAGGCGTCCTCGGTGAGGGCGACCAAGATGGCCGGCCACCAGGTCTGGATGGTTTCGGCCAGCCGGGTGGCTTCGGGCAGCTGGGCGGCGATCGCGGCGTCGTAGAAGTCGGCCAGCCGCCACCGGATCTTGGACGGCTCGCATTCGGCGAGCAGCATCCGGAGCCGTTCCTTCACACCCCAGGCGGCGCCAATCTCATTGGTCGGATCATGCTCATCAAGCATCCGGCCGAGCCGCTTCCACTGCCTGGCGGACAGGTGTTCGGCTGCGGTCAGTTGCAGCCGCCGGTTCACCCACACCGGGTCGGCGACCGTGCCGCGCCGGCCGAGCAGATCGCGGGTGACGCGTTGCTGGACCTCGGTGACCATCTGGTTGGCGAGTGCGCCCAGGTGCCACTTGTCGACCGCGATCTTGGCATCCGGCAAGGCGGCGCGGATCCCGGAGGCATACGGCGTTGACGGGTCGATCACCACGATCTTGATCGCGTTCCAGAACGCCTCGGACTGCTGCGCCAGCCACTCCCGCACACATCTTCCAGTCCGGCCAGGAGCCAACCCCAGCAGCGATCCCGGCCCATCGGCGGAGCAGTCGACGAAGCTGGCCAGCCACGGATCCGACCGCCTCCAAGTGATCCCGTCCAAGATCCAGCGGACCGACCGGAACCGGGTCTCATCGATCCCCAGCCCGGAAGTCGGCGACGGCTCCGGCAACCTCATCGGCTGGGCCAGGCGGGTAGACGAATGCGGCCGTCGGCACCACGATAAGTTCGGTCTTGGCGGACGGGCAGAAGATCGGCAACGTCGTCCTCAGCGTTGAGCCCCCTTTTAGTGGCAATCGTCCGACATAGACCCACCACTCGACTGTCTCCAAAGCCGAGCCGAAGCGCCACGACCCGATCTGCTCCGCAGCCCGGTCGGCTTACGCGCGGTCGAAGTCGGGCCTAGTCCGCTCACCTAACCCGCGATCACGCGACCTGAGGTAACGGGAGGAATCAAACCCCTCCGGACGACGTTGAAGGTGAAGTCCCGAGATGAAGACCTTGCGAAAGCACCGCGCTCGGGTGACGCCGGAAAAGGGCCGGTCCAAAGTGGGAGGTGGCCCTGATGCTGAGCGAGTTTCTCTTCTACCTGGTGGGAATCCTCGCCATGGTAGGTGGCATTCTCCTCCTCGAGCGGATCGTTGCTGGTCCGCACTCCACGGCTGGCACCGGGTCCGCCCGCGTGGACAGCGCCTTCGACTTTGAGCGGTTGCGGCGGAAGCAGTACCGCTCCCGAGTGTCGAGCGTGCTGCGCCGAGGTGGACGCCCAACTCTTCCGCTGCTGCAGGACGTGACCCGCGAGCCCCATCAACTTCGGGAGGCCGGCGAACAGTTCATCCCGGTCGCCAGCATCGTGGGGTCGGTTGATGGCGCATCTCAGGTGTTCGACCGGAACTTCCGGCCGGTCAGTGATCGAGCTCGCGCCCGCCTGGGCAGCGTACTGGTCGCCATGCGCCAGGGTGAGCCACTCCCGCCTATCGAGGTGTGGGCATGGCGCGGCGGGTACTACGTTGTCGACGGCCATCATCGCGTCGCAGCAGCCCGGGCCCTGGGTAGCGACTACATCAGCGCTCATGTCATCGAAGTGGTTGAGCTGTCACGCTACGACGCTGAGGGTTTGACGGTCGGAAGTGCGGCGCCGGGACCCCGCCTTAACTGACCGCGGCGCCTGAGGTAGTGCATCCTCTGGGGTTCCGCCTACAGCCGCGCCGCATGGCTCCGGCTTGTCACACAGAAGTGAGGAGTCTTTTGCGTCGACAAAGCTGTTGCGACGCCGTTCATGGTTCGTTGACGATTGCGGCTCGGTCTGCCGCAGCTGCTGAGGAAGGAGCTGGCGTGACGGCCAGCTTCGGCGCAGCCGTACGCGGCGGCTCGGCGGTCACAACAAGAGCGACGCCCAAGATCGCTAGCCCACCACCAATGAGTACGACTCCTGTAACGGGCTCAGACAAAATCACCGCCCCTAACAACACCGCCACTGCCGGGTTGACGTAGGCGTAGGTCGACGTCAGAGAGATCGGTGCGTTCTGCAGCAGCCATGCATAGGCCGTGTAGGCGACCATGGATCCGACGACGACGAGATAGCCGAACGCAACCCAGGTCGATGCTGGAAGCCCCCCGACCTGGAGTGGTACGCGTTCGCCTCGTGCCAGCCCCATCGCGACGGCCACGATTCCGCCCAGCGCCATCTGATACACCGTTGCTACCAGCGAATCGGTCGGCACTCCCCAAGACCGTGAGTAGAACGAGCCGATCCCCCAGCAGGTCGCGGCCAACAGCGTCAGGAGGACGCCCCAGCGCTCGACGTCGGCCATACCGCCGCCCTGCAGGCCCAAGAACGCCACCCCGATGAAACCGATAATCACACCAAGCCACACCAGCGGCCTCGGCATATCGCGCCGGGTCAACCGCAGCACGACCATAAGCAAGGGCACCGATGCGATAAGGAGAGCCGCAAGCCCGCTTGGCACTGTCTGCTCAGCAACAGCGACCATGCCATTGCCCATGGCAACGAGCAGGGTCCCAACGGCCGCCGAGGCCAGAAGTTCGCGGCGGGTAATGCGCAACCGCCCAAGACCGCCTCGCAACGCCACGACGGCAGAAAGCAGCGGCGCTGCAAGGAGGAACCGAATGCCCATGCCTAGCAGCGGCGGGAGCCCGCCCTGCACGACGACCCGGATCGCGAGATAGGTCGAGCCCCACACCAGATAACCGATCAGAAGTGCGGCCCAAAGGTGCGCCGCCGACCGTCGGTGTGTCATGAGTGTAGCCCCCTCTCGCTCATTACAGGGTAAGTGACAAGCGGCGCTGTC
>DASUYM010000159.1:0-9451 GCA_036377435.1 Propionibacteriaceae bacterium
AGCCATCGCGGGCTCTGTCGACGTCCCGCATCCCTAAGGCGGATCACACGTGCTCGGTGGTCGCCGACACGTTGGTAGTCCTTTGCAATGCGCCAAAGCGCCTTGGCGTCCCGTACGAGGTCCAAGCTCGCGACAGCACAAGTCCGCCGGCACTCGCGGGCCCATAATGCCCGAGCAAAATCGGCTGATCTGGAGCCCTGCCGACGGCAGCACTGGCGAGAGCTCCTGCGTCCCTCGCGCGTCCCCGGCGGTCGATCCGAGGAGACTCTGGCTGGCTTGCGGTGATATCAGCCCTAGTCAGAGGTGATTTTAGCTTGTGTCCCCAACGGGATTCGAACCCGCGCTGCCGCCTTGAAAGGGCGGTGTCCTAGGCCGCTAGACGATGGGGACCTCAGTAGCACAGCAACCATAGCGTGAGCCGCGCCGCCAGCCTTCCCTGCCGATGGTTCGGAAATCTGACTGCTTTCCGTCAGATCGATGTGCTGCGCTATAGTTTCGCGGGCGCACGGAAGGGTGCGTACCCTGGGCCACAAGGCCCCGTGGCGCAGTTGGTTAGCGCGCCGCCCTGTCACGGCGGAGGTCGCGGGTTCGAGTCCCGTCGGGGTCGCGTAAGCGGTGATGTCTGCATCGCCGAGTCGAGGCCAGGTAGCTCAGTCGGTAGTAGCGTTCGCCTGAAAAGTGAAAGGTCGCCGGTTCGATTCCGGCCCTGGCCACCCGCTCACTCGCGCATTCAGCGCTCTTAAGAGTCTGCTCCACTCTTCGCCTTGTCGAGGGCACGCAGCTTCGGCGTCTCCAGCACATCCCCCACGATCGCGTTCGAGCGGCGCGGGCCGAAGTAACGGGAACCGAGGTTGATCAGCGTCTGCATCCGATTACGCCCACCAAGTAGGTACGCGATGTGTAGCGCGATCCAGCCGACCCATGCAGGGACGCCCTTCATCCTGATCCCGGCCGGCATCTGGAGCACCGCATCGCCGCGACCGATGGTGGCCATGATGCCCTTGTCGAAGTAGGAGAAGGTCTGCGTATCCAGCCCGCGATGCAGCCGGGCGATCTGCTTGGCGGCAAATTTCCCCATCTGGATGGCCGGTTGCCCTAGCTGCGGCAGCGGGTTATTCACGATGACGCTGCCATCACCGATAGCGAAGATCCGCTCCTCGCCGACCACCCGGGTGTCGTCGTTGACCTCGATTCGCCCGGCCCGCCCAATCGGCAGTCCCCAGTCCCGGATCAGTGGATCACCCGACACACCGGCTGCCCAGATGACCAGATCGACCGGCATCGAGGAGCCGTCCTTGAAGTCGACACGATCCGGCTCCACTTCGGAGATCGCGGTCTTCAGCCGAACGTCCACACCACGCTTGATCAGTTCCTTCAGCGCATACTTGCGCAGGGAGTCGTCGAACGGCGCCAGGAGGTGTTCAGTCATCTCAACGAGCACCACATGCACTCGCGCCGAATTGAGTTCGGGATAGATCGACGGAATCGTCTCGGTCTTGAGCTCGGCCAGCTGACCGGCCATCTCCACACCGGTTGGTCCGCCGCCGACGATCACCACCGTGAATCCGCTGGTGTTGGGATCAGATCGGCCGGCAATGATCTCGAGGCTGCCGAAGATCGTGTCCCGCACCCTGAGCGCCTCCGCCCGGGTATACATCGACACGGTGTACTCCTCGGCGCCGGGAATGCCGAAGTGGTTCGTCGTGATCCCGTTGCCGATCACCAGATAGTCGAAGCCGACCCGCACTCCGTCGTCACACACAACTTCTTGTTGATCATGGTCGATGGCAACGACGCCGGCACAGCGGAACCGGACGCCCTCGTGACGCGCCGCGAAGAAGCGAAGCGCGTACGTGACATCCCCGGGGTTGAGCTCTCCTGTCGCCACCTGGTAGAGCAGCGGCTGAAATGTGGTGTACGGGAACCGGTCGAGCAGCGTAACCCTGAACCCTTCCTTGGACAGCTCCTCAGTCGCCGATATTCCTCCGAAGCCGGCGCCGACAACCACCACATGAGGCATCTCAGTCACATACTCATCTAATCAGTGGGGGCACCGCCTCCAACAGACCCATCGAGGAGCGCCGGCCCGCGCTTCACGTACGCCTCGACGAACCGACTGATCTCGTCCAGCGCCTGCTTGCGTACGTGCGGCGCAGACAAGGTGAGATCGTGCAGCCCTTCTGGGATCCTGACCACAGTCACATGCGGTCCCAGACGAACCGCGCGCGCCGCGATCTGTTCGACATCGAGCACGGTGTCCACGAGGCGCAGGCCCTCATGCCAGCGCCGGGAGAAGTCTGTCGTCGTCGACGCAAGCACCAAGATCGGGACACCAATCCCCAAGCCTGCGGCAACCCGCTGGTGTCCAAGCAGAATCGCTCGCAACCAGCCGGTTCGAATAGGCGGGCCTGGCGTCGATTTCAGCGCCAGGTCGTAGTCCCATTCCCCGCCGAGACTGATATGCATCGCCCGGGCGTTGAAGCCCAGATCCGGCAGCCGGATGACCGATGTCGGCGCGCGACTGCCCAGGCGATCGATCACGGGTGTGCCCAGAGCCCGTACGATCGCCGAGCCCTGCATGTCGAGCCATGGCGAGTTGAGGATCAAACCTTCGAGACGCTCGGCGTTGCCGGCCGCCCACAGGGCAGCGACCAATCCACCCGTCGAGTGGCCCATCAGCAATAGTCGATCATGGTCGGCCGTGATCACGTCGGCTGCCGCATCCAACTCGAGTGAGTAATCGTCGAGATTGCTGATGAACCCTGGAAGCAGCCCCGGCCGCATGCTTCGCCCGTAGCGTCGCAAATCAAGGGCGTAGAAGTCGTAGCCGATGTCGGTCAGATAGTCGGCAAGGTGGGTCTGGAAGAAGTAGTCGTTCCAGCCGTGTAGGTAGAGGACTGCGCGCCGATCACGACGATCGGATGTCTTCCGGATCAGCGTCGCCACCAGGTCGACATCGGCGGGTTCCCCGGCCGCAGCCTCGACCCCGGGAAGGCTGAGCTCAGTCGTCTCGTAGCCGTCCAGGAAGTCAGGACTCCAGGTGGTCACCCACCCATAGTGCCTACTTAATGAACCTGATGTTGATCGGGTACTTGTAGAACTCGTGCTTGTTGGCTGCGATCGTGCCCAAGATGCAGAAGATCAGCGCGACGATGAACACCAGCGGCCACAAGATCAACCCGATGACGAACGCGATGGTGATCACACTGATCACATAGGCGATGCTGTACAAGATCGAGAAGTTCAGCGCCTCAGTCGTCACGTCCTTCAACCACGCACTGCGATCTTTGTAGAGCAGGTAGGCGATGAGTGGGCCGATGAAGCCGAAGAACGGGATGCTGATGTGGGAGATGATCCCCCAGGTCTTCTCATCGCTTTCCGATACCGGCGCTTGGCCGGCCGCCGCATACGGCGGCTGCGGATAGCTGGGCTGGCCGTACTGTTGCTGCGGATAGTTCTGCTGTGCATATCCCTGCTGGGGATACGCCTGCTGGTTGGGATCGCCGTAAGGCTGGTAGCCCTGCTGCTGGTAGCCGCTGTACCCCTGCTGGTAGCCCTGCTGCTGGTAGCTGGCGTTCGGATCGGTGTAACCCTGTTGCTGATACCCCTGAGGAGTCGGTTGACTGTAAGGCGGTGGAGTCTGCTGGCCGTACGCCGCGGACTGTCCACCGGCAGACGGATCGCTGTAGTCCTGCTGGGGGGCATATCCGTAGGGGGCCTCCGGGCCCGAGGAACCGTAATCGCCCGCTGGAGCGGTCGGCTCAGCCTCGTACGGGCTGGTCGAGGTGCCAGATTGGTCGGTGGAGCCAGCATTAGTCGGAGCGGACGTTTGCGCGCCAGTCAAATCTGGAGTGGTGTCAGTGTCGCTGCCCGCCGTCGAAGAGCTCGATAGTGACTCGCTCGGAGTTGCGGGATCAACCTCGGCCGGGGACTTCGGTTGGTCGGGCGTTTCTTGAGGGTTCTGGCTCATGCCGTCCAGGCTATTGCCAGCGGGAGGTGATTGGGGGCGGTTAGCCTGACTTGCGAAGGTGCCCGTACTCCTGCTCGTCGGTCGAGGAATCGTCCTCCTCGTACTCCTCTGCAAGGTCGGCGTACTGCGGCGGTACTTCATGGCCGCCATCGGACCCTGACCGAAGTTCACGCTCCAACGATGAAAAGTCAGTATCGAAGGATCGGTACTTAAGTTCGCGAGCAACCTTGGTTTGCTTTGCTTTTGCACGGCCGCGCCCCATCGGGTCGACCCCCTCGCACGTTGTCTGCCTGCGGCATGCCGCGGCTCAAATGGTTAATGTCGTGAGGGAAAGGCTACCTAATGGTCCCAAGGGTGCAAAGCGGCGGGACCCGAACCCGCAACGTGTTGGCCGAACAGGTTTACCGGCTCGGGTGTGCCTGCGCCGGTACTCGTCACCGAACCGCAGACCCACGCCCGTAGCCCACGCCCAGCCAGCAGCCGCACGGCTTCGTCGGTCGAGTCCGGCGGCAGGACCGCCACCATGCCGACGCCCATATTGAAGGTTGCTTCCAGGTCGGGTTGGGAGATGCCACCGAGTTGCTGGATGAGTCCGAAGATGGGTGCGGGCCACCACGTCGTACGGTCGATCTGCACGTGACATGAGCTGGGAATCACGCGAGCCAGATTGCTGGCGAGCCCGCCACCGGTGATATGGCTCATCGCATGTACCTCGACCGCTTCGATGAGCGCGAGGCAGTCGCGGGTATAGATCCGCGTCGGCGCCAGCAGTTCGTCGCCAAGCGTCCGCCCCAGCTCGGGAACGTAGCGGTCCAGCGTCCAGCTCGGCTGCTGGCCCAGTACGTGCCTGACCAGCGAGTAGCCGTTGGAATGCAGCCCGGAAGACTCCATGGCCAGCACAAGGTCGCCGGTCTTGACCCGATCCGCGCCGAGGATCTTGTCCCGCTCCACCACCCCGGTCGCCGCACCGGCGAGGTCGTATTCACGGGGTCCAAGGAGCCTGGGGTGCTCAGCCGTTTCGCCGCCGAGGAGCGCGCAGCCGGCCTCGGAACACGCCATGGCTATCCCTTGCACGATGGCCGCGATGCGCTCTGGATCGACCTTGCCGCACGCGATGTAGTCAGTCATGAACAGCGGTTCGGCCCCGCACACGACCAGGTCGTCGACCACCATGCCGACCAGGTCGAAGCCGATGGTGTCATGGCGGTCCAGAGCTTGGGCGATGGCGACCTTTGTGCCGACCCCGTCGGTCGACGTAGCCAGCACCGGATGCTCGCGCTGCGCGAGCGCGCTGGCGTCGAAGAGTCCCGCGAAGCCGCCGATGTCTCCCATGACCTCAGGACGCCGAGTCTTGGCGACCCATTCCTTCATCAGCTCGACTGCTCGGTCGCCAGCCTCAATGTCCACCCCAGCCGCCGCGTACGCCGACTTGTCAGAACCCAGTTGAGTCATAGGTCAACTGGGTTCTGACAAGTCGGCGTAGTTAGGGGCGGGTGAGGGCATCAGCAGCGCCGGCTCCGGCGACCACTGGTTCGAGGTCAGCGGCGGTCTCCTCGAGGATGGACTTGCCCAGCCGCTCGCTGAGCGGCAGCTCGACTGGATAGATGCCATCAAAGCAGGCTCGGCATAGCGCCTGCTTGCCGACCTGGGTGGCTGCGACCAGCCCTTCGAGTGAGACGTAGCCGAGCGAATCGGCCCCGATGGATCGGCAGATCTCCTCGGTGTCCAGGCCGTTGGCGATGAGTTCGGCGCGGGTGGCGAAGTCGATGCCGTAGAAGCACGGCCACTTCACCGGCGGAGCCGAGATGCGTACGTGGACCTCACTCGCCCCCGCCTCACGCAGCATCCGCACCAGCGCTCGCTGGGTGTTGCCGCGCACGATGGTGTCGTCGACGACGACCAGGCGCTTGCCCGCGATCACATCCCGAAGCGGGTTCAGCTTCAGCCGGATGCCCAGCTGACGAATGGTCTGGCTCGGCTGGATGAACGTACGGCCGACGTAGGAATTCTTGACAAGCCCCTGCCCGTACGGGATCCCCGAGGCTTCGGCGTATCCAATGGCCGCCGGCGTGCCCGACTCCGGGACCGGGATCACGAGATCGGCCTCTGAAGGAAATTCCCGCGCGAGCGTACGCCCCACCTCGACCCGCACCGAGTGCAACCGGCGGCCCGAGATCATGGTGTCCGGCCGGGCCAGGTACACGTACTCGAACAGGCAGCCCTTCGGCTCGGCCTTGGCGAAGGTACGACTCCGCAGGCCATTGGCATCCACCGCAATCAGCTCACCTGGCGTGATCTCCCGGATGAATGTGGCCCCGACGATGTCCAGCGCCGCGGTCTCGCTCGCGACTACCCAGCCGCGTTCCAGTCGGCCAAGCACCAACGGCCGGATGCCCTGCGGGTCCCGCGCGGCGTACAGCGTCTCCTCATCCATGAACACCAGGCTGAATGCGCCGCGCAGCTTGGGCAGCACTTGCAGTGCCGCCTCCTCGGTACTGAGACCTGGGAAGGTGGCCATCAGCCCGGTGATCAGGGACGTGTCGCTGGTGGCGTCGTTCGACAACGAGCCGGGGAGTAGCGAGCCGGAATGCTTGTCGCGCTCAGTCAGCCAGCTCTGCAGCTCCAACGAATTGGTCAGATTGCCGTTGTGTCCGAGCGCGATACTCCCGATCGCGGTCGAGCGGAAGGTGGGTTGGGCGTTCTTCCAGACGCTAGCGCCGGTCGTGGAGTAGCGGCAATGCCCGATGGCCAGGTGGGCATTGCCGAGCGATTCGAGTGTCGCCTCGTTGAAGACCTGGGACACCAGACCCATGTCCTTGAAGACCACGATCTGAGAGCCTTTGCTGACCGCAATTCCGGCCGACTCCTGTCCACGGTGCTGGAGCGCGTAGAGCCCGAAGTAGGTGAGCTTGGCGACCTCCTCGTGCGGCGCCCAGACACCGAAAACCCCACACGCATCCTGGGGTCCGCGATCGTTGGGGTCTATGTCGTGGTTCAACAGGCCGTCACCTTGTGCCACTGCCTCATCGTAACCGGCGGCACCACAGTTCACCGGCAGTTCGAGGTACGCGCCCAAGGCGAGACGGTCGCGATATACCCTGTCCCTGCCATGGAGTCACCTAAGCCTGCCCGAACCATGAGCATCGGCGCTTGGTCGGCCTTCGCTGGTGCCCAACAGTCGAGGGTTGTCGATCTCATCGTCAGCAACCTCTTCAACTTCTGCGTGGTCGTCGGCGCTATGGTGATGTTCGCCGCTACCGACTCGCCGGTCTTCTGGCTGGGCGCCGCCTTGGGCGTGGCAGCGATGATCATTCTCGGTTGGCTGCTGCGGCGCGACATCAGCCGTGGTCGCGCCCTGCTGGCGACCTATCAGGCCCCACGGCTGATCGTTCTCGTCGCCGTTGCGGCGGCTTACCTCGCCCGTCGGCCGGGCGACGATCTTTGGATCTGGGCTGCTACAGGCCTCGCAATCCTCGCGGTCCTCTCCGAGCCCACAGCTCGCTTGCTGCTGGGTAAGGCGACGCCGGTGGCCGTACACCTGCCCAGCTTTCCGGAAGTGCCACGGCCACCTTTCAATCCCACCTTTGTTGCACTTGCCCCATTCGCAACGGCGGCCGGTGGCGTAGTGCTGGCAGCTGCCGGAGCCCCCGGCTGGTGCTACTTGTTGATCGTCATCCTCGGCACCATGTCGGTGGTGATCATCACCGCGTACGCCATCCGGGCATTACTGATCAGCCGGAGTTCCGCGATCAGCGTCCGCAAGGCGCTCCAGCAGTACCACCCCGAGTTCGCCGTGTACTACGCCGCCCGGAACGGTGCTAGCTACCAGCTTGGTATGTGGCTGCCTTACTTCGAACGTCTCAACCGCCGGTTCATTGTGATCACGTGCCATCCCAGCACGGTGCCTGAGATCACCGAGCTCACCTCGGCTCCGGTTCTGGTGCCCAAGCTCAGAAGTGCGCACGGCCGCCTCTGGCACCTTGTGGTGGATTCGCTCAAGGCCGCCTTCTATGTCCAAAACCACCAGGCCAACGTCGACATGTTGCGCTTCGACCGGCTGACGCACGTCTGGTTGAACCATGGCGACTCAGATAAGGCGGCCAACTACAGCGCCCGGCATTCAGCCTTCGACAAGGTCTTCGTCTCCGGACAGCAAGGCGTGGATCGCTACGCGGCGCATGGAGTCAGGATCCGCCCGGAGCAATTCGCAATCGTGGGGCGTCCGCAAATCGAGCGCATTGAGCCGCGAGATATGCCGTTGCCGCCTGAGTCACCGCGTACGGTGCTGTACGCGCCGACCTGGCACGGCGGCAAGCCCAATACCAACTACTCCTCGCTGGCGTTGGGTGCTCAGATCGTTGAGGCGTTACTGGCCCGCGGAGTCACGGTGATCTTCCGACCGCATCCGCATACCTATCGTGACCCACAGCAGACGGGATTAGCTCAGGACATCCAGCGGCTGCTCAGCGCAGACCGCAAGACAACTGGTCGCCAACACGTCTCCGGCCGTGCGGCTGAGACCGACTGGGACATTCCGGCCTGCTTCAACCATTGCGACGCGTTGATCACTGACGTGTCCTCGGTTGCATCGGACTTCCTTGCGACCGGTAAGCCCCTGGCAATGGTCGCGATTCAGCAGCAGGGCGCCGCGTTCCGTCAGGCGATCCCCATGGCCCGAGTCGCGTACGTCATCGAACGGGACATGAGTACACTGCCGGAAGCTCTCGATGAGCTGCTCGAACGCGATTCCCTGGCGGCGGCGCGTCGTGAGTATCGCCGTTACTGTCTTGGGGACGCTCTCGGAGCCGAGGCGCCCAACGGGTTCTTCAGAGAAGTCGAGAGAATCCTCGACGGCCCCTCGCCGCAAAGGTCGTCCTCCAAGACAGCCAGTGCGCCGAAGCAGAGAACCGCGTAACTGATCGAGCCTCCCTCGTCATAGCCTCGGCCTCGCCGGGCGACTAGATATCGCGCCAAATCGCGGACTTGCGGATCTCGAATTCGGCGGCGCTGATCACGCCACTGTCGCGTAGTGCGCGGAGTTCGGCCAGAACCTCCAGCGGATCGCGCTCTGGACGGGGTGTGCCGCGGATCGCCTCCCGCGCGTCCTCGGCGAGCATCTCCCCTTGGGTGCCGAGAATCCGGTCCACTGTGAGGCTGCCGTCGGGCGTAGTGACGCGGACTGTGCCAGAGACTCGGCGGGTGGCGGCCTCGATGGCTAGGACGTCCGGTAGCGGCACACTGAACGATTGCCCGGTGCTGCGGCGGGAGCGGAAGAGGATACGTTCGCTGGTCAGCACGAGCAGGCCCATCGCCCCGGCGTACCGCCCGTCCATCATCCGAAGTAATGCGACGCAAAGTGTCGGAGTAGTCGGCTTCAGGATCTAGCAGTTGCCGGCTGATCTCCCCCGAGGCCCGCAGCCACTCCTGGCGGCGACGAGACTCCTCATAGAGGCGGGCATTCTCAATCGCCACCCCGGCGGT
>DASUYM010000160.1:0-16050 GCA_036377435.1 Propionibacteriaceae bacterium
CCGATAGTTGAGAACAATTTCGGCATACCTCGGGCCAAGATCAACAACCAGCCGAGCGTTCTGAATGGCCGCGGCAATCTTGGCTCGGTTCCGAACGATGCCTGGATCGCTCAGCAGCCGCTCGATGTCATCCTCGGTGAATGCCGCAACTCGCTCGGGCTGGAAACCGGCGAAAGCTCGTCGAAAGTTCTCACGCTTGCGGAGAATCGTGATCCAGGACAGTCCTGACTGGAAGGCCTCCAGTGTCATCCGCTCGTACAGTCCCTGCACAGTGCTGACCGGCCGACCCCACTCGTTGTCGTGGTACGCAACGTACTCAGGGGCCGAGAGTGCCCACGGGCAGCGCAAGAGGCCGTCCGGACCGGGCAGGGCTTCAGTGCTCATCGCGCCTCGGCGATCGCACCCAGCGCTCGTAGGCTGCGCGCAAGACCAGCGCGGAGCGCCGGCAGGGCGAGCCTGACGACCCACTCAACCGGCCGGCCACCCGGTGTCGTGAAGACCTCAGTGCACGACACGATGGTCTTCTCTCCGTGGCCGATCAGGCGGAAGGCACCCTCACCCGTGAAGTACGGACCAAGGTGCAAGATCTCCACTTCTGCCGCATCGGCAGCGGGCGGAAACCAACCGGTGACGATGAAGCGGTCCAGCAGCCCCAACGGAATCCGACCGAGCCACACGCCGGATAGCACCTCGGCTCGTACGCCAAGACCGGCATCGCGGTCACTGGTCACCCGGACTGTCGTAAGCGGAATCCAGCGAGACTGGCCGGTCCAGTCGACGAGCACATCCCACACGGCAGCTACAGGTGCATTGATCTCAGCCGAAACCTCCAGGCGAATGCTCATGTCCTGCCGTCAACCGGCTTGGCGGTCTTCAACGGCAGATGGAGGTAGCTCTGGAGGCGCTGGGGTGTCAGCTGACGCCACGGCATCGGGTGGAGTCGACTGCTCAGCCGCGCGCGCCGATGCCGTTGACTCCTGGAGTCGCTGCCGGACAGTGGCGCCCTCCGCCAGTTCCGCGATCAAGGCATCACGCTCGGCGATCTCGAGAGCCAGCCGGTCGAGCAGATCGTCAACCTGGGCCATCGCATATCCACGCAGCGTGACCCCGAACCGGATGTTCCTCAGCTCGTCCGCGGTAAGGGCTCCACCGCTGGGCAGATCCTGCCGGTATGTGTCATCGACCGGATCCCTGCTCATCTGTCCCATTCCTCCCGCAGCTGCCATCGCCGCCACACCCAATGCCGCGACGGCGACGACAGCGATGAACCACTCCATGGGTGAATGCTGTCACGCTTCGCAAGAGCGCTGGGACTTCCTGCCACGCGCGGGACACGGCTGCGAGCGTCGGAGATCGCGCGCGGCCGCACGGAGGAGGAGCGAGCGGAAATGTTCTTCCTCTGCGAGCGACGACGACGGCGGCGGATTCCAAGCGCGATGCGCGAGCAGCCTCAATGAGTTGAGTTATTCAGGACGGCGGGGCGGGCCGAGCGTCGGCTGGTTCGTCAGCATCACGGCCACCGCTTCATCGGCATCGTCAGTGATCATCAACGCCTCGAGATCGGTGGCTGAAATGATCCCTTGATCAAGGGGTGCGCTGCGTATCCAGTCGACCAGCCCGCTCCAGTAGTCGCTGTCGAACAGCACCACCGGGAATGAGGTCACCTTCTGGGTCTGCACCAGTGTCAGCGCTTCGAACAGTTCATCCAGGGTGCCGAAACCGCCCGGCATCACCACGAAGCCTTGGGCGTACTTGACGAACATCGTCTTGCGCGCGAAGAAGTACCGAAAGTTGATACCTAAGTTGACGTAGGGGTTGAGGCCCGACTCGAACGGCAGCTCGATGCCAAGACCGACCGAGACTCCGCCGGCCGCGGCCGCGCCCTTGTTCGCAGCCTCCATGATCCCCGGGCCACCGCCGGTGATGACCGCGAGACCGGCGCGAGCGAGCCTGCCGCCGAGGCGCTCACCAGCGACGTACATCGGGTGATCGCGAGGCGTACGAGCAGATCCGAAGACACTGACCGCCGGACCGAGCTCGGCGAGCGTCCCGAATCCGTCGATGAAGTCCGACTGGATCCGCAGCACTCGCCATGGATCGGTGTGGACCCAATCGGTGGCACCACGACTCTCCAGTAGCCGCTGGTCGGTCGTCGAGTGCGTTGCGGTCCGCTCCCCGCGTACGACGGGGCCTTGCCAGTACCAGTGTTCGGGCTTCTCCACGAGGCCACCCTCTCACTGTCGAGGACTGTGGCATGTCTCCTCGCGCATCGGCGCTGGGAAGCTGCTGCCGTCGTCGCTCCTAGGGAACGAGAAGCGTGTTCGCTCATCACTCCTCCGATCAGCAGCGCGCCGATTCCGACGCTCGGAGACTTTGGCCTGTCTCCTCGCGCGTTGGAAAAGGCCCGCTCTGAGACTATGGCCCGCTCTGAGACTTAGGTCAGCCACCGGATGAGGGCATCGCGGCAGGCAACGACATCGTCAGCAGGGCAAAACTCATCGTCGGCGTGGGCCTTGCTGGGGTCGCCTGGGCCGAAGTTGACCGCCGGGATACCCATCGCGCTGAAGCGCGCGACATCTGTCCACCCGAACTTCGCGCTCGCCTGGCCTCCGACAGCGCGGAGGAACTCTGCCGCAGCCGGCTGGTCGAGGCCCGGTCGGGCTCCGGCAGCCACGTCGGTGACCTCAATCGGATAGCCGTCAAGGACGCCTCGCACGTACGCCTCAGCCTCCGCTGGCGACTTGTCGGGTGCGAATCGGTAGTTGATCTCGATGACACACCTGTCGGGGATCACGTTGCCGGCAATGCCGCCGCTGATCCTGACCGCGTTCAGCCCTTCGCGGTAAATCAGCCCGTTGACCTCGATCTGCTGTGGCTGGTATGAGGCCAGAAGTTGCAGCACATCGCCCGCATCGTGGATCGCGTTATGCCCCATCCAGGACCGCGCGGAATGTGCGGCCACCCCTCGCAGCTCCGCCCGCAGCTGCATGGTCCCTTGGCAACCGCCCTCGATGCGCGCATTGGTCGGTTCACACAGGACCGCGAAGTCACCTTCTAGATAGTCGGGGTGCTCCCGGGCAACGCGGCCGAGGCCGTTTCGAAACTCTTCGACCTCTTCGTTGTCGTAGAACACCCACGTGACGTCCCGCCGTGGTTGAGTGAGAGATGCGGCGACCGACAGTTGGACCGCGATCCCACCCTTCATGTCGCAGGCGCCGCGACCCCAGATGATCTCCCGGCCCGCGCTGTCACGCGTCGTCCACGACGGCACATTCCCGGCGATCGGCACGGTGTCCAGGTGGCCGGCAATCACTACTCGCTCGGCCCGCCCGAGTTCGGTACGGGCGAGGACGACGTTCCCGTCCCGCAGCACCTTCAGGTGGCCGTATCCGCTCAGTGCCTGCTCCACGCAGTCGGCGATCTCTGCTTCCTGGCCGCTGACCGACTCGATGTCGATCAATGCGCGCAGCAACTCGACCACATCTCCACCCGGGTCGAAACGCGCAGACACGAGCGGCACCTTACAGCGTCGGTAGGCTCGGGCCCATGACTGACGCCGCTACTGCTCCGCTTCGGGTTGCCTGGGGCTGGGGTCTTGCATCGATCCACACCTCGGATCAGGTGCTGGACACTTATTTCCCATCGCCTCGGCTTGGCGTAGCTGACGACAATGCAGCCCCGGCAGCGCTCATTTCGGCAGTTGTCGACGACGAGGCCAGGGAGGTGCGCACCGAGGTTGTCCTGGTCGAAGTCGATCTGGATGCACCTCCGGCGGACACTTCCGACGCATATCTGAGGCTGCACCTGCTCAGTCATCGGCTAGTGAGGCCGCGCAGCATCAATCTGGACGGCATCTTTGGGTCGCTGCCCAACGTCGTGTGGACCTCGGCCGGTCCGTGTGCCATTGAGGGATTCGAACGGGTCCGTATCCGGCTCCGCGCCCGCGGCGGACATCTCACCATCTACGGAGTGGACAAGTTTCCGCGCATGGTCGACTACGTGGTTCCGACGGGGGTGCGCGTCGCCGACGCTGACCGAGTCCGGCTGGGCGCCCACCTCGCTAAGGGGACAACAGTGATGCACGAGGGCTTCGTGAACTTCAACGCCGGCACGCTCGGCAGGTCGATGGTGGAAGGCCGAATATCCGCGGGTGTGGTGGTCGGGCGCGATTCCGACGTGGGCGGCGGGGCATCGATCATGGGCACTTTGTCCGGCGGCGGCAGCGAAGTCATCTCGATTGGCGAGCGTTGCCTGATCGGCGCCAACGCCGGCGTCGGGATCGCCCTCGGCGACGACTGCGTTGTCGAGGCCGGCCTCTATGTCACGGCAGGCACCAAGGTCACACTGCCGGGCGGAGAAGTGGTCAAGGCACGAAGCATGTCCGGCAAGAGTGGGCTGCTGTTTATTCGCAACTCGGTAACTGGTGCCGTCGAGATCCGTCGGCAGCAACGGATGGGAGTTGAGTTGAACGCCGAGCTGCACGCGAACTGAGCCCATTTGCGATCCAAAACAACCCGCACTCTTGGGTGCCTCGCCGTCGCGTTTGTCCTCTTGATCGCTGCCGGCGTTGGGGCCTTTTGGTGGCTCCGTTCGCGGAATCTGACTGAGCCAATACCTGGTGAACAACGATGTGTCGCGACGGCTAGCAACAAATCCACCGTGGTCGATCTCGAACAGGCGCACTTCGCCTCGATCATCGCGGGAGTGTCGGTACGCCGGGGTCTGCCACCCCGTGCTGCCTCCATCGCCCTTGCCACAGCCTTTCAGGAATCGGGCATCCGCAACCTTGACTACGGCGATCGCGACTCAGTTGGCCTCTTCCAGCAACGCCCCTCGCAGGGTTGGGGCACCAAGCAGCAGCTGGTGGATCCGCACTATGCGACAGGGAAGTTCTACGACGCCCTTGTCAAGATCAAGAACTGGGAGACCGCCGACATCAATGACGTGGCTCAAGAGGTGCAGTTGAGCGGACACCCGGAGGCATACCGCGATCATGAAGCCGATGCCCGGATCCTCGCCAGCGCGCTGACCGGTCAGTCGCCGGCCGGGCTCAGTTGCCTAGACCGCAGCGGCACGTCGGGAGATGCCAAGGAACTGCGCAGCTCGCTGCAACGGACGTTCGGCGAGCTCGACGACTCCACTGATGGGTCAGTGGTCACCATCCGTGCCCGTAGCGACCGCCGAGCCTGGGTCTATGCGCATTTCGCCGTGGCTAATGCCCAGTCCTATGGCGTGATCACCGTCAAAATCGGGGACAGGTTGTGGCAAACCCAGGACCTCAACCTCCCCGATTGGCAGGAGACCACGCCGAAGCTCAAGAACGGCCGCGTCGAGATCACTGTTCGCTGATCGGACGGGACCTAGTGTCCCGCCCCAGGAATCCGGTGCAACCTGACTCCCCGGAGTCGGGATTTCAGCGCAGTGAGGGTGGCTTTGGGCAACATTGGCTGGGTGAGCAGGCGGGAAAGTTGCGGCGCCAGCCGATGTTGTGCTGCCCGGACATGCACCGACAGACCACCCCAGCCCAAGGCTCGGCGGTCAGAGGCGAAAACTCACTAGTGTCGTGTCTCCTAAGGTCCCTTGCGTTAGGCGTCGTTCAGGTGCGTGCATCGCAAGGGGACACGCGAGGCATACCGGGTCGTATGCCGACTGAGGAGAACGCCGCGAGGTGGGTGCCTGGGCGGTGCGAAAGGTGAAGAGACTGAGGAGACACGACACCAGGCACCTACCTTGCTGCGTGCGCGTACGTTTCAGCGAGAGGGCGAGTTGTTGTTGACGGTGGGCGTGTCCAGGAGACGGGCAGCGGCCTCAGCAACCCGCTCATCGGTTGCGGTGAGTGCGATGCGTACGTGCCTGGTGGCGGCGACGCCATAGAAGTCGCCGGGCGCAACCAAGATGCCCATGCGGGCCAGGAAGGCAACCGAAGCATGGCAGTCCTCGTCACGGGTGGCCCACAAGTAGATGGCTCCCTCTGAGTGCTCGATCCGGAAGCCAGCGGCCTCGAGTGCTGGCCGCAGCACGCTACGGCGCCTGAGATATCGAGCCCGCTGCAGCTGAACATGGTCATGATCGCTGAGCAGGTCGATCATGACCTCCTGAACCGGACGAGGCACCAGCATCCCGGCATGCTTGCGAACCGACAGCAGGTCGGCCACCACATTTCGATCACCAGCGACGAACCCGGCGCGGTACCCGGCCAGGTTGGACCGTTTGGAGAGCGAGTGCACGGCGAGCAGGTCGTCGTGGCGACCGGCATTGATCGAGGGGTGCAGCACCGAGATCGGCTCGGCCTCCCAGCCGAACTCCGCGTAGCACTCGTCGGAAGCAACCAGCGACCCACGCTCGCGAGCCCAGTTGACCCGACGCTTGAGCGCTTCGGCGTCGAGGATCTGACCGGTCGGATTCGATGGTGAATTGATCCAGACAAGCGCCGGTCGGGCATCACCGAGCTGGTCGAGATCGTCACAGGCGACGGCGCGACAGCCAGCGATCTTCGCACCCACCAGGTAGGTCGGATACGCCATCGTCGGATAGACCACAAGATCATCGGGACCGAGCCCGAGCAAGGTCGGCAGCCAGGCCACCAGTTCTTTCGTGCCGATGACCGGCAGCGTGTCTTCAGGAACAAGGCCGTCGGCCCCCCACCGTCGCGTGAGGTAGGACGCAATTGCCTCGCGTAATGCGGCTGTGCCTGATGTAAGCGGATACCCCGGACTATTGGCCGCCCGAGACAACGCCAGCATCGCTCGCTCTGGCGTGGGATCGACCGGGGTCCCGATCGAAAGATCGACGATCCCGCCAGGATGCGCCTCTGCGGCCGCCCTCGGAGCCGAAATCGTGTCCCAGGGAAAGTCAGGGAGTCCGGCCGCCAGAGTGCTGCGTCGCGGCGGCACTTCCGTCAACACAGCGCTGTGATCACTCGTCGTGCTCTTGTGGGGGCAGGCTCTCGATCAGCGGGTGATCCTTGTCAATCACACCGAGCTTGGCGGCACCGCCCGGTGATCCGAGGTCGGAGAAGAAGTCCACGTTGGCGTTGTAGTACTCCTTCCACTCCTCCGGGGTGTCGTCCTCGTAGAAGATCGCCTCCACCGGGCACACCGGCTCGCAGGCCCCGCAGTCGACACATTCGTCAGGGTGGATGTAGAGCATCCGCCTACCTTCATAGATGCAGTCGACCGGGCATTCCTCAACGCATCCACGGTCCTTCAGGTCCACACATGGCTGGGCAATGACGTACGTCACGGATGTCGCTCCTTGAATTCTGCTTGTGCGTCGTCGCCAGCGCGAGCAACGCGATCCTCATCGCCTAGTATCGCGCCTCTCGGTAACGACGCCTACTAAGGTCCAGCAACGAAAGGCGGGTCTGGTGACTGGTCGAAACAGCGACCCGCTGGCCGGCGCACTGCCCGGCCAACGCTGGGTGGTGAGGTGCTGGCTGCCTGACGGCTCGGCTACTGATGTCATCGGCTGGATCGAGGCGCTGGACACAACCTCGGTGCAGCTCTCGAGCATCGACCAGCATGTGCACGTGATTGAGAGATCCATGATCATTGCCGCCCGCCGTGTCCCTGCGGCAGCCGGTGGACCTGATCCCCGGCGAACCTCCGCCGCCGATCTGCAGCGACACGCGCTGCTGGGCTGGTTGGCGTGGCATGAGCCACTCGGCGAGTGGACCCTCCGAGCCGGAGGCGGCTTTACGCGGCGCGCCAACTCATGCCATGCGGTCGGTGATCCTGGCATACCGATCTGGCGGGCCGTCGAGCAGATCATCAGTTTCGCGGCTGCACATGACATCGCTCCTATGGCTCAAGTGATCGAAGAATCGCCCGAGGAGCACGCTCTGCGAGGTGTGGGCTGGGTGAGCAGCGATCAGCCGACAGCCGTTGTGGTCAGCCGTCTGGCCGAGTTCCTGGCGGATCGACCGGCCGAGACTGCGGTGGAGATCACCGAGGCGCTCGAGCCGGACTGGGAAGAGGCGTATCAGCACAGTCGGCCCAATTCGGCCGACCCGGCCATCGTCCGGATGATCTTGGAAGGCAGCCCTCCCCGCGCCTTTGCGTCCTTCGTCGGCCAGGGACCGGATGATCATTCCGAGCTCGTCGCCATTGCCCGCGGGCATCGGGATGACGACTGGCTAGGACTGGCCTCGATCTGGACCCGTCCTGATTATCGCCGGCGCGGCGTGGCACGGGCGATGATGACTGCACTCGGACATTGGGCGGCTCGCCACGGCGCGCGCTATGTGTATATCCAGGTGGCGACTGTCAACGAACCAGCCCTTGCTGCCTACGGCAGACTCGGCTTCGTCCAGCACCACCGCTACGTCTATCTAGCTCCGGCTCGGTGAAGACACTCCGCAGCTCGCAGTATTCAGCGACCCTTTGGTTTCTCGCAGATCACCCGGTCAGTCGGTTCGTAACGCCAGCTGAAGTTCTCCCGGCGTACCACCGAGCCGTCCTGGTAGAACAGCCGCTGGAAACGGACATCAAAACCGCGGACTGGACTCGTCGGCTCGCAGTCCTTTGAGTCGTCCTTGATGTCGCGCCCAGTTGTGAAATTTGACTTGATCGGGGCGGTCGCCACGACTTTGTCGTAGGTCTTGGTGGACCACATCCTCACGGTGATCGACCCCCTGCTGCTCGGCGTCCCCTTCACGATGTAGGCCTGCACCAGCACGCCGTACTTGGTGTCGTTTTGGAACTTGAGGTCAAGACTGGGCCACGCAACGGTGGCCTCCCGGCCTGGCGGGTAGCGGTCGATGAAGAGACCATGTGGCTTGTGCTCGATGTCCTTGAGCCCGGCGAAGAACATGGCGTTGAACGTGGTTGTCGCACTTTGCGATACTCCACCTCCGAGCTCCTTACGGAATCTGCCGTCCTTGATGATGTAGCCCTCGGTGAAGCCGTTGGCTTTGGTTCGCTCCCCCACGATCTGGTTCAAGGAGAAAATCTCACCCGGCTTGAGCACAGTCCCATTGATCCGAGCCGCAGCCCGCCCGATGTTGATGTTGCGGTACGGGAGATAGGGAAAGTAGGTCGTGAACTGGCCCGTCACCTGCTTGATCCGGAGCTTCTCCGCATCCGCTGTGGAGAACTTTGCTTTGGCGCCCGTGAGCTGTACGCTCACTTTCCGCTCGGCAGCTGGCTTGATCAACACTGGTTCAACGGCCTTCTTGAGGTTGTCTGCCGTAACGGTCGTTCCATTGACCGCGGCGATCACCTTAGGCTTGCCGTTCACCAGTCGTACGGTGGCGTTCTTCGGTTCAACCAGCTCGACCTTATCGATGGCCGGATCAGCATTGCGCCGCAGCTTCTTTTCGTTGAGGACGGTCGCGAGGTTGCCGTCTTGGGGACGGAAGGAGATCGACCCAGCGAGCATCTTCGGGCTGACTTCGAAGGATCCCGCGCCGCTGATGTTGACCTTGATGGAAGCGGAGATAGCGGGCTTGGCGAAGGTATCGACCACCTTGTCGGCCTCGTCGTCGGTGATCGCAGGTGAGGTGATATCGGCCGGCAGCGCTATAGGTCCTGTCACCTTCAAGAAGCTGCTCGTGATCGTCACCGCCGCCGGATCTTGGCGCAGCGCTGTGCCGTCTCGGGCGTGCTTCTGCTTGATTTTCGTGCCGTGGTACGCCACTGCTGCGTCGACGGGCTCATGGTTGAACGTCTTGCCTAGCTGCCCTACCGCTGCCTGGAGTTTGGCCTGGTCGACCACGACCACGGCATCGATGGCTGAGCCGCCGGTGAGCGTCGTGAGGATGCGCAACGGGTTCAGGCTCTTGCCTCCACCGGCCGCGTCGACGCTCTTCGCATAGTCGACGGTAAGGCCTGCATCGACCGGCTTGAGCTGCGCCTGTCTTTCTCCGACAGTGAGATTCAGGGGTTCGGCTGCCCTGGCACCAAGCTCCACGGACAGCTTCTGAATGGCTTCGGTCCGGCTGAGGCCTCCGACGGCTACACCTGAGATCTGCGCCTTCTTGGGGACCTTGTCGCCAGTGAGGAGGTAACCGGCGACGTTCAGGATCCCCGCGAGGACCAGGACTCCAGCAAGAACGGCGGCGACCATCAGCCAGATCAGCCGGCTCCTGCCCGGCCGCTCATCCGTTGGAGTCTCGGGTTGTTCCCAGATGACCGTGTTATCGGGCCCAACGTCGGTCCTTGGCGCTTCGGTGGTCAAAAACTGCTACCTCAGGTCGGACGGCATTGGATCTGCGGGCGTCAGCACATCGTCATGAAAACCACGATGTCGTCGCCCCGGACGTGTTCTCGCCTCACGCCCACTTTCTAGGAATACGCCCCCCGATAGTACGTCAAGGGAGGCCGCGCGTTTGGGTCATCGTCAGAAGGAAGTCCACTCGCACGGGCTAACTGGCCGACGACGATCGTGTGGTCACCCCCGTCGTGCATGTCGTACGTCGTGCACTCGAGCCAGCCCAGCGCGCCGTCGATCAGTGGTGTCCCACTGAGAGGGCTCGGGGTGTGCGAGATGCCGTCAAATTGACTGAGCAGATCGCGTCCGCGATTTGAGAAATGCCTGGCAAGCCCTTCCTTGTCGACGGTCAGCAGTGACAGGCACCAATATTTGGCCTTGGTGATAGCGCCGTGGAAACGGCTTGACTTGCTGACGCAGACCAGAACCAAAGGCGGCTCCAGGGAGACAGAGCACACCGCGGTGGCCGTCATCGCGTGCTTGACTCCATGATGCAGCGCCGTCGCAATGGTCACACCGGATGCGAAGTGGCCCATGACGTGACGCAGCGCATCGGAAGAGCCGGGTACGCCGAAGGCCAATTCCGACGCGGTGGCCGCGGTCGGGGACGCCTCAGGCAAGCTTGCGCTCGTCACGAGCACTAACTCAGCCCGGCGAACAGGTCGTCAGTCCAGCCTTCGCCCTCAGGAAGCGGGACACCGACGGCCAGGCGGTAATACTCGCGAGCCCAACGCGAGTCGCCGAGGACCTCGGCCCCAGCGAAAAACGGGCCGTCGGCGGCGATCTGGGTGGCGTAGGCCCGCATGGCGGCGATCTTCTGCGCCACCCAGGGCGTCCCGTCAATCTCCACCGCTATGTCGGCGTCCTCGGAGAACATCGTCGACAGCGCCCCTTCGGGATCTATTTCTTGAAAACTCTCCCTCTCACCCGCCTCGCGTAGCGCTTCGATGGCAGCAAGGATCTGGCTCTTGCTCATGGTCGACCAGAACACACGTGAGATTGTCCAAGGTTCTCCGAGGTCCCGGCGGTAGGACTCCACCGCTGCAAGTTGGGTGGCGTACATGGCTACCCGGTGAGCCTGGATGTGATCGGGGTGGCCGTAGTTCCCGACCTCGTTGTAGGCGATGAGAACTTGCGGGCGCCGGTCCCGGACGACCGGCACTAGTTCGTTCGCTGCCTCCAGCAGGTCTGCTGTCCAGAAGATGCCTTCGCCGAGCACGTCGCGGGCGATGGCCCGGCCCTCGGCGTCGTATGCCATGCCCGAATCTCGATAGCGCCAGTCGCCGCCGAGTCGGATGAAGTCAGTGACCCCGAGGATCTCCATCGCCAGCTTAAGTTCACCTAGCCGGTGTGACCCGAGGTCGTCGCTCTCGTCCGCACCTAGATGGGCAAGATCCTCGACGAGCACTTCCCCCTCTTCGCCGAGCGTGCAGGTCACCAGACAGACCGCCGCACCCTCGGCCGCATACTTGGCCATCGTCCCTCCATCCATGATCGTTTCATCGTCTGGATGGGCATGTACCAACATGAGCCGGCGGGCGGGCTCCGACTTGGTCCCGGAAGTCACGGCCCCACCTTATGTGGTGTCAGACGCTCCCTCCGATCGCCTTGCACCGCCAGCCAGATCCACCTCAGGCGACGATCACCCGAGGCTCAGCGAAGTGACACGCCGAAACGTGTGCCGACTCCCCGTCAGGTCGCTCGATGAGCAAAGGTTCGTCGATGCTGCAGATCTCCTGCGCCTTCCAGCAGCGGGTATGGAACCTGCAGGCGGGCGGTGGGTTGGCCGGGCTCGGCACGTCACCCGTCAGCACGATCTGCTCACGTATGTTGCGCATGGTCGGATCTGGCAACGGCACCGCCGACAGCAAGGCTTGTGTGTACGGGTGGGTCGGCCGCGAGTAGATCTGATCCTCGTCCCCCAATTCCACCAATTTGCCGAGATACATCACGCCGACCCGATCGGAGATGTGCCGGACCACGGACAAGTCGTGCGCAATGAAGATGTAGGCCAATCCGAGCCTGTGCTGTAAGTCCTCGAGGAGGTTAACCACCTGCGCCTGAACCGAGACGTCCAGCGCCGAGACCGGCTCGTCGCAGATGATCACCTTCGGGTTGAGCGCCAGCCCACGCGCAATCCCGATCCGTTGCCGCTGACCGCCGGAGAACTGGTGCGGATACCGATTGATGTGCTCAGGGTTGAGCCCCACGAGCTCCAGCAACTGCTCAACCCGCTGCCGGCGGTCGCGCTTGGGCAGGACGTCGGTGTGAATTTCGAACGGCTCACCGACGATGTCGCCGACTGTCTTGCGGGGGTTCAACGATGTGTACGGATCCTGAAAGACGATCTGGATGTCCCGCCGTAGCCGGCGCATCGCGCTGCCCTTCTGGGAATAGACATCGACGCCGTCGAAGATCAGCTTTCCGGCGGTCGGCTCCTCCAGCCGCATCAGCATGCGGGCAAGAGTGGATTTGCCGCAGCCGGACTCGCCGACAATGCCCAGCGTCTCGCCCTTGTAAAGCTCGAAAGAGACTCCGTCTAGAGCCTTGACGTGGCCGACGGTGCGGCGCAGCACGCCAGCCTTGATCGGGTAGTGCTTGACCAGGTTCTCCGCCTGAAGGATGACCTCCCGCGTCATGGCAGCACTCCAGGTCCGGGACCTGGGTCGGCGGTGCTCTCCCGCTCGGGGACCACCGTCGCTTCAGGTCCGTACTCCAGAGCGGCCTCTACATCCTCGGCGGTCTGGGTGACTTCCAGCTCGGGGCTATGCTCCAGCACCAACTCGGAGAAGTGGCAGGCTGCCAAGCGGTGATAAACCACCTCTCGGAGCGGTGGCGGAGGGTCGACGCGGCAGATGTCCTGGGCGTAGCTGCAGCGCGGGTTAAAGGGACAGCCGGGCGGGATTCGTGTCAGGTTCGGTGGCAGCCCGCCGATCGCGGAAAGCGTCTCGCCTTTCTGGTCAAGCCGTGGAATCGAGTCGAGCAGGCCTTTGGTATAGGGATGGCCCGGCTGTGCGTACAGCTCGAAGGCATCGGCTTGCTCCACAATCCGGCCGGCGTACATCACCGCGATCCGATCCGCCACGTCGGCCACGACGCCGAGATCATGGGTGATCAGGATGAGGCCCATCTTGCGCTCCTGCTGCAGATCGGCCATAAGCTGCATGATCTGAGCCTGTACGGTCACGTCCAGCGCAGTCGTCGGCTCGTCAGCGATCAACACAGCGGGATCGAGTGCGATCGCCATCGCAATCATGATGCGCTGCCGCATCCCGCCAGAAAACTGGTGCGGATAGGCCTTGACGCGCTGTGCAGCTCCGGGAATCTGGACCCGTTGCATGAGGCGTATGGCCTGGGCTTGCGAATCCGCCTTGTTCATGCCGCGGTGCTTGCGGAACATCTCTGCGATCTGCCACCCCACCGGGAAGACGGGATTGAGTGCGGACAGCGCGTCCTGGAAGACCATTGAGATTTCCGGTCCACGGACCCGGCGCCGGTCGTCGTCGCTCAGCGCAAGGATGTTCTGCCCGCAATAGCGCACCTCACCTCCGGTGACGAATGCGGGTGGGGAGTCCAGAATGCCCATGATCGCCTGCGCGGTCACGGACTTCCCTGATCCAGATTCCCCGAGGATGGCCAGTGTCTCGCCTTCGTGAAGGTCGAAGGACACGCCATTGATGGCCTTCGCAACTCCGTCGCGAGTGCGGAACTCCACCTGCAACTGGTCGACCTCGAGCAGCAAACCGTCGACGGGTTTCCAGGTGCCGCGGCTATCGAGGAGTTCGACGTTGGGCGCTCCGCTGGTTCCCAGTGATGACGTCATTGCGACCTCCTCAGCGCATCCTCGGATCAAGGGCGTCGCGGACCACATCGCCCATCATGATGAACGCCAGCACCGTGAGCGACAAGAACACGCTGGGGAACAGCAGCATGTGCGGCGCGGCTCTGATAAAGCCGATGCCGGAGGCCTCGGAGATCTGGATGCCCCAGGAGATGGCGGGCGGTTGCAGTCCGACGCCCAGGAAGGACAATGTGGCCTCGACCGAGATGTAGACGCCGAGGTTGATGGTTGAGACCACGATGACGGAAGCCAATGAGTTGGGCAGGATGTGGGAGCTGATGATCCGGGCCGGAGACGCGCCGAGTGCCCGGGCGGCCTGGACATAGTCGTTCGGCTTGACCTGCAGCACGCTGCCGCGCATAAGCCGCATGATCAGCGGCCACCCCAGGATGCCGAGCACGAAGGCCACCTTCGATACCTGCACCAGGAACGGTGTTGTCAGTGGGTCGTTGGGAAAGATGTAGAGAAACAGAATCCCGCCCAGCAGCAATGGAATGCCGAGGAAGATCTCGCCAATGCGGCTGAGCAACGAATCCATCCAGCCGGCTCGGTAGCCGGCGATAATGCCGACGAACGAGCCCAGGACAGCCACGAACAACGTGGCGAACACGCCGACCAGGATCGAGGCTCGGGCACCGTAGACGGTGCGGGCGTAGACGTCATAGCCCTGGTTGTCCCGACCGAACCAGGCGTCGGGCGAGGGCGCCTCCCTTGCCTTGGACAGATCGGCGACAGTCGGGTCGGTGTTAGTGAACAACTGGGGGAACGCCGCCATGAGGACGAAAAACACGATTAACGCCGCCGAGATCCAAAACATCGGCCGATGGCGGAGGTCCGCCCAGGCATCGGTGCCGAGCGACCGGGCCTTGTCACCTTTTGCGGGGGCACTGATTGGCGCCTCGGGCCCCCCGGTCGCGTCAGTGGTGACTGGAACAAATGAGGTGGTGTCGAGTCCGGAAGCACGGGTCGTGTCAGTCATGAGAGATCCTCGGATCCAGGAAGCCGTACAAGATGTCGACCAACAGGTTGACCAACAGGTAGATGAGCACCAAGCAGGTGATGGTGGCGACCACCGAGGTGCCGTCCTTCTGGGTGATGCTGCGGTAGAGGAAGTTGCCGATGCCGTTGACGTTGAATATCCGCTCGGTGACGAGGGCGCCGCCCATCAGCGCACCGACGTCGATACCGATAAAGGTGACGACCGCGATCAGTGAGTTACGCAGCGTGTGCACGCCCACCGTCCGTGCGTTGCTAAGCCCCTTCGCCTTCGCGGTACGAACGTAGTCAGCACGCAGGTTCTCCGACAGGTTGGCCCGCATCAGCCGGGCGATGTAGGCCAGCGATGCCGAGGCCAGCACGAAGGCGGGCATGACGAGCTGGTAGGTGGTGCCCTGAGTCGCAGTGACCGGGAACCAGCCAAGGCGGACCCCGAAGATCAGCTGGGCGAAGCTGCCGATCACGAAGATCGGGACGGAGATCAGCACCAAAGTGCTCACCGTTACCAAGGAGTCGATGAACTTTCCTCGCCGGATCCCCGCGAGCACCCCCGCGCTGATGCCGATCACGGATTCGATGATCAGAGCCATGACGCCGAGCTTGAGCGTGGTCGGCCAACGTGCAGCCAGTTCGTCGACCACCTTGTTGCCGAAGAAGTTGGTCCCCAGATCTCCCTGCACCAGGTTGCCCATATAGAGCAGGTACTGAACGATCAGCGGCTTGTCGAGGTTGTAGTCCGCCCGGAACTTGGCGATGTAGCTCTCCGGGCACGGCCGCTCGCCGCAGCGCCCGGCCGTTGGATCCCCGAGGGCGAAGACCGAGACATAGATGATAAACGTGACGCCGATGATGACCGGGATCATCTGCAGCAGCCGGCGGATGATGTACTTGCCCACCCCCAACCTCCCTCTCGTCCAAGGTCGGAAAGGCTCCTTCGAGGAAACCTAGCGTCGGCCCGCCGAAATCGCTCCGGCGGGCCGACACTGTTAGCGGTAGTTCACGCG
>DASUYM010000161.1:0-3874 GCA_036377435.1 Propionibacteriaceae bacterium
GTGTCGCACATCGAATCTTGAAATCAGGAGGGGGTACGCGAAACAGGTCTGAGGGCCGCGGTGACCGCTCGAGTCATTGGAACGACTTACGGCTGGGTGAAAGGCCGGTGTCGATGAGGGAGATGGTGATGAATCAGCAGCCAGTGAGCGAGTCGGTGCTGACGAACCATTACCGCTGTGCCACGCTTGCGCATGTGTCGAGGCGATCTTCTGGGCAGGTTGAGATCGTGCCGGGCGTCGTCGGGCCCGAGCAGATCATCGACCCGAGGCCCGCCCTCCTGACCCCGGATGGCAGTGTAGACATTCAGTTGGATATCCGATTCGACCCGCGTCAACGCCGCTATGTGTGCCATGAGGTGCGGGCGGCCAGCAGCACCGGGGGCGCCGTGACCACGGAAGCCCTGAGACATCTACAGATCGCTGAGTGGATCGTTCTCGCCTTGCTTATGGATAGCGATGAGGGGCCGGTCATCCGTGAGCTTGAGAATCCAGACGGCAGGGAGCCGTGGGGGAAGACCGCTCCCGATGATGTGGCCGGGCACGGGCCGACAGATCGGGCGCTGCGGTGGACGGCGCATTTCTACCGCTACGGCTATGCGGTGTCATATAACCCGACAAAGGAGGTTGAGGAGTTGTTGAAGCTGCCCCGGTCAACTGCGGGTAGGTGGATCGCAGCATCGCGCGAGGCGGGCTACCTGGGGCCTTCTGAGGGTATGGGGAAGGCAGGCGGGTAGTGGCCAGCATCGCGAAGCGTCCCGACGGGCGGTGGCGGGCACGGTACCGCGACGCGGCCGGCAAGGAGCACTCGAAGCACTTCGATCGCAAGACCGATGCGCAGCGCTGGCTCGATGAGGTGACCGCCGCAATCGTCACCGGTCAATATGTCGACCCGCGCTCGGGCCGCATCACCTTTCGCGAATACGCCGAGCGGTGGCGCGCAACCCAGGTGCATCGCCTGACCACGCAGGACTACATCGAGGGCAACCTGCGCCGCAACGCCTACCCGGTGCTCGGCGATAAGCCGCTTGCATCGATCAGGCCGAGTGAGGTCCAGGGGTGGGTCAAGGGCATGACCGATCGGTTGGCACCATCGACCGTCGGCGTCGTCCATGGTGTTGTGTCGGGCATCTTTCGCGCGGCCGTGCGTGACCGGTTGATCGTGGCGAACCCGTGCGACGGGACACGTCTCCCGAAAGCCACGCTGTCACGGGTCGAGCCGCTGCCCGTCGAGACTGTGCACGCGCTAGCTGACGCAGTGCCCGCCCGATATCGGGCGCTTGTGATCTTGGCTGCTGGCTCGGCATGCGTCAGGGCGAATGCCTGGGGCTCACTGTGGACAGGCTCGACTTCCTGCGCCGCGTGGTGCATGTGGATAGACAGCTCGTAACCGTGACTGGCTGTCCGTCGTTCCTGACCGCGCCCAAGACGGCGGCGAGCGTGCGCACCATCCCGCTGCCACAAGTCGTGCTCGATGCTCTCGCCGCGCACCTGGGCGCCTTCCCGCCGCTCGGCGATGGGTTCGTGTTCGTCACAGCCGCAGGCAATCCCATCCGTCGCACCGCGTTCGGGGATGTGTGGCGGGCTGTCGTCAAGGCCGCGGGCGCGCCGGCTCGGACGGGCTTTCATCAGTTGCGGCATTTCGATGCCAGCTTGCTGATCCGGCACGGCGAGTCCGTCAAGGTGGTGCAGGCACCGCTCGGGCACGCGAGTGCGGCCGAGACGCTGGACACCTACTCCCACTTTTGGCCCGACAGCGACGATCGGACCCGGGAGGCAATCGATGCGGTCCTGGGGACTTCGAGGGGCTCCGGAGGGACTGCGAAGGGAGGTGAGGCGTAAAAGCGCTGATCAGAGCGATATGGCGGACGAGTCGGTCGATAAGCCGGATTCTGTCCCGACCGTTGTCGGCCGGAGGCGATCATCCATCTGCGACCGCTGTTACCAGCGGCCTGGTGCGATCTACCCGGAGGCTCGGGCGAGCAGCCCTCGAGTGCCTCCGCAGACGCGCGTACGCGTCCTTTTGATCTTGCTCCAGGTGGGGTTTACCGAGCCATCCCAGTTACCTGGGATGCTGGTGGTCTCTTACACCGCCGTTTCACCCTTACCTCCGTGTCAATGAGATGGCTCGCATCTCATTGCTGGTTAGAGGCGGTCTGCTTTCTGTGGCACTGTCCCGCGGGTCGCCCCGGGTGGGTGTTACCCACCACCTTGCTCTGTGGAGTCCGGACTTTCCTCAACGGAGCTTGCGCTCCGCCGCGATCGCCTGACCGACTCGTCCACCTCCAGCCTAACGCTAGGGACGGGTGAGGGCTTCCGCGCCGTTCTCCGTGACCACCAGCGTGTGCTCGAACTGGGCGCACCGACTACCGTCTGCGGTGAGCACCGTCCAGCCGTCGTCCCACATGTACCACTCGCCGCTCCCGAGGGTGATCATCGGCTCGATCGTGAATGTCATCCCTGGCCTGATCATCGTGTCATAAGCCGGCTCGTCGTAGTGCGGGATCACGAGGCCGGAGTGGAAGGTGGTGTGTACGCCGTGCCCGGTGTAGTCGCGCACCACGCCGTAGCCGAAGCGTGTGGCGTAGCTCTCGATCACCCGGCCGATGACGTTGACCTGGCGCCCCGGCTTCACGGCGTTGATTGCGCGTACCAGCGCCTCCCGGGTTCGTTCGGTGAGCAGTCGGGTCTGCTCATCAACCTCGCCGCAGAAGAAGGTTGCGCAGGTGTCCCCGTGTACGCCGCCGACGTAGGCCGTCACGTCGATCTTGACAATGTCACCATCCTCGAGCGGGCGGGCGTCGGGGATGCCGTGGCAGATCACCTCGTTCACAGACGTGCAGCAGGACTTCGGGAACCCGCGATAGCCCAGGGTTGATGGGTACGCGCCGTTGTCGATCAAGAATTCGTGGACTACCTGATCAAGATCATCGGTCGTAACGCCCGGACTGATGATCTCCGCGGCTGCGTGCATCGCTTGGGCGGCAAGCCGGCCCGCGACCCGCATCTTTTCGATGATCTCTGGCGGTTGCACGTCGTCGCCGGTGTAGCGCTCAGGCGCGGCCCGGCCGACATAGTGGGGCCGGACAATGCTCGCCGGCACCTCGCGTGGGGGCGAGACGGTAGCGGGCTGGATAGTCACCTCGCGATCCTACTTTTCCCGAAAGGGGTCGCAAACAGCATCAAATTCGGCCGAACTGATGTCGCTGGTGACCACTTTCTGGGGAGGTAGGCCGGAGTTGTGCTCTCGGCGCGGGGAGTAACGTCGGGATGCGAGCGACGACGACGACGGACTCCACGCGCGATTGCGCGAGCAGTCCCCAAAAAGAAAGATTGTGCAGTCCGAAGGAGGGTGAGATGGCGGAGGGCGATTGGTGGTACGACCTCAAGACCCACACGGTGGTACCCGACAACAATGAAACGAAGATCACTGACCGGCTCGGCCCCTACAAGACGCGCGAGGAGGCCGAACACGCACTCGAGCGTGTGGAAGAGCGCAACGAGGCGTACGACAACGACCCGCGCTGGAACGACGATCTCTGATCGCCTGGCTCGTCGGAAGCTCGACACAGCGCTTTAGCGCTGCTGTATCCGCCAACCTCGTCGTCGTTCGCAGAGGAGAGAGCGCCTCTGCTCCCTCCTCCTTAGCACGGCGGCGCCCGATTACCGACGCTCGCAGCTACGTGAACGTAGGTTCCCGCACCGAGTCTGGGGGTGAGGTTGGCGGGCCTTCCGGGAGCTCGAGGCTGTCAGCACCGAGCGCTGTAGGCGTGGTGATCCGAACCTGAGAGGCGGCGGCGACTGGTCTGATCCATACTGCCACTCCCGTTTCGAGTGCCTGGGCGGTCGCGTCTGCGCGGGTCAATGTGACAAGTAC
>DASUYM010000162.1:0-7052 GCA_036377435.1 Propionibacteriaceae bacterium
AAGCTCCCAGCCGAAGGTCGAGCCATAGAACTCCTTCGCTCGATCGACGTCGTCAGCCGGAATCTCAAAGTGCACGACCTTGCGCATGATCATCTTCCTCCTTGGATGAAATGGACGTCCCAGCAACCCAATCTCGGATCCTGTCAACCCTAGTAAACGGCTACGGCTGATACGGCGGTGCCACACCCCAACCCCACCGCGGCACGGGTGCATGCTCGACGATGTCGGCGGCGTCGCTGGAGTTGTGGACCGCCAGGCGCGTTCCCCATTCGGCGTAACCCATCACAGCCGCTCGGAACTCGGGATCGCCAGGCAGGTCGGCGTCATCCGCTGCGCGGGACAGCAACGTGACGAAGCGCAGGCGTTGCTCGCTGCTGATGTGCAGTCCACGATGCTTCGAAACCATGTGCTCGTATCCGCCCAGGCCTTCGGTGTACGCCGCAGGCCCGCCCATCACCTCACACCACCAGGTGACAACATCGCGCCGGTGTTGATCGCTTACCGTGCCACCAAACAGTGGTGCGAGGAGTTCGTCGTCCTCGACGAGGTCGTAAAACCGACCCAACCAGCGCTCGAAGGCCGGCCGACCGCCCGCCCAGTCATAGATCGTTGGTATCTGGCTGCTCATCTAACCTCCTATCTGGCTGCTCATCTAACCTCCTGCAGACTCTCAGCCGGCCCCAATGACTACGCTCGGTGGCCATGATTCTGACGCATCGGGGAGAGCGACCGGTGGTCCCCACCTCCGCGTACGTCGCGCCGTCGGCTGTGCTGTGTGGAGCGGTCACGCTGGGCGAGCGAGCACGAGTGCTGCATGGGGCGGTATTGACTGCCGAAGATGGTGAAATCTGGATCGGTGACGATGTGGTGATCATGGAAAATGCGTTGGTACGCGGCCGATCGCGTCATCCCGCCCTGATCGGTAGCTCCGTCCTCATCGGCCCACACGCTCATCTCAACGGGGCGACTGTTGAGGACGAGGTCTTCATCGCGACCGGCGCATCGCTATTCCCTGGGTCGGTTGCAGCCAGCGGATCGGAATTGCGGATCAATAGCGTGCTGCACGTCAACTCGAAGCTGGCACCAGGGACGACGGTGCCGATCGGCTGGATCGCCGCAGGTGATCCGGCGCAGCTCTTTCCGCCGGATCAGCACGAGGACTTGTGGCGAGTGCAGATCGAGCTCGACTTTCCCGGCACCGTCTACGGTGTGCCGCGAGGTACCCCATTGCGTACGATCATGGCCCGGCAGGCCGAGTTCTACAGGGCTCACCAAGACGACCAGATCATTGATCGTTAGGGATGCAGCCGAATCTCCAGCATCACTGACGCTCGAGCAAGGTCTTGAGTGCGGCCAGGTCCTTGCGGTTAGCTCGCTTCATCGCCGCCGCCATCACGGGCGCGGTGAGGCCTGCGATGCCAGATGGGGTCCCGCGGTTACGGAGGCTCATATGTGTCCGCTGGCCGGGAAGGTCGCTCCAGGCGTAGGTCGTCTCCATCGGGAACGGACCTTCGGTCGTGGCCATGACGAGTCGCTCATGCGGGACGAAATCGGTCACTTCGTAGGTGTAGGAGAGCGTGCGGCCCAAGAAGCGTGCGACGAAGGCGAGGCGTGTGCCGATGGTCAGTGGCCTCTCGGTCTGCCATGCGACGCGGTCAATGTTGGCGGACCAGTCCGGAGCATGATCAGGATCGGCAACGTACCCGGCCACCACCTGACGCGGTCGGGCGATATCGATAGCGGTTGTGACGTCGACGGGTTTCATGAGCCTGCCGATGTGCCGGAGCTGCATTGCAGCGGGTGGGAGCGCACCTCGACCGGCTGGCACGCCGTGCGACTGGAGAAGACCCCGGTCCAGACCGTTATGGCGAGTAGTCCGCTGATACCCTTAGTGTCCCCCGCCTCGCTGTCTAGTGTTTGTCCAATGTTTGTATTAGGATTCGCTCGAATGCCGTCGTCACAAGGGAACCGGCCGTATGGAAAGCGTAACCGCTGCTCGTGACGAGGACCGCGTCGAGCTGGTGGATGAGGCGGGACAGGTTATCGGGGAGGCCGCACGAGCCACCATTCACCACGTCAACACGCCTCGACACCGCGCCTTCTCCAGCTACTTGATCGACGCTGCTGGTCGTGTCCTGCTCACGAGAAGGGCTCTGAGCAAAGTCACCTGGCCTGGTGTGTGGTCGAACTCCTGCTGCGGGCACCCTCGTCCGGGAGAAACCGACGTAGCGGCGATCCACCGTCGGGTGCGGGAAGAACTCGGCGTGGAGGTGACGGGCGTCGAAGTGATGCTGCCCGACTTCGCTTACATCGCCACGGATCCGCACGGTTTGGTCGAGAACGAGCACTGTCCGGTCTACCGCGCTTTCATCGTCGATTCAGCCACCCTGCGCCCGGACCCCGATGAGGTGATGGACTACCAGTGGCTGACCTGGCCGGATTTGATCGCGACTGTCGAGCGGGCTCCAGGACTTCTTAGCCCTTGGGCGGTAGCGCAGGTCCAGACCATTGCGTCCTCTCAAGATGTAACCCAGTTGCTACGAAGGTCACGAGGTCTCCAAAGCGCCGACGCCACTTCAACCTTGGCCAGCGTGGCACGCCTGCTCACTGAACAGATCGACGAGCTGGCGTTGTTGTGGCGTGAGCTGAGTGGCGGACTGGCACTTGATGTTCTTGCGCAGGATCTGCCGGCGTGGCTGGGAAATGTGCTGGCGGGAGGCAAGCGGTTGCGGCCTGCTATGTGTCATTGGGGATACCTGGCGTCGGGCGGTGAGATTGGCCGGCCCGGGCACGCGGAGATGGTCCAGGCCGCGACGGCCCTCGAGTTGTTGCATCAGTTCGCTCTCTTGCATGACGACGTGATGGATGAGTCGGACCGACGCCGTGGCGGCCTTGCCGCACATCGGCAGGCCGAGGGCTGGCATGCTAATGCTGGCGCACTCGGCGACCGGGCGACGTTCGGACGAAACCTCGCCGTGCTGCTCGGTGACCTCGCCCTGGTACAGGCCCATCGGCTGGTGGCGTCGCTGAGACCGCGATTACGCGAGCTTTGGTATGAGCTCTGCGTCGAATTGGTGGTGGGTCAGCGCGGTGACCTGACCGGTGCGGCAGCCGGGCGGCACGATCGCCTCAATGCCGAACGACTCGCCCAGCTGAAGTCGAGCTCCTACACCGTGGCGCGCCCTCTCGCGCTGGGCGCCGCGGCCGCGGGTGGCACGGCCGCGGCTCATCGCGCGTTGGACCGCTACGGCTTCCACGCAGGCATGGCCTTCGCGCTACGGGACGAGGTACTCGGCGTCTGGGGCGATCCGGTCGCCACCGGCAAACCTGCCGGTGATGATCTTCGTACGGGAAAGCCCACAGTGCTACTCAGTGTGGCGGCCGATCGGCTCGAAGGTGCGGCAGCCGAGGCACTGAGGAAGGCGGGCTCTGCCTCGATGACCTCGCACGATGTGTCAGTTCTCGAGGACGCCATGTTGAGCACTGGCGTCAAAGACGAGGTGGAGAAGTTGATCGTCCGGCACGTCGAGGACGCCGAGATGGCCTTGACGGATGGAGCATTGCACCCGGTGGGTGTTGCCGGGCTGGTTGATCTCACCAAGGCACTGGCCTGGCGTACATCTTGAGCGGCTGAGACAAACCTTGGACAACTAAGTCAAAGCGAGTGTTAGCCGCTCACGCAGCTCGGACGCGGCGTTGGTGATCGAGTGACCCAAGGCCACCGGGGGACGGTCGCCCCAGGCGCCGGCGGCCTCCACCACCGCTTGCTGATGCTGCCCGCCGAGCGCTACGAGTGTCTGGCGAGCTGAAAGCCCCTTGACCAGAGCCACCGAAGGTGCGACGTCGCTTGGCGTCGGAACGGCGAGTACGACCGCGTCGGGCCGCTGCCGTTCTACCGCGCTCAGCCAGTCCGGAAGTGGGAGATCTGTTCCCATGTGGAACACCGCTAGCCCTTGGCGGCGCGCTGCGGTTGCAAAGCTGAGGATCCCCAGCTCATGGCGCGAGCCCGAGGGCAAACCGGTCAGCAAAAGCGGAGACCGCGCACTGTCCTGCCCGGCCGCATCGAAGGCGGCGCTCAATCGCCGCTGTATTGCCGCCGCGACCATGTGCTCGCCTGCCACAGTCACCCGACCGTCGGCCCAGGCTGTGCCCAGGCGGTCGAGCTCGGGCAGCAACCAGCTCTCGACTATCTGCTCAAACGAACTCGTGGCGAAGCGCTCGTCGAGCATCCGACTAATGGCGAATGGGTCCAATGCGGCCGCCACCGCAACCAAGTCCGCCCCCGCATGACCGGGACGCGAAGTCCGCCTGCTCCTTCGCGGTTCGTACTGTCGAAGCCCAGCCGGCATTGTCGCGAGGCGTGCTTCGCCGGAAACGGCTGCCTTCGACGCTTCCTTGGGTGACCAGCCGGATGCCACCAGAGCGTGCATGCGGCGCAGGACGGCGATGTCAGCGTCTCCGTAAAGCCGGTAGCCCGTGTCCGACCGTCCAGGGTTGACAACCCGGTAGCGTCGCTGCCAAGCGCGCAAGGTTGCGACCGGTACGCCGACCATCTCAGCGGCATGCTTGATCGTGTACATCTGACGGCCCAACCTTGGACAAGGATGGGACAAAATGCTAACTCCACCGCCTCGTCGGAGACAAGCCGCCGGCGTAAACGGTTTTAGGCAGCGCGACCGTGATCACGCTTGTCTGCAGCGGCCGACCGCAGCGGACCCCATGCGACGCCATCCGGGCGCACCAGGATGCCGCCAGGCTGATCTGCCCCGAGAGCGGCTGCACTCTTTCGATCAAGGCGGCGCTCGGCAACGGGAGGAACGATTGACCGATCATCAGACTGCGACGGCGGCGTCTCCGCGCTCAGCCGGGTGAGTCCCGGACCGAGGAGATCGAGGCTCGAGATGTGACCAGCGGCGGTGTCGATCCATAGGTGTGGAAGCCGCCCGCCGAGGTCGAACTGCAGCTCGTCCGAGACAGTTCGGCGGCTCCCGCCGGGGTCGATAGACCTGGCGACATTGTGCTCCGCGGTCGGACGGCGTTCCGTCTCGTACGTATCGAGAAGCGAGTCCGGCGCCCAGCCCTTCAGCACCCAGCTCAGCTTCCAGCCCAGGTTGAACCCGTCGGCAATGGCGGTGTTCATTCCGGTGCCACCGCGCGGAGTCACCCGGTGGGCGGCGTCGCCAATGAGGAATGCGTTGCCCGATCGGAAACGGTCGGCGATGGCCGCCGCGAAGCTGAATGTGTTCTGATCGACGATGCGTACGGGAAGGTTTGGGACGCCGGCGCCAGCCCGGATCCGGACGATGAGCTGATCCTCACTGAGATCGGCCACGCGTTCGGATCGAGGATCCCAGCTGAAGCCGTAAAGCCAGCGGTCTCCCCGGCCCGCGGGGAGGAACGTGCTGGGAGCAGGAACGTCCGTCACGTATATCCCGTAGCGGTGGCGCCCGACGATTTCCCACAGCGGCGCATGAAGAAGGACCGAGAGCGCCTCGAGCAGATCCTCGGTCTCGGAAACGCCAATGCCCAGCCGCCGCCTCACGACGCTGCGGGCGCCGTCCGCGCCAATCACGTACTCGGCCTGGACGACTCGGCTCGCCCCGCTCCCTCCGTCGCGCAGTTTCAGTCGAAGTCCGGCCTGAGCCTCCCAGGCATCCTCGACCGTGACTCCGAGCTCGATATGAGCGGTGGCAAGCCCTCGCAGATGGTGGAGCAGCACGGTTTCCAAATGATCTTGCGGAACCGCAGCAGGCCGAGTGGGACTGAGCACGGCACTCTCACTCCCCGTCGGATAGCCGACGTCGATCAAGCAGCCGTAGGCCGCCTCTGACAACGTTGTCGTCGCCAGCATGCGCCATTCCACGTCGTCACCACCCGCCCAGATCTCCTCCTCGAGGCCCCAGGAGCGGAACAGCTCCATAGATCGAAGGCTCACCACGGTCGCCCGTGGATGTGAAAGGACGGTCTTGCGGCTATTGAGCACCAATGTGCGGATTCCGGCACGGGCCAGGGTGATTGCGGCAGTGAGTCCGGCCGGGCCGGCACCGACGACCACCACCGACCAAATGGAGTTAGACATATCAGCCGCCCATTTCGATAGACAAGTTGTCTTCCATTGCACACTATGTATTTCAGGAGTCGCATTGTCAAGTGAAATGTGGGAGGCTTCTGGCATGGCGCGAAAGTACGAGCAGCAGCTGCGGGCTGAGACCGCGGAGGAAACGCGTCGACGCATCCTCGACGCCGTCGCTCGGCGCCTTCGGGACGCGCCAACAGAGCCACTTAGCCTTGACCAGGTCGCCAAGCTGGCACGGGTGGCCCGATCAACGATCTATTTGATCTTCGGCTCGCGCGCCGGGCTCTTCGATGCTTTCACCGACGACTTGGCGGACCGCACCGGCCTAGCAGGCCTTACCGAGGCGGTGGCCAATCCGGATGCCCGCAGGCATCTGCGCGAGGGCATCGCCGCAGGCCTCAGGATGTTCGCCGAAGACCTGGTCGTCTATCGGGTGCTCTTCTCGATGAACCACCTAGATCCGGCCTCGGTTGGCGGAGCGGTTGAGAGGATGGAGAAGAGGCGCGCGGGTGGCATGAGATATCTCGCGCGACGACTCGCCGAGGACTCGGTGCTCCGCGACGACGTGACTCTCGAGCAGGCCGCTGACGTGCTGTGGGTGCTGTGCAGCTTCGAGACTTTCGACGCTCTGTACACCGACCGCGACAAGTCGCTCGACGAGACAATCCAGCTCATCGCATGGACGGCCGAGCAGTCGCTGTGCCGGCCCGCTGCATAACACCTTTTGTAACGGCGCCAGCGCTAGGGGGCTCTCAGCGGGAACACAGCCACTGACCTTTGGTTCGTGTGGCCTAGCGACCTGCGCCAGAAATCCGGTGCATAGGTCGTCCAGATGGATGCATCGCAAGGCCGACGAGGGAGGGATACCGGGTCGTAGGTCGACCGAGGAGAACGCAGCGAGGCGCCGCCTGGGCGGCGGAGATATGTGCCGGATTCCTGGCGCAGGGCACTAGTGACCTGCGCCAGGAAACTAGTG
>DASUYM010000163.1:0-15827 GCA_036377435.1 Propionibacteriaceae bacterium
CGTCGCTGGCCGGAGAGCAACGCGACGTCGGTCGCAATCAGAAAGCAACGGCTCGAGGCTACGGCGACGTTTCGGGAGTAGGCCTCCTGCAGTATGAGGCAGTTCTGGCAGGATTCACCTGTGAGTGCCGAGGGCGGAACCAAGGCGGTCGTTGCGGCCTTGCTTGCCAATACGTTCATTGCGTTGACCAAATTTGGCGCCTGGCTACTGACTGGGGCCTCTTCCATACTGGCCGAGGCAATCCACTCCGTTGCCGACGCTGGCAATCAGGTGCTGCTGTTGGTGGGCGGCCGGCGTTCCCGTCGGGAGGCAACCGAAGTGCACCCGTTCGGCTACGGCAGAGAGCGTTACATCTTCAGCTTCATCGTGGCAATCGTGCTGTTCAGCGTCGGTGGCCTCTTCGCGCTGTACGAGGCGTATCACAAGTGGCACGAAATCCAGGAAGGCCACCCGAACGAGCTCCTGGAAAGCAGGTGGTGGTGGGTTCCAGTTGTCATTCTGCTGGCCGCGATAGTGGCCGAGAGCCTTTCGTTTCGGACCGCAATCCGGGAGTCCAACAAGACCCGCGGCAAGCAGCGCTGGAGCAAGTTCATCCGTGCCGCCAAGGCGCCAGAGCTTCCGGTCATCTTGCTGGAGGACTTCGCCGCGCTGCTGGGGCTGGTCTTCGCGCTGTTCGGGGTTGGGATGACGCTGCTGACCCAGAACGGCATCTTCGATGTGATCGGTACGGTCATGATCGGTTTGCTGCTCGTGGCAGTGGCCATCGCTCTTGCTATCGAGACCAAGAGCCTGCTGCTTGGCGAGGCGGCCAGCCCAGGTGCCATCGCTCGCATCGAGCGAGCGCTCACCAGCACAGCTGGCGTCGAGCGGATCATCCACATGAAGACGCTGCACCTCGGTCCGGAAGAGGTACTGGTCGCTGCGAAGATCGCGGTTGTGCCCCTCGATACCGCCGTCGAGGTGACGGAGACGATCGATCGAGCCGAGGCCAAGATCCGCGAGACGGAGCCAATGGTCACTTCGCTCTACCTGGAGCCGGACATCTACGACCCGAACCATGTTCCGACTCCCCGACCAGAACGGCCTGCCGCTCCCAGCCACTGATATGCGGCGGCGCGCGATTTCCGACGCTCGCAGCTCCGTACTGAGGCCTGATAGGTGCGTTTCGACGGCTGTGATGGGAGACGGCCGGGTTGGGCGGCCCTGGCGCGGTCGTTTCGACGGCTGTGATGGGAAACGGCCGGGTTGGGCGGCCCTGGCGCGGTCGTTTCGACGGCTGTGATGGGAAACGCTCGCCTGGGTGGGCCCTGGCGCGGCCGTATCGACGGCTGTGATGGGAAACGCTCACTGGGTGGGCCCTGGCCCGCACCTTTCGACGGCTGTGATGAATAACGCACATGCCAAAAGTGATGGAGATTCTTGGGATGTCACCTAGCTCCCATAGGCTTGCGCCCATGGATTTTCGCGTTGCCGACCTGACTCTCGCCGAGTTCGGCCGCAAGGAGATCAGCCTGGCCGAGCACGAGATGCCGGGGCTGATGGCCATGCGGGCGCAGTACGGCGACTCCAAGCCGCTCGCGGGAGCGAAGATCGCCGGCTCGCTGCACATGACGGTGCAGACTGCAGTGCTCATCGAGACCCTGGTGGCTCTGGGCGCCGAGGTGCGGTGGGCAAGCTGCAACATCTTCTCCACTCAGGACCATGCTGCCGCTGCCGTGGTGGTCGGGCGCGACGGCACACCGGCCGACCCCCAGGGCGTACCAGTGTTTGCCTGGAAGGGCGAGACGCTGCAGGAGTACTGGTGGTGTACCAGCGAGATTCTCCAGTGGCCCGACGGCGAGCTGGCCAACATGATCCTCGATGACGGCGGAGACGCCACCATGCTCGTACACGAGGGCGCGGAGGCGGAGAAGGCCGGCGAGGTGCCGCAACCTTCGGCAGAGGACTCGGCCGAGCGGCACGTTTTTCTTGAGCTGATACGCAAGACGCTGGCCGAGGGACGGTCATGGGTCGAGATCGCGAATGCGATCAAGGGGGTGACCGAGGAGACCACCACCGGAGTACATCGCCTGTACGAGATGATGCGGGCCGGCACTTTGATGTTCTCCGCCATCAACGTCAACGACTCGGTCACCAAGTCGAAGTTCGACAACAAGTACGGCGTTCGTCATTCGCTCATCGATGGCCTGAACCGTGCCACCGACGTGTTGATTGGCGGCAAGGTCGCGGTCGTCTGCGGTTACGGCGACGTGGGCAAGGGCTGCGCGGAATCACTCCGCGGTCAGGGCGCCCGGGTGATCATCACCGAGATCGACCCGATATGCGCGCTACAGGCAGCGATGGACGGCTTCCAGGTGGCCACCCTGGAGGAGGTACTTGACATAGCCGACATCTACGTCACGGCGACTGGCTGCCGTGACGTGATCACTGCCGACCACATGCGCCGCATGAAGCACCAAGCCATCGTGTCCAACATCGGGCATTTTGACAACGAGATCGACATCGCCGGACTTGACACGCTGCCCAACGCAACCAAGATCAACATCAAGCCTCAGGTGGACGAGTGGCAATTCGCCGAGGACGGCGCCGAACCACACAGCATCATCGTTCTCAGCGAAGGCCGGCTGATGAATCTCGGCAATGCGACCGGTCACCCCAGCTTCGTCATGAGCAACTCGTTCACCAACCAGGTGCTTGCCCAGATCGAGCTTTTCACCAAGCCCGAGGATTATCCGCTCGGTGTTTACACGCTGGCTAAGCACTTGGACGAGGCGGTAGCCCGACTGCATCTGGACGCGCTGGGCGTACACCTGACCGAGCTCACGCCCAAGCAGGCCGCCTATTTGGGCGTCGATGTTGGCGGACCGTACAAGTCCGATCACTACCGGTATTAGATGAAGATCGCGCTTGAGCACCGTACGACCTACCGGTTCGACCGGCCAATCGCGATCGGGCCGCACGTCATCAGGCTGCGTCCAGCGCCACATTCACGGACACCCATTGAGGCCTACTCGCTAACAATTTCCCCGGCCGACCATTTCATCAACTGGCAGCAAGATCCCTTTGGGAACTACCTGGCCCGAGTCGTTTTCCCCAGCAAGGCCAGCGAGCTGGACATCACCGTCGGGCTGGTGGCCGACATGGGGGTGATCAACCCCTTCGACTTCTTTATCGAGAGCTACGCCGAGACCTACCCCTTCAGCTATCCGCCCGAGCTCGAGGCTGACCTCAGGCCATATCTGGATGTCCCCCCCTCAGCCCTTGGACCGCTTGTCGAAGAGTGGGTCGCGACTAGCGCCGCGCTGCCCTCGGACGCCCAACCGACGGTTCAATTTCTTGGCGCGTTGAACTCCGCCATCCATGGCGACGTCGCCTATTCCACCCGGATGGAAGCCGGCGTTCAGACTCCTGACGAGACTCTCAGCCGGCGGATTGGCTCCTGCCGGGACTCGGCCTGGTTGCTCGTGACCGCGCTCCGGCAATGCGGGCTGGCGGCTCGATTCGTCTCGGGCTACCTCATCCAGCTGGCGCCCGACCAGCCGAGTGTGGATGGTCCGAGCGGCCCAACCGAGGACGTCACCGACCTGCACGCCTGGGCCGAGGTCTACATCCCGGGGGCCGGCTGGATTGGGCTCGATCCCACCTCTGCGCTGTTTGCCGGTGAGGGCCACATTCCACTGGCTGCAACACCCCATCCGGCGTCCGCGGCTGCGATCACCGGGGCAACCGAGCCGTCGGTGACCACGATGGAATTCGCCAACACCGTACGCCGGGCACAGCAGGACCCACGAACCACGTTGCCCTATACAGCAACTCAGATCGACGACATCCAGCAGTTGGGAGAGGCGGTCGACGGGCGGCTGCAGGCCGCGGGCCTGGAGCTCACCATGGGTGGTGAGCCTACGTTCGTGTCGGCCGACGACATGACTTCGGCGCAGTGGACGGTGGCTGCTGATGGTCCCGAGAAGCGCCAAATGGCCAATCGTCTGGCTGCTGCCCTAGCCGATCGCTTCGCACAGGGCGGGCTGGTACAGCGCAGCGAGGGCAAGTGGTATCCCGGAGAGCCGCTGCCTCGCTGGCAGATCGGCCTGATCTGGCGGAGCGATGGTGAGCAGCTGTGGAGTGATCCTGCACTGCTGGCGGATCCGTTCGATTCCGCGAAGCTAGACCTCAACGCAGCGTCGGCGGTCGAGCGGCTGGCCCGGGCTATCACTGCGGACTTTGGACTGCCAGACGATCAGGTGCAGCCGGCCTTCGAAGATCCGTTGGCGCGGCTCGCGACCGAGGCCCGCGAGCCGGCCGGGCCACGTCCGGCACTTGATCCAGTGCAGCCGGACCCTCGGCTCGTCGATGAGCTGGATCGGTCCGAGACCGAACCCGCAGCTTGGGTGCTGCCGCTGGTCCCAGCATGGTTTGGCGAGGGCTGGGTCAGCCCGGCGTGGAGGACCCGGCGCGGACGCCTGGTGCTTATTCCTGGCGATTCGTCAGCCGGTTCACGACTACCGCTCGACGCGCTCTCGTGGACAGATCCTGACTTTGCTGGCGAGGAGTCCTACACCAGGGCCGGACCATCGCTGAACGAGGTGGTCGGGCATCCACAGGCGATAGTGGTCGACCCGCATGACGCGCCAGCGCGTACGGCCTTGGTCGTCGAAGCTCGTGACTGCTTCGTGCATGTGTTCCTCCCTCCACTGGAGAGGCTGGAGAAGTTCATCGAGCTGGTCGGACTAGTCGATCGGGCAGCAACGCGGACCGGCACCGCCGTGATTCTGGAGGGCTATGGGCCGCCGCCGGATTCTCGGATCAAGACATTGCTGATCACCCCCGATCCTGGAGTGATCGAGGTGAACGCCCACCCAACCTCCAGCTGGGCCGAGCTTTCCGACCTGACCCATACGCTGTACAGGATTGCCCGCGAGCAGCGGCTCTGCGCCGAGACCTTCGGTCTTGACGGGCGGCACAGCGGTACCGGCGGCGGCAACCACCTGACACTCGGCGGTCCCGAGCCGATGCGGTCGCCGTTGCTTCGACGGCCCGATCTGTTGGTCAGCATGATCACCTTCTGGCAGCACCATCCCGGCCTGTCGTACCTGTTCGCAGGACGATTCGTGGGACCGACCAGCCAAGCACCACGCGTCGACGAGGGTAGGCCTGAGACGCTGTACGAGCTGGAGACTTCCTTCGCCGAGATCGACAAGCTGGCCGATACCGAGCACCGGCCGTGGGCCGTCGATCGTGCGCTACGCAACCTCCTCACCGACATCACCGGCAACACACACCGCGCCGAATTTTGCATCGACAAGCTCTACAACCCCAATTCGACGCGCGGCAGGCTCGGCCTGCTCGAACTGCGCGGATTCGAAATGCCGCCGCATCCGGACATGGCGCTGGTCCAGGCTCTCCTGGTCCGTGCTCTCATCGCCCGGTTCGCCGAGGAGCCTTATTCCGCCCCACTGGTCAGGTGGGGCACCACGTTGCACGACCGATTCCTGCTGCCGCACTTCGTTCTGGCTGACCTTGCCGAGGTTGTCACCGACCTGAATACCCATGGCATCGAGTTCGAGTTGTCCTGGTTGCTACCGTTCGTCGAATTCCGATTCCCGCGGATCGGTGTGACCGAGGCCGGCGGGGTGGAGCTGGAACTTCGCAGCGCCATTGAGCCATGGCACGTCCTTGGTGAGGAGGCGGCCGCTGGGGGCAGCTCACGTTATGTGGATTCTTCGACCGAACGTCTGCAGGTGGCGGTGAGTGGGTTTGTCCCCGAGCGGCACCTATTGACGTGCAACGAACGCCCGGTTCCTTTGACGTCCACGAACACACCGGGTAGCTACGTCGCCGGTATCCGCTACAAGGCCTGGAACCCGTGGTCATCGCTGCACCCGACCCTGAATGTGAATTCGCCGCTGTCTTTCGATCTCATCGATCGGGGGAGCCGCTTCAGCCTCGGTGGCGCGACCTACCACGTGGTCCATCCCGGCGGCCGCTCGTTCGACCATCCGCCGGTCAACGCGTCGGAGGCCGAGGCGCGCCGGGCTCGGCGTTTCGAGGCGATGGGCCACACCACGGGGATCATCGATCTCGAGTCGCTGGACGCCCAGCTGATAAGGCGCACGGTGGGTGAGGATGAGTACCCAGTGACGCTTGATCTGCGCCGACGGGTGCCACGCTCGTGGGGAGTCGGCACCTCTCAGCCTTGGGGAAGTACGTGACTGTCCTGAGTCGCTACCTGGCCCAAGCAAGTCAGCCCACCACGATGGACCGGCAACCGGTATTCGACGAGTTCGTGGCTGCGGACGGCACGGTACGTCAGGGGTGGTCATCACTGCTGGACGGCCTCGATGAGTTCGCCAACACGGACTTGGTGCAGGCTCAGCGCGAGGTGGCTCGACTGCTGGAGGACGACAACGTCACCTACACCCCGAGTCCAGCGTCGGCACTCTCGATCGCCGACGAACCGAACGGGCATGGTCCGTCGGCCGCTGGGACCCCGAATGGCCTCGTGGAGGCACGGCCGTGGCGGCTCGACCCACTGCCATTGATCCTCGACGACCGAGAGTGGGCGGGGCTCGAGGCTGGCCTGGTGCAGCGGGCCGAGCTCTTGGATGCGGTCATGGCCGATCTTTACGGCGCCCGCCGGCTGCTGGCGCGGCGCCACATCCCCGCGGCAGCGATTTTCGACCACGACGAGTACCTACGGCCCCTCGTCGGCAGCGAGGCAGTAGCCAGCCAGCGATTGTTCATGATCGCTGCCGATTTGGGGCGCGACAGCCGCGGGCAGTGGAAGGTGCTCTCCGATCGGACTCAGGCGCCCTCAGGCGCCGGATACGCCATGCAGAACCGCCGGGTGGTATCGCGGGTGATGCCGGAGATCTACCACCAGGCGAACCTGCACCGGCTCACCCCCTTCTTCCAAGCCATGCGCCTTGCCCTCGTCGATGCGGCGCCCCGCGCAGTCGAGGATCCGCGTGTCGTCGTGCTGAGTCCTGGTACGCATTCCGAAACCGCCTTCGACCAGGCTTTCGTTGCCTCCTTGCTCGGCTTCCCACTGCTCGAGGGCAGCGATCTGACGGTTCGTGACGGCCGGGTATGGATGCGAGTTCTTGGCAAGCTTGAGGAGGTCGACGTGATCTTGCGCCGCGTCGACTCCACCTGGATGGACGCGCTCGAGCTCCGCCCAGAGTCCCGGCTTGGGGTCACCGGACTGATGGAATGCGTTCGCCAGGGCACCGTCAGCGTGCTGAACAACCTCGGCTCGGGGATCCTCGAGAACCCCGCTCTGCTCCCGTTCCTGCCCGAGCTGTGCGAACGGCTGCTCGGCCAGACCCTGCGCTTGCCGTCGGTTGAGACCTGGTGGTGCGGTGACCAGGCAGCGCGGAGCCATGTGCTGAGCAACCTTGACTCCGTCGTCATCCGGCCCATCAGCCGTGGCCATGGGCGCAGCGTACGTGGGGCCGCGTTGAGCAGCCGGCAGCGCGAGCTGCTGGCGGGCAAGATCAAGGCGGCGCCACACCGCTTCGTGGGTCAGGAGATGCTGCACCTGTCATCCGCGCCAACCAGCCAAGAGGATCGGTTGGTTCGCCGCAACGTCGTGCTCCGCTCGTTCGCGGTCCGCAGCGGCGGGTCGTACACCGCGATGCTGGGCGGCCTCGCCAGAGTGACCGATGACACCTCGGAACGGCGTGGGGTGTTCGTCACTGAACCCAACGGCCAGCTGGCCAAGGACGTCTGGGTGGTTGGCAGCGAGCCCGTTGCCGCTCCCCGGATCACGGCGCGCGGTCGGGCCCGAGAGGAGATGGGCTTCGTTCCGGCCATGTCGGCTTCGATCGCCATGGTGCCCAGGGTGCTGAGCGACCTGTACTGGTTCGGCCGGTATGCAGAACGCGCCGAGGACTTACTTCGGCTGGTGCTGGCCACTCGCACGGTAGCCATTGAGACTGACCTCGATGTGACCCACGGGCGGACCCTGGAAGTGCTGCTGCAGGCGGTCACCCACGTCAGTACCATGTATCCCGGTTTCCTCAATCCAGACGTCGAGATGATGCCGGAGTTCCGATCGATACTGCTGCATCGCCATCGGACGGGCACCGTCGCCCAGTCCCTCGGAGCACTGTCCATGGCGGCACAAGGCGTACGCGACCAGCTCTCCGAAGACGTCTGGATGGTGCTGGCAGACATCGAGAGGGCCCTTGGCGCCCTGGCCGAGAACCCTAACGACCAAGGTCTTCAGCTAACCGACGCCAGCGAGCGAGTGTTGTCAGGCTTGCTCGCGCTGGCGGGGATTGCGACCGAGAACATGGTCCGCGATCCCGGGTGGTACATGCTCGACTCAGGGCGCGGGCTGGAGCGCGCACTGCAGACCCTGGCGCTGCTGCGGGTGACGATCTGCCAGGAGCGAGCAGCTGAGAGTGATCGGCTGGTGCTGGAGGCGGTGCTGACCGCGGCCGAATCGATCGTGACGTTCCGACGTCGTTATCGCACCCGGTCCAGCGTCGACGCAGTGCTGGAGTTGCTCGTGATCGACCCGTTCAACCCCCGCTCGGTTGCCTATCAGCTGCAGCGGATCAGAACCGACCTGCGAGCCCTGCCTAACACCTCACCGACCGCGCGACCGTTGCGGCTGCTTGACGGCATGGCGGAACGCGTCCGCATCGCCGACCCGGTCGCGCTCGCAGAGCCCGTAAATGGCCGCCGGACTCCGCTCGAGGAGTTCCTTACAGAGCTTCAGAAGCAACTGCGGGCGTTGTCGGAGGCGATCCGTGATCAGTATCAGCAGCCGCCGCCCACCCAGCGCCCGCTGTTCCGTACCGACGCGTTGGGCGATACCGGATGACCAACTACCGCATAGAGCACCGTACGACGTACACCTATGACTCCGATGTCGCCGGGAGTTACGGACTGTTTCATCTCCGCCCGCGTGATCTGGCGTGGCAGAGCTGCCTGGCCAATGAGATCGCAATCGACCCTGAGCCGGCGGACTTGTTCCGCCACATTGACCTCTATGGCAACACCAAGGGCTACTTCCACGTCATCAAGCCCCACACCAGGCTGGTTGTCACGTCGATCAGCATGGTCGACATCGGCGTCAATGAGTTGGATCCGGAGGCACTGGCTATGCCGTGGGAATGGGCGCAGCCTCGGTTGCGAGACGACGACGGGGAAGCATGGGAAGCCATGGATTTCACGTTCCCGTCGCCATATGTCGAGGTGCCTCCGGCAATCGAGGACTACGCTCGCCAGTCCTTCCCGGCCGGGCGCCCTATCGGCGAAGCCGCGGTCGAGCTGATGCGCCGCATTCACCGCGACTTCACGTACCAATCAGGCTCGACCACGCTGAGCACGAAGATTTCCGAGCTGCTCGAGAAAAGGACCGGGGTGTGCCAGGACTTCGCACACTTCATGGTGTCCAGTCTTCGTTCCCTTGGTCTAGCAGGGCGCTATGTCAGCGGCTACCTGGCCACCCGACCGGCACCGGGCAAGCCGCGGCTGATCGGGGATGCCGCCAGCCATGCTTGGGCCGGCTGCTGGATTCCGGATGCGGGCTGGCTGTACCTCGACCCGACCAATGACCGCCTCGTTGACGACTCGCATGCCACTGTGGCATGGGGTCGCGACTACGGCGACGTGCCACCGGTCAAGGGCGTGATCTTTACGGAGGCCAAGAAGTCCACGATGGAAGTCTCGGTCGACATGGCGGAGACGCAAGCGACGAACTAGGACGGGCTCAGAGCGAGGGTGCGCGACCAGCCAGGTGGCGCGACCGCCGGTGCGTCCGTCAGATCCAAGCGTCTACAAGCTGTACGAGGGAACCGTCGTCGACTCGCCACCGTAGGTCCAGCTGTTGGGGTGAACGGCAAGTTCGCTGGGGCCGGACCGAAAGATCAGCCAGCCCGGTCCGGAGTTGGCGTCTTCCAGATAGGGCCAGCCGAGCACGTCGCGGAAGATGCTCGCGTGGTCGGAGGGTCCTCCGAGTACAGCAGGGCGTGCAGCGCAGTGATCATCTGGTCAGGCTAGCGGCCGCTGGACCCGGCCGCAGTTCGCTGCATGACGACTGGCAAAGTGGGCGATCGTGCGTGCATTTCACTGTGAGGTCTGCAGCGCTGAGCTCTTTTTCGAGAACTCCGTCTGCGTGACCTGCGGCAGCGCGGTCGGATACTCCCGGGAGCAAGGCACCATGGTGGCTGTCAAGGCCGACCGCCCTATCTGCGCCAACCTCAACCGCTGCGGGTGCAACTGGACCGCCGATCCGGCTTCGGCATTTGGCCTCTGCTTCAGCTGCACTTTGACCCGGACCCGTCCAGCCGATGGGGACACGGTCGGTCTCGCGCAGTACTGGATTGCCGAGACCGCCAAGCGCCGGCTGATCTTCGGGCTCGACGAGCTGCAGCTTCCGGTCAAGGTGAGCGACGGTATCAGTGGTCTTGGGTTCGACCTGCTCTCCAGTAGCCAAGGAAAGATCATGACCGGCTATCAAAACGGGATCATCACCCTTGACCTCGCGGAGAGCAACGATGCCCATCGCGAGGCGCTTCGGGCGAGCATGGACGAGCCATACCGTACGGTGCTCGGGCACTTTCGACATGAGATCGGCCATTACTACTGCGAATTGCTCGCCCTCACCGGCGACCGTCGCGAGGAATTCCGCGCGCTGTTCGGAGACGAGACGACCTCGTACGAGGCGGCCCTGCAGCACCATTATTCGATTGGGTCGGGCCAGGACTGGCAGGGCAACTTCATCAGCGCCTACGCGACCATGCATCCACTCGAAGACTTTGCCGAGGTGTTCGGGCACTTCTTGCACATCGCTGACACGCTGCAAACAGCAGGGGAGTTCGGGCTCATCTCAGACGAGCTACGGCCTGGTCCACTCGAGGCGCCGATGGCTGAGGTGATTGCACGGACCTGGCTGCCACTGACCACGGCCTTGAATCAGATCAACCGGAGCATGGGTCGCTCCGACCTCTACCCTTTCGTTCTGAGCGCACCAGTGATCGCGAAGCTCGCCTTCGTTGCCGATCTGGTCGCCAAGGCTAAGCCAGTGTGACGGATGCTGCGAGCGACGGATTCGCGATGTTCGCGCCGCCGATCTCCCAACAAATTGCGTGGGCGCAGCGAGCACCAGCCCCAGCGGCGAGCTGTGTATAGGAGGAGATGGCGGAACCACGCTTCTCCGTTCCGTCAGCTCCGGCGAAGACGGCGGCAACCCGGCGAACATCGCAGCGAGCAATCAAACACAGCGCGATGCGCGAGCAGCAATGCCCAAAACGTCAGCCGCGGGGCACGACGAAACTGTCCAACTCTGCGCGGCCCTTTCCGAGCTCAGCCCAAGGCCCAGGCACATCGACGACGGCGAGCGCGCTGGTCGGGAACTTGCTGTCCATATGTGTCCAGTCCGGCGAATCCGTCCGGACACAGAGGTGCTCGACGAGGTCCGGAATGCCGGGCGCATGCCCGAGCACGAGCAATGTGCGAATCTCGTCCGGAACATCGCGGATCAACGTCAGCAGCTCTGGCACCCAGGCGCGGTAGATCTCACGGAGATACTGAACCTCGCCCGCACTGGCGCCGCCCGCCTTTGCGCACTCCCAAGTCTGCCTGGTACGGGTCGCGGTCGAGCAGAACACCAAGTCTGGACGCAGCGATCGCTGGCTGAGCAACCGGCCGAGCGCCTCAGCGTCGCGACGCCCACGCGCGGACAGCGGCCGCTCATGATCGTCGACGTCGTAATCCCACGAGGACTTGGCGTGTCGGACGAGCACCAGCGTCCGCCCGTTGTTGACCTCGTAATCCATGGCGTCAGACTAGTGCCCTGCGCCGGGAATGCGGTGCAGAGATCCGACGTCCACGCGGGTGCATTGCAAGGCCGACGAGATAGGCATGCGGAGTCGCCTGTCGACCGGGAGAACGCGCATGTCAGAGTCGAGTTGACGTACGGCTCACCTGTGATCTGACGAGTCAGTTCTCGTCGCCGCCCGGTTCCATGGACTCCCAGATTTCCTTGCATTCGGGACACACTGGGAACCGCTCCGGGTCGCGGCTCGGTACCCATACCTTGCCGCACAGTGCAACCACAGGTGTGCCCATCACCATGGCCTCGGTCAGCTTGTCCTTCGGCACGTAGTGGGAGAAGCGCTCGTGGTCGCCCTCCTCAACGCGATAGTTAGGGCGCTCCTGGGTGCGCTCGTCGACAATAGTTTTCGCGCCAGGACTTGGTTGCTGACTCACGTTGGCCAGTCTAGACAGCGAAGCGCCCGCCAATCACGACGCAGCCCGCGAGCGTCGGAAAATTGCGCGCCGCCGTGCTGAGCCAGACTGGCGCGAGGCGCCAGTCTCAGCGAGCGGAGTGAGCAATGAAACGGGGCGAGTGTTCATTCCTCAGCGAGCGACGACGAAGTCGGCGGATTCCCAGCGCGATGCGCGAGCAGGCTCACAATCGAATTGACCTTCAGTCGGCTTGAGGTGATGAACTGGTGAGATGGCCACGCAGCAGACCGCGCACGACGACAGCGAAGTCGCCGCAGCCAGGGTCTCCCAACGTGCGCTCACCATCGGCCTCTGTGCCACCATCGTGGCCATTGCCTTCGAGACGATCTCAGTGGCGACGGCGATGCCAGTTGCTGCACGTGATCTCAACGGCCTGAGCCACTACGCATGGGTGTTCTCCCTGTTCTTGATCGGCATGCTCTTCGCAACGGTGGTCTGCGGCCGGTTGAGCGATCGCATCGGTCCGGCCAAACCCCTCCTAGCCGGCCTGGTGATCTTCCTCGCCGGGTTAGTGGTGGCTGGCACTGCCCAGCACATGGCCCAACTGCTTGCGGGTCGGCTCGTGCAGGGACTGGGCAGTGGCGGGATGAACGTCGCGATCTTTGTCTGTGTCGCCCAGGCCTACAGCATCAGGCAGCGACCCAAGATGTTTACCTACATCTCTACCGCCTGGGTTCTGCCGGCGTTTGTCGGCCCACCGGCTTCGGCGTGGCTGACCGAGCACTTGAGCTGGCACTGGGTCTTCTTCGCCGTTATTCCTTTGGCGCTCTTCGGCGGCGTGATGGCCTTGCCAAGTCTGCTGGGAATGATCCGTCTCTCTCAGCCTGGCAGCGACGACGCCGCGTACAAGCCAGCGCCGTTGTGGGCTGGTGCGCTACTCTGCGCCGCCACCGCTGCTATGCAACTTGCTGGGCAGCGGCTGGACTGGCTCGGGCTGGGACTTTTGATCGTCAGCCTAGCCATGCTTCTCGTTGCCCTACCGCAGCTGATGCCGCCCGGTTTCCTGAGATTCCGACGGGGACTGTCACAGGTCATCCAAACCCGGGGTCTGCTCCCTGGCGCGTTCTTTGGGGGCGAAGCCTTTGTGCCGCTGATGCTTGTCGAGCAACGGTCGGTTCCGCTCTTCCAAGCAGGTGCGGTGCTGACCGTCGGCGCTGTTGGCTGGACCGCCGGCTCCTGGCTGCAAGCCCGGCCTTGGCTGCGTGCCCGTCGTGACCGGTTGATTACCTATGGCTGCTGTTCAGTGGCCATAGCATTGGCCCTCGTGGGCTTGATCGCCTTCCTGCCCGCGATTCCTTACCTCTTTGTGGCGGTGAGCTGGGTCTTCGGCGGCCTTGGAATGGGACTTGCAACCTCCAGCAGCTCGTTGGCTGTGATGAGCCTTTCGACGGCGGCTGAGCAGGGCCGCAATGCCTCGTCGCTGAACCTCTATGACGCCCTCGGGTCAGCCATCTTCGTCGGTATCGCCGGAACCATCTTCGCGGCACTGCATTCGACTGGGAACCTGGCCTTGACCTTCGGTCTCGTCGAGTTATCGATGTCCACCGTTGCGCTGCTGGCAGTCCTCACCTCGCTGCGTATCGGTGTTGTGCGCAATGAGTTCGCTCCATTGCACTGATCGGCGGTTATCGCCTTTCCGAAGCAGCGACCACCCACCTCAGCACAAGGATCGTGAACTTGATATCGCGAAGAGGCGAGCACTGACACGACCAGCAGGACGTCGTAGTAGTAACACACCGGCCGAGCAGGAGTAGTCGTGGCTCCCGGAGCCGATGGTGTCAGCTGGCCCCGCCTCGATCTGGTGGGTGATTGGCGATGACGATCGGCGGTCAGCCCGAGACCATCACCGCATCCAGGGTCGCCCGAACGCCAACCACCATTGTCGCCTGCCGGCAATTCGTCGGTGCGAATCAATGAGGGGCGACAGTGGGACTAGACGGGAGATGAACGCCTGGCGAGGGCCTCGAGCGTCGCGCGGGCACCGCGGCTGTGCAACGAGTTGAGCGCATTCAGATACGGCTCGGTGAACGCCGGCTCAGTGGCAAGCTCTCCGAAGAGCTCGCGATTCTCCACGAAGGCCAGCGGGTTCTCCCGCTGCCGGGCGGCAATCTGCTGCAGTGTGTCTGCCAGCGGATCAACCACCTTGATCGGCTCACCCTGCTCATCGGTTCCTTCGGCGTACCGGGCCCAACTGGCAACGACGGCAGCCGACAGTGTCACATCGCGACCGGCGGCCAGATTCTCCCGAATGACCGGCAGTAACCACTTCGGAATGCGATCCGAACTCTCCGCGCAGAGCCGCGCGACTGTGTCTCGGACAGCGGCATTGGAGAATCGTTCGATCAGCTGATGCTTGTACTCGTCCAGGTCGATGCCCGTCACTGGGGCCAGGGTTGGGGTCGCCTCCAGGTTCATGTAATCCAGCAGGAAGCTGGCGAACAACCGATCTTGCGCCACCTCGTGCACGAGCCGATACCCGGCGAGATAACCGAAGTAGCAGAGGGCCTGATGGCTCGCATTCAGCAGCCGCAGCTTCATTAGCTCGTACGGCTCGACATCAGCCACCACCTGGACCCCGACGTCCTCCAGCGGCGGGCGGCCGGTGGAGAAGTTGTCCTCCAGCGCCCACTGGGTGAAAGGCTCACAGACCACCGGCCAGGCATCCTCGACTCCGAAGCGTTCGCTGATCTGCGCGCGATCCTCATCTGTGGTGACCGGAGTGATCCGGTCGACCATGGAGTTTGGGAAGCGGACGCTGCCAGCCACCCATTCGCCCAGCTCCGGGTCTCGGAGCCGGGCGAATGCGGTGAAGACCTGCTGCGCGACGTGACCATTGCCCTGGATGTTGTCGCAGGACATCACCGTGAAGGGCTCGATGCCCCGGGAGCGCCGCCGGACGAGCGCCTCGGTCACCAGGCCGAACGTGGTGGCAGGTACGGCTCCGGGGGCTAGGTCCGCCTGAACAGCCGGATTGGTGGCGTCGAACTCACCGGTCACCGGATGAAAGTTGTACCCCCCTTCGGTGACGGTGAGTGAGACGATCCGGGTCGCCGGGTCGGCCATCTTGTCTATGACGGCATCAGGATCGTCCGGCGCGTACAGGTACTGCACAATCGATCCGACAATCCGAGGCTCCCAACCCCCGTCTGGATCTTTGAGAACCAGGGTGTAAAGGCAGTCCTGGGCCTCCATGGCCTCCTTCATCTTGAGGTCGAATGGCATGACGCCGACTCCGCAGATGCCCCAGTCGAGTGCCTTGCCCTGTTCCATGAGCTGATCGAGGTACATCGCCTGGTGGGCTCTGTGAAATCCACCAACTCCGAAGTGCACAATCCCGGCATTCATCTGCGAGCGGTCGTAGTTCGGCACTGGAATGGATAGTGAGCCCAGGTTGGCTTGATTCAGCGCGGTCATTTGCACTCGCCCCTTATTTGACTGCGCCGAGGGAGAGGCCTTGGACGAGTTTGTCTTGTGCGGCGAAGCCGGCGATGATCACGGGCAGGGATACGACGGTGGCGGCTGCGCAGACTTTGGCTAGGAATAGGCCTTGTGAGGTGACGAAGCTG
>DASUYM010000164.1:0-12032 GCA_036377435.1 Propionibacteriaceae bacterium
GTTGATCAGGTGCGGATCGCCGTGCAGCGTCGCGTACTCTCCCAGGGCATCAGCGCGGGAGTCGACACGCGCCAGCTCATGCAACCAATGGCGCTCAAATTGGGCTTTGGCCCGCCGGAGTTCGTCCTCAGTCGGCCCGTCGGCGATCAGCTGGTCGATCAGCGCTACGGTTTCTTGTTCAAGCTGTTCGGGGCTGATGCCGTCTCGAGCGCGGGCATAGCTAAAGCCGAACGAGTTGCCACCGATCAGGCCCATCGTCGAGGCTCCAGCGCTCTCGGCGTGCTCGGTACGCCGGATCAGGTGTTTGTGCATCCGCGAGGTCTGACCATGCCCCAGGATGCTGAAGGCGAGGTCGAGCGCGTCAAAGTCCTTTCCGCCACGCGCGGGTAGCCGCCAGGAGAGGTATACCGCCTCCGCGGGCACTTTGCCTGAGGTTTCGGTACGTGGACCGGACAAAGGCTCAATCGGCCCGGCCTGCGGTTTGGTGGGCTGAGCGGCCCGGGCGAGGTCCCCAAAGTAGGTTTCGGTGCGCTCGAAGGCATCGTCGGGCTCCACATCGCCCGCGATCGACAAGACGGCGTTGTTGGGGACGTAGTGGCGCCGGAAAAAGTCATGGACATCCTCCAGGGTGGCTGCGTCCAGGTCCTCCATCGAGCCGATCGTGGTATGGCCGTACGGGTGGTCGGGCGGGAAGGTCAGCGCATTGAGCAGCTCCATCACGTCCCCGTACGGAACATTGTCGTAGCGCTGCCGCTTCTCCTCCTTCACTACCTCACGCTGGGTATCGAGGTTCTGCTGGGTCAGTGCGTCCAGCAGCGTGCCCATCCTGTCGGCCTCCAACCACAAGGCCAGGTCCAGGCCGCCGGTTGGCAAGGTTTCGAAGTAGTTGGTCCGGTCGAACCAGGTAGTGGCGTTGACAACGGCGCCGGCCGCCTGTAGTAGTGCGATGTGCTGGCCGGACGCTACGTGCGCCGAGCCCTGGAACATGACGTGCTCGAAGAGATGGGCGAATCCGGTGCGACCCTCCTCTTCATCTCTGGAACCGACGTCGTACCAGATGTTGACTGCCACCGACGGCGCGATGTGGTCTGGACTGGAGATGACACGTAGTCCGTTATCCAACGTGTGCTGGACAATCGGGTAGCCGAGCTGGGTGAGCGTGCCCGAAGTCATGCCCCACATCACAGCACACCGCTCACGCCCAACTGGCCGCTGGGGGCCTAGTAAGGGCTAGTTGATCACGCCAGCGACTCTCGCGGGCTCCGCGTACGCCTGCGCCAGGCTGCTGATCGTGGCGTGGGCGTTGAGCCCGCTCGGATTGGGGACAACCCAGACCCGGGCTCCCTCGAGCAGATCAGGCTGCTCGCCGGCGGTGGCCTTCGGGGCGGCGAAGGCCGCGCGGTAGGCGGTGACACCAGCGATCGCAACTACCTCAGGGTGATGCCGCGCGACGAACGTCTCCAGCCTGGTACGCCCCGCCCTGAGCTCGGCGGGGGAGAGTTCATCGGCCCGGGCGGTGGCGCGATTCACCAGGTTGGTGATTCCAACACCACGGGCCATCAAATACGCGCGGTCCTGGTCGGTCATGGGTTCACCTCGGTCAAGGTCACGATCAACGATGCCGGCCAGTCGCAGCGCCGGATAGAAGCGGTTGCCGGGATGTGCGAAGTGCGTCTGTGTCGCGGCGGTCCACAAGCCGGGATTGATGCCGACGAAGAGCAGCTTCACTCCCGGGCCGACCAGATCGGGAACTGACGCATTCCGAAAGGACTGCAACTCCGCTTGGGTAAATCCCACGGAGGTCACGGTAGTGCGGATTGTCACAGGCTGGCCCCGTCGCTTGCCGATCGCCCGTTTGGGGTGTCAAACCGTAACCTCAGAACCCACGGCATCTCGGCAGCTAGCCTTTTGCCGTGACTGAGACCGCGGGCCGTGGTCCTGAAGCCGCGCGTGAGGCCAAACGCCGGTTCCGTAGAGTCCTGATGACTTTGCTCCGCGCATTGGCATCTACCGTTGCACTGATTGCGATCTACTACGCTCTGCCCCTCGATCGCACCTCGATAAGTGTTGCCATTGCGATGCTGGCAGTCGGACTCCTTGGACTTGTCGGACTGGTCGCCTTTCAGGTCCGCGCGATCATCAAGGCAACATATCCGGCGCTGCGGGCAGTCGGGGCACTTGCGACGAGCGCCCCACTATTTCTCCTGCTGTTTGCAGCCACGTATTTCGTTATGGGTGCGATTTCTCCGGGCAATTTCACCGAGCCGCTAACGCGTACCGACGCGTTGTACTTCACCGTCACGGTGTTCGCAACGGTGGGGTTCGGCGACATAACCGCCCTCTCTGAGGTGGCTCGTGCCCTGGTGACGGGGCAGATGGTCGTTGGCATCGTGATCGTCGGGCTCGGGGCGAGGATCATTGTTGATGCAGTGAAGCACGGACGGCGCCAGCTGCCAGTACAAGAAGGCGACGCCGGCGCTGACACCGACGGTCGTCCGCCGTAGGCCATCGGGTCACATGGTCGAGGAGCCACGACTTGCTCCATCGTCACCGCGGGCCGGATTGTCGCTAGGAAGTGGTGCGTTTGGCGACTGCGGTCCCGGAACCGGCAGCACATTGCTGATGACAAAGGCCACGGCCACTGCCACGACGACCTGCGGTGTCACCGCCACACCATCGACCCCCATTAAGACGACCGCCAGAAGTGTCGATGTCAACGGCAGCCGCAACATGGCAGCGCACATGGCTCCAATGCCCATGCCGATACCTGCCGCCAAATTCATGCCGGGCAACGCACTTGCTGCAATACCGAGCGCTGCCCCGATGAACATCGACGGGAAGACCGGCCCTCCGCGAAACGCGCTCAGTGAGAGCCCGTACACGAAGGCCTTGCACACAATGAGCAAGATCAATACGCCGACCGAATAGTCGGCGGCTTTCTCGACCAGCTCGGGCAATGCCTCCTGTCCGGAGAACAGCACCTGCGTAAAACTGCGTCCGGAGATGAGCTGGTATGCCATCGCAGTAAGGCCGATGATCAGGCCGAGTGTGGAAGTAACCAACAGGCGGTTCAGGTGCACGACCTGACGAAGCCATAATCCGACGAAGCGGATCAGCCACCCCAACAGGGCACCCGCCACCCCCATTGCCAGCGCCCAGACCAGGGTGGCCAACGTCGGCGGCACCGCGGGCGGCACTGACGGAAGCGCGAGCGAAAAGCTGCCGAGACCGGTCCAGTTGTCCAGACCAACGAAGACCAACGCCCCGATTCCCGAAGCGAGCAGGCCCGGCAGCGCTACCAGGCTGAGCGTCATCCCACTGATCCCGGCGACCTCCATGATCAAGAACGCGCCCAGTACAGGGGAGCCAAGCAGCGTGCTGATCGCCGCAAAACTGCCAGCCGACGTCATGATCATCAGGGCGATGGGTGGCGCGTCCTTCTTCGAAAGGCTGACGGTCAGCGCCGCTAGACCGCCACCGATAGCGATCAGAGGTGCTTCGGGCCCGAGCACGGCGCCGAGGCTCAGCGTGGTCAGCGCTGCCAGGGCAATGCCTGGGAGTTGGCGTGCAGTGGGCGGGCCTCCGCCGGTTTGAAAGCCAAACGCGGGTGAGTGCCCCCCGTTGCCCGGCAGGTACCGAATGACTAACGCGGTCAACAGTCCACACAACACCAACCAGGGCACCGGCCACCACGCGGGCGCGCCGCTACCGAGGAGCTGATTCGGCAGCTCAGTGAACAAGAACTGCTGGATCGCCGCGACCAGTGCAAGAAATCCATATGCGATGGCTGAGATGGGAATGCCCACGATTGCTGCCAGCACAAGCGCGCCGATGTACTGCCTGGAACGGATCAGTGCGACTGGGTCAATCGCCGGTGCTCCGCCGGCCGGCCCCGCAGCACGCTGGCTCGCTGCGGGGACTGCGCCACTCCCGGGATCGTTCGAGTCAGCCATCAGATGCAGTCTCTCTTCGGATCGGTCGGATGAAGCGGCAACATGCCGGAGCTGACGAAACCATCAACCCGGTCCCGTGGGCCAGATAGCAGATGGCTTTCACCTTGGCCTTTCACATCATCCTCGTACCACTGGGGTTTCCTGGGCCTTCATGACCCCGATCGCCAACTACCGGGCTGCAGCCCACACGGTGATCGCCGCCTACCGCACGGCCGATTTCTGGTCGCCTCGGTCTACGCCGTCGGTATGTTGCGCAGACCAACCGACCGATACCACCGACGAGGTTTCGTCATCTGTTTCACTGTCGGCGCAAGTGCCCTGCCCGTGCAGATCGGCGTAGGGGACGCGTTGGGTGTACAGCAACCAGCTGATGAAGTTCGCTGCGATCGAGCTGGTTCTCGCGTTGATCTTGATCGTGCCGTCGTTCACGATGCCTTACTTGCTCGGCCAGAAGAGCATGTGCAAGAGGAAGGGGTACTAGCGACTCGACATGAGCCAGGGGCCCTGCCAGCCACCGTAAGCGGCCACCAGCTCCTCGGCGGCGGCCGGCCCCCAGCCTCCTGGCTCGTAAGGGTGGACGGGCGGCGGAGCATCGAGAAGCGGCTGCATGATCCTCCAGCTCTCCTCGACGACATCCTGTTTATTGAACCGACCGGTCTCGCCGACGATGGCCGCGTGTAACAGCACCTCGTAGGGAGTGGGCGCTTCGCCGCCCTCGTCGGCGAACTCCATGTCGAGCGAGATCGGCTGCGGCCCCTGCGCATCGGTTCGCCGGGCCTCCATCAGCAGCCTGACGCCGGTTCCCGGGTCGAACTTCACGACGAGCTGATCCCGGCCCGGTCGGTGATTGCGATCGAGACCGAACCCAAAGGCAATCTCGGGAGGCTCTTTGAAGACGACCCGCAACTCGGTCTGCGTCACCGGCAACCGCTTGCCGGTACGGATGAAGAACGGGACGCCGGACCAACGCCAGTTCTCGATGTCGAGCCGGAGGGCTGCGAAGGTCTCCGTGGTCGAGTCGTGAGCGATACCGGGGATGGATCGGTAGCCGTCGTACTGACCCCGCACGTAATTCGCCGGCTCGGCATCATGGACTGCTCGCAGCAATGCCACATGGGCGCTTCTGATCGCGTCGCGGTCACGGCCCGCCGGCGGCTCGATCGCAGCAGCTGCGACCACTTGCATCAAATGGTTGACGACGACGTCCCGCAGCGCTCCGACCGGATCGTAGAAGTGACCACGATCCTCGACGCCGAACGACTCCGCCATGTTGATCTCCACACACTCGACGTAGCTGCGGTTCCACAGCGGCTCGAGGATCGTGTTCGCGAACCGAAGGTACAAGATCTCATCGAGACCCATCTTTCCCAGGTAGTGGTCGATTCGGCACAGCTGGGACTCATCGATGTACTGGTGCAGCTCGGCGGCGAGAGCCCGAGCCGAGGCGAGGTCGTGCCCGAACGGTTTCTCGACCACCACGCGTGCCGACGAGGTCAGATCGGCGTCGGCCAGGCCCTTGATCACCGTGGCGAAGAGGGACGGCGGGACCTCCAGATAGAACACCGGATGATCGGAACCTTTGACGGCATCAGCGACGCGCTGGTAGGTGGCCGCATCACCGAAATCACCTTGGACATACGAGAGCTGCTTCACGAACTCGTCGAAGACATCCTCCTCGAGCTTCTCACCAGTCCCGAGGATGGACTCACGGGCCCGCTGCACTAACTGGTCCAGCGTCCAGTCGTCAACCGCCACACCGACTACGGGGCATGTCAGAAGACCACGTTTCTGCAATCGATACAAAGAGCGGAAGGTCATCACCCGGGCGAGATTCCCAGTGATCCCGAAGACGACTAGGACATCTGCTACAGCATCCGCGGCAGTTTCGACAGTCGGCGTCATGTCACTCTCCGTCTCTGTGTGGGTGGCGCAGCTCTGTCCATTAGCAAAGCGCGGAAGCGTCGTGATGGCATCACCCCTGGCGGATGATTGCATCAACGCACAGATCCGGAGTGCTCATCGGCCGGCCTACGACGACGACTTGTCCCGCTCCATGCGCAGCAACTTGCGGCCCAGTCGGACTTGTTGCCCAGTGCCGTCGCACTTGGGGCAGACGTGGTGTGCATAGCTGAACACCCAGCCTTGCGGCCGCGGCTTGCCGTGGCATTTCGAGCACTTCACCATCGGATTGAAAACCAAGGACAGGTAATAGCCGCCGATCACGATCACAATAAGCACAAGTACTGCCAACACGATGTCCTCCGTCGGTCTGCCATGAACCATCACTAATGGTGTCGCAAATTCGGGGGCGGTCGGGACAGGCGTGCCGACAAGTCGCCGTCAACGCGACTGTCTGCTCGTACGGGCGCCGGCGAACGGAGTACTGACAGAACCTGTCTCCCTGCCCGCGTACGGCGTAGCGTCGACGACGTCCGACGACGCGCCGTCATCCTGAGGCTGGCAGGGGAGATCACCACATTGGCTATCACGGAAGAAGCGCAGAAGAACCACGACGAGCTGTTTCCTGGTCACGTCTCGACCTTGAAAGTCACCGACCCCGAGCTCATCGAACACTTCGACAACTTCGCGTTCGACGAGGTGCTTCGCCATGGAGACCTGGACACCCGGACCCGGCTCATGGTGCAACTCGCATCGATGACTGCCTCACAGGCTCTGAGCGACGGCGCGATCACCGTAGGGGTCACGCCGGTCGAGGCAGGACACGTCGCGGTGAACCTTCATGTTGGCAACGACCGCAGCCGGCTGATCGACGTCGTCACCCAGCTGCTGCCGTACATCGGATACCCCCGCACGCTCAACGCGCTCAGGGTGATCGACGAGGTGACCTCCGCGTGAGCGCGGGCTCAAGCGCGATCCCAGACCAGACGGGAGAAGACATCATGACCGCTCGTCCCACCACGGTCCTAGTTGTCGGCGCGACGGGGAGCATTGGACGCCTGGTCGTCGAAGAAGCGATCCAGTACGGGTACGCCACGCGGGCGCTGGTGCGCGACCCTGGGAAGGCCCGGCGTCTGCCGCTGGAGGCGGAGGTGATCGTGGGTGACGTGACCCGTCCCGAGACGCTCTCGCCCGCTGTGGATGGAATGGACGCCGTGGTGTTCACGCTCGGGTCCGACGGCACAGGCAAGGTGGGGGCGGAGAGCGTCGACTACGGCGGGGTGCGCAACGTCCTGAAGGCTCTCGGCTCGCGTACCGCGAGGATCGCGCTGATGACGAGCATCGGAGTCACGAACCGTAACGGCGCGTACAACCGCGCCACAGAGGCGCACGACTGGAAGCGCCGCTCGGAGCGGCTGCTGCGGGCCAGCGGTTTGCCGTACACGATCGTGCGACCCGGCTGGTTCGACTACAACAGTCCGGACGAGCACCGGCTCGTCCTTCTCCAGGGTGATACACGCCATGCCGGGGATCCCAGCGACGGTGTCATCGCGCGACGGCAGATCGCCGAGGTCCTGGTCTGGAGCCTCGGCTCGGACCAAGCGCTGCGGAAGACCTTCGAGCTCGTCGCGACGACCGGGCAGGCCCCTGAGGACTTCGACGCGCTGTTCGCGCCTCTGGAGACCGATGTCAGCGGCGCCCTCGACGGTGTCAAGGACGCCGCGAACATGCCGCTGGCCGACGAGCCGCAGCGGGTGCGCGATGACCTGGACGCAGTGGCCGTGCGCGGGGCTTCCTGAACGACTCACGCGGCGACGTCGACCGTCACAGACGAGGACACGCGAGAGGGCACAACGCACATGGTTCATCACCGGCGTCAGCATGGGCTCTGGACGTCGGCGAGGGGGCATGCTTGGCACATGAGCTCCACCGAGATTCACCGCGAGCCCTTCATTCACCTCGTCGATCTCGCGTGCGACCGAGCCCTCATCGCGTGGGGCGCGTTCTACTTCGAGCGCACGGAGCGCGGCCGCTGGGAGATCGTCGACGACGAGCAGCTGCCAGCCCGGGTGGGCCGCCGCACCTGCATCGGGGCGACGGCCGAGCCGTTCGGCCACGCGACCGTCCAGATCCTTACGACAGACGGAAAGGTTTCCGCCCAGGCGTCCACCGACGAACGCGCGTGGGTGTGGGTGCAGGGTCTCGAGCCTGAGACCGACTACCGTTACCGCGTCGAGGTCGACGGTGAGGAGTGGGCCTCCGGGGAGCTGTGGGACTGGGTCCCCAGCGAGCGCGGCGGCTACGACCTCGCCCCTGCTGGGCGGCGCTACGACCTGCGGTTCCGTACTTGGCCCCACCCCGACAACCCCACGCCGCCGGTGCGCTTCGTGGCCATGGGCGACTACGGAGTCGGGATGCGGGCCGACGCGGAGTCCAGCCGCCGCCAGCGGCGCATCGCCGACGTTTTGGAACGGCTCGTTGCTGACTACGACGTCCGCTTCGTCCTCTCGCTCGGCGACAACATCTACCAGGGTGAGCAGGGGCGCGTAGACCAGGAGGGCGGGGGAGAGGACGACGATTGGTACTCCAGCTTCTTCCAGCCCTACCGCCTCGCCATCGCGCGCGTGCCGATCTTCCCGGCCATCGGCAACCACGACAGCGCCGACTCTGAGGGCAGCGACGACCGTGCCCAGATGGAGGACAACTTTCACATCCACGAGCGCTTCCACCACGGTCTCGAGACAGCGTCCGTGATGCCCGGACTGTTTTACCGGCTGCGGTACGGCGCCGGCCTCGAGTTCGCCTGTCTCGACACCTCGCTCGATACCGAGCAGGAGGAGATCCACCGCTACTTCCAGGCGCCAAAACACCAGGAGTGGCTGCGCTCGACCTTCGGCCGGCGCCGGAATCACTGGCTCATCCCGTACTCCCACCATCCCGTCTACACGGCTGGACCTAACCACGAGAACGATGAGGAGATGCGGGAGGCGCTCGAGCCGTTTTTCGACGCCGCCGACGTGCGCCTCGTCCTCGCCGGTCATGAACACAACTTCCAGGTCAGCGAAGTCGGTGACCGGACCTATGTCGTCTCGGGCGCGGCAGGCCAGCTCAACGAGGAGGTGCCCGAGGGCTTCGCCGACGCCCACACAACGGCCTGGGGGGCTCAGGCTCATCTCTTGCTCATCGAGGTCGACGGAGCCGCGGCAACGCTGACCCCGATCGCGGGTCTCCTCGACGACGGGCGGCTCCACCTTATGACCGCACTCACCCCCCGCAATGAGCTCGTAGAGCCACCGCTGACGGTCCGGAACAATTGAGTGGCACCACTCGGCAGATTCCATGTGGCCATGTCAGGTCGTGCCAGACGGATGAAGGCGTGACTCGTCGAGAACTGGTGTTCTGTTGCGACAAACCCGTGATTGTCTCTTACAACCAGCCCTTGCGTCTGAATACCACGTAGAGGGCCACGGCGAAGACCAACATGAGGAGCGCTGAGCCGACGACGCCAGCTGTAGTCCCGGCGCCGGGGTAGGGCACGTTCTGGCCGAAATAGCTTGTTACCGCGGTCGGCACAGCAACGATCGCCACCCATGCCGTGATCCGGCGCATGTCCTCGTTTTGTTGGACGGCCTGCGAGGCCGATTTCTCCGCTGCAATAGTCGTATGTGTGGAGGTGCGCGTTTGGTAAAACTCGATGACACCGTGCAGGAACTCGCGCTGCCCGTCGGCCATGGTCTGGACCATCTCGAATCGATCGGCAACATCGGCGACCACTGCACGTGCGGTCTCGGGGAGGAACCGGGCCAGTCGTGCGAACCGGTCGTAGGTAGCGGCGCTGTGAATGGCCATCGTGCGTACCGCAAGCAGCACGTACCACACCTGAAACAGTTCCTCGAGGAAGGCTTCCGGATCCTCCAGGTCGTCACCGAGCATGACTTGTTGCTCGAGCCGCCCGGACTCCTCGGCGTAGCTCGCCACCAGATCGAGCTCGCGCTGGATCAGCGAGGAGACAATCAAATGCGACAACTGGAACGGGGATTCCACATGGAGGTGCTGTTTTTCGATTCGGGCAAGCACAGCATCAGTGTCCACGAAGGCTACTTCTGGCTTAACCGCCGGATTGAGCGGCCCGTGCACAGTGACAAGAAAGTTGCGGCCAACGAACTGGTCGAGCTCCACGTAATGCACATGTCCCCGCTTACCCATGTGGGGGGTGTGGAGCACAGTGAATACGTGGTCGTCGTAGACGTGGAGCTTGGACACGTGATTGCGCTCGACGCATTCGCGCACCGCGATCCGGTCAAAGCCGAATATTCCCAATAACACCTCGGCGGCAACCTTGTCACACACTGGGATGTCGACCCAGATAACGGCGTCCGGATCCTTGAGAAGCCGCGGAAGATCGTCGGTCCCATGCCGCTCGACGGCTCCATCACACACCGCGAGCACATTCACGTCGCCGCCCACAGTCCGAATCCTAGGCGGGTGTCGGAGCCATGGCCGTCTCGCTCAGTCCTGCAGGCCGGGAAGGGGTGTGAGATGTTTTGGCATGTGTCAGAAACGAGACCAGCCGAAAAGCGCGTACACCCGCCAGACGCGTTGTTGCGGCTGGCGGTGATCTGCGGCAGTTGCGGGAGGTGGTCGAGGGATCTGGCCTGTCGATCGTGCACGTCGAACGGCGCTTGACGTCGGTATCGATCACGCGAGAAGTGATGAGGTTGGCAGGACGGAGCCTCATTTGTGGTTGCGAACACGGGACCTCACCGAAGCGTGGCTGCGGATCGGTCCCGTGCCCAGCGTCTCAAAGACCCCGGAGAGTCACAGGGCCTGCGAGCGCGACCTGGCCGTCACCGCGGCTGCGATCATGACGAGGACAGCGGCTACGACGATCGCGATGATCCACCGCACCCAATCGATGCCCGGGCTGCCGTCGCCCCCGAGCGCGGTGTAGATGAACCAGCCGATCAAGACCCCGCCGATGCCGCAAATGATGGTCAGCCAGATCGGGATGTTGTCGCGGTTGCCCGGAGCTACGAATTTGCCCAATAGGCCGATGATGATACCGGCGAGGATGACACCGATGATCTCCACTGCTTCCTCCTCAAACTTGATGGATGTTTTCTGGTGCGAAGCGAGTGCCGTGCGTTGGCGAACGATCCTGCTCCATCCACAACTCAACCACCCCAAGGGCGGATGCATTACACCCTTAGGGAGGTTAAAGTCATCCTATGGAGCCGACAGTGAGGACGCCGGTCACCATCGCGTTGGTCGACGACTACGACATCGTGGTGATGGGCATCGCGCACATTCTCGAGCAGTACCGAGATCGCGTGGTGATCGCCGAGCTGGACACCAACAAGGCCGTCTCCGACACGGTCGACATCGTCTTGTACGACTCCTTCGGGCAGCCGGAATCCGACCATGACGAGATCAGCGTGCTGATCCGAAATCCGCGCGCCCGGCGAGTTGTGGTCTACACCTGGAATTTCGACCCGGACTTGATCAAGAGCGCCCGCAGGCAGGGCGTCCACGGGTATCTGTCAAAGGCCTTGCCGGCGCGCGACTTGGTCGCTGCCCTCGAAGCGATCCACGCCGGCGACATCGTGATCAGCGACCCACCCTTTCGGGCACGCAGCATCGGCGGATTGAATTGGCCAGGACGAAGCGAGGGACTCACAGACCGCGAATCGGAGATCTTGGCGCTGATCACCCAAGGCAAGAGCAACGCCGAGGTGGCAGCGCTCACCTACCTCAGCCCGAACACCGTGAAGTCCTACATCAGAACGATCTATCGCAAGATCGACGTTGCCAGCCGCACTCAGGCGGTTCTGTGGGGCGTTCGGCACGGCTTCACGCCCGACCATCACCGCATCGAACACTGGCGCGGAGGGCCCTGACCTGCCTCAGTTGCCTAGGTGGCGTCTTCAGCCAGATCCTCTCGGCGGTGTTTGGACTGCCCTCGTGGAGCTGTCGTAGCTGGGGACGGGATGGAGAGGGATCCGAGCATGGCCTGTTTGAGTGTTGTCATGTGAGTGTTGGCCTTATTTGACTGCGCCGAGGGAGAGGCCTTGGACGAGTTTGTCTTGTGCGGCGAAGCCGGCGATGATCACGGGCAGGGATACGACGGTGGCGGCTGCGCAGACTTTGGCTAGGAATAGGCCTTGTGAGGTGACGAAGCTG
>DASUYM010000165.1:0-9520 GCA_036377435.1 Propionibacteriaceae bacterium
GGCACCCCCGACGACGCCTTCCACCTCGTGCTGCCGTCCCTGCCCGGTTATGGCTTCTCGGCCGAGCCGACCGAGCTCGGCTGGGACTCCGGCCGAACCGCACGCGCGTGGGCGGAGCTAATGCGCCGCCTCGGCTACACCCGCTATGTCGCCCAAGGCGGCGACGTGGGTGCCCTCGTCACGGATCTGATGGGCCGTCAGGCGGTCGAGGGATTGGTTGGCTACCACCTGAACCTGCTCACGGCGGTGCTCGCAATCGGCGATCAACTGCCCAAGAAATCCGAACAGGAACGCGCAGCGGCTGAGGCACTCGCGACGTTCAGGCAGGACGGCTTCGGCTACTTCCTCGAGATGGCCACGCGGCCCCAGACGATCGGCTACGCCCTGCTGGATTCACCCGTCTCGCTGGCGGCGTGGTTGCTCGACCACGACACAGACAGCTACTACAAGATCTCCCGCGCGTTCGTCGACGGCGCGGCCGTGGGCAATCTCACCCGAGAGAGCATTGTCGACAACATCACGCTGTACTGGCTGACCGGCACCGCAGCGTCGGCGGCCCGGTCGTACTGGGAGGACGCACGGGCGCTGGCCGCAGCGCTTGCGAGCGGCCAGGCGCCTCCGGCGGTCACCGTGCCGGTCGGATTCACGACGTTCCCCGGCGAAATCTGGGCCTCCCCGCGCAGCTGGGTCGAGGCGGTCTACCCCGACCTCGCCTACTTCAACGAGGTCGACAGGGGCGGGCACTTCGCCGCCTGGGAGGAGCCGCAGCTGTTCGCTGAAGAGATGCGAGCCGCGTTCAGGTCACTCCGCAACGGCGGGTCGTTGTGAGCAGCACCGCCCAGACCGCCACCGAGATTCGCCCGTTCAAGGTCAGCGTTCCGGAAGACGAACTGGCAGAGCTCCGTCGACGCATCGCTGCGACGCGCTGGCCCGACCGGGAGACCGATGCCTCGCAAGGGGTGCAGCTGGAGACGATCCAGGCGCTGGCTGCCTATTGGGCCACCGATTACGACTGGCGGAAGTTCGAGGAGCGCTTTGCTGCCCTGCCGCACTTCATCACCAAGATCGACGGGGTGGACATCCACTTCATCCACGTGCGCTCCGAGCATGAGGACGCGCTGCCGCTCATTGTGACCCACGGGTGGCCGGCTCGACCATCGAGCAGCTCAAGATCATCGATCCGCTCACCGACCCACGGCGCATGGAGCCCACTCGGCGGATGCGTTCCATCTGGTGATTCCGTCACTGCCCGGCCATGGATTCTCAGGGAAGCCGCGTGAGACCGGCTGGGATCCGATCCGCATCGCAAAGGCCTGGGTTGTGCTGATGGAGCGCCTCGGATACACCCGATACGTCGCCCAGGGCGGCGATTGGGGCAATGCCGTCACCGAGCAGTTGGCTCTGTTGAAGCCCGAAGGACTGCTATGCATTCACACCAACATGCCAGCGACCGTGCCGCCCGACGTCTCCAGGGCGCTCGCCACCGGCGGTCCCATGCCAGACGGCCTCTCCGACGAGGAGGAGAAGGCATACCAGATCTTGAAGCACTTCTTTGCCACCGGCGTGGGTTATGCCAACGAGATGGCGAACCGCCCGCAGACGCTCTACGCCATCGCGGACTCCCCGGTCGGCCTGGCGGCCTGGATGCTCGATCACGACGAGCGCAGCTGCCAGCTCATCGCACGCGCTTTCGCCGGAGATCCGGGAGGCCTCTCCCGCGACGACGTCCTGGACAACATCACCCACTACTGGCTGACGAATACCGGAGTCTCCTCGGCCCGCCTCTACTGGGAGAGCCATCTGGCCTTCTTCGACGTCAAGGGCGTTCAGATCCCCGTCGGCGTCACCGTCTTCCCCGACGAGCTGTATCCGGCTCCGCAGAGCTGGGCGGAGAAGGCGTATCCGAAGCTTGTTCACTACAACCGGGTTGAGGAGGGAGGGCACTTCGCCGCCTGGGAGCAGCCGCAGACCCTTTCGCAGGAGCTGCGCGACACCTTCAGGTCACTGCGTTGATCTCCGCGCTTGAGCTGTGGGCACAGACATCGTTGCCGCCCTTTGGCCGGAACGCGGGGCTCGTGTCGGTGAGCGGCTACTTGATCATCAACCTCGAGGCAAACCTTAGGACGCTGCCGCCGAAGGCGGAGCTGGGCTGGTGGGATCAGTACTACTTCTCCACTGAGCGCGGCCGTCTCGGTTACAGCGAGAACCGGGGCGAGTTCAACAAGCTGGTCTGGCAGATGGCATCGCCGGATTGGGAGTTCGACGACGCCACGTTTGAGCGCACCGCCGCGTCCTTCGCCAATCCCGATCATGTCGACATCGTCATCCACAATTACCGCTGGCGGTTGAGCCTCGCTGAGGGAGAGCCGCAGTACGGCGACCTGGAATCCCGGCTGTTCGAACGTCCCGTGATCCCGGCGCCGACCGTCACTATTGGCAGCGAATTTGACGGAGCGGCCGCGGACGGAGGTGTCTATGCGGAGAAGGTCTCCGGCGCGTACTCGCATCGAGTCCTCGAAGGCAGCGGACACAATGTGCCCCAAGGAGCTCCGGGCGCGTTCACCGATGCATTTCTCGAAGTCGGAGGTGGACTGTCGTGAGTTTCTTCAGCCGTCTTCGCAGTGCGGGTGCATTACCTGTCGAGGGTCACCTGCCTGGTTTCGATCGGGCGACCGGTTGGCTCAACTCGGCCCCGCTCGGCGCGGCGGATTTGCAGGGGAAGGTCGTTCTCGTCGACTTCTGGACCTATACCTGCATCAACTGGCTGCGCACGCTTGCCTATGTCCGCGCCTGGGCTGAGAAGTACCAGGATGAGGGGTTGGTTGTGGTCGGTGTCCACACCCCGGAGTTCCCGTTTGAACGCGATGTTGACAATGTGCGCCAGGCGGTGAAGGACATGGCTGTCGAGTATCCCGTCGTGCTCGACAGCGACTACGCGATCTGGCAGGCGTTCGCCAACAGATTTTGGCCGGCCGTCTACATCGCCGACGCGGAAGGGCGAATCCGGCACCACCAATTCGGCGAGGGCGGATACACAGAATGCGAAATGGTCCTCCAGCGGCTGCTAAGCGAGTCGGGACGCGACACCGTACCTCACGACCTGGTGTCGATCGCTCCGGATGGTTTCGAGGCTCAGGCCGACTGGGCGAGCCTAAAGTCGCCGGAGACCTACCTCGGCTACGAGCAAGCACGAGGGTTCGCATCACTCGTGATGCAGTCATCGAGCAGACCCACAATTACGTTGCGTCCGACCGGTTGAATCTGAACCATTGGGCTCTTGCAGGGGACTGGACGATCGAGCGTCGTGCGAGCGTGCTCGACCGCGCCGGCGGCCGAATCCTCTTCCGCTTCCACGCGCGCGACATCCACCTGGTGATGGGACCGCGTCCGCGAGGTGCTTCGGTGCCGTTCCGCGTACTCATCGATGGTGAACCTCCAGGCGACGCTCACGGGCTCGACGTTGACGAACAGGGCCGCGGGACCGTCGCCCAACAACGGCTCTATCAGCTGTTTCGCCAGCCGGGAACCATCACCGACCGCACCTTCGAGATCACCTTCCTCGCACCCGGGGTCGAGGCATACGTGTTCACATTCGGCTAGAAGTCCCCCCGGTAGATGAGTACCTACAGCCCTCCGGCAGCAATGGTTGACGGCGCTAACTCCAGGACATGGCTTAGGCTCCGCGTTGTGGCTGACGCGTTCGAGCAGGAACTCTTGGCCGATATCGCTGAGGCAGAGGCCATCGGCGAGCATGACCTCGCGGCAGAGTGGCGGTGGGAGTTGAACACCTATCGCGCTGCGAAGAAGCAGGCCATCCTCGATGAGCAAGCCTGGACCGGTAGTTCTGCTGTCGCCCGGCGGGAGACGCTCGGGAAGCGACGGTCGGACCAGCCGTGAGTTGAGTGCCTCAGGCACTACGTATTGCCAGCCGGCCACGCCTGCTTGTCGCACAGGTATCCAGGGTTTGCAGGGTTTCGTGATCGCCAACTCGGAGATGATCACCGAGTCTTGGGCGACCTCTTCAGGCTCGGTGTACGTGGAGACTTTCGGGCCGACTGAGGCCCGTCGGCGCGGGCAACAACATCGCCTCGCGTGCGCTGATGGCTGGCCCGCCTCCGGAACGGAGGCCTCAGGCGCGCGACCCGCGAAGCGTCGACCCTCAGTTCGCCGAGTCAGGATCGTCCGCTCCGGCGTGGTCGGCCACCGTCACCTCGCGTGCTTTAGCGCCCAATCGAGCGCGAACTCGGCGACTTCCTCCCATCCATCGATGGCGGGCAGCAGATGGGGGCCGTCGAACTCCACGATCTCTGTCACCGTCTTGGACTTGTAGTGCTTCGCATTCGAGTGCCCCACCTTCGGGGGGAAGAGATGATCTTGCTTCCCAGAGATGAACAGCAACGGCGCTCGCGCGTCGTTTTGGTAGTCGACGTAGGTGTCGTCCTTCCCGGGGTGGATGTTCGCGAGTGCGCTTCCCCAAAAGACTCTGCCTGAGGCTGGGATGTGGTAGCGCTCGTAGAGCTCAAGTGACTTCTCTTCGCTGAATGTGTTCGCGAAGACGTAGTGCCATTGTTTCGGCGTGAAGCCGACTGCTCGATGCCGGTTCGCGGGGTTCTTCAGGATGGGGAACCCGGACTTGATCTCGGAGAGCGGAATGACCTTCACGCCCTCGGTCGGCGCAGAGTCGATGGCCACCCCAACCGCACCGAAGCCGTGATCGAGCAGGATCTGGGTGAACACGCCGCCAGCCGAGTGCCCGATGATGATCGGCGGACGATCCAATTTCCTGATCAAGTTCTCGAGCATGTCGATGATCTCCGGCACCTGGAGCTGCTCTATCGGCGTGGGGTCAGCGCGGAGCGCCTCGACCTCGACCTCGAACCCCGGGTACGCAGGTGTGAGGACCGTATAGCCCTTCGCCTCGTAATACTTCTTCCAGTGCTCCCAACTCCTCGGCGTCACCCAGAAGCCGTGGATCAGGACAATCGTGTCGGGCTTGGTCTTGACCGGGGCCTCTGACATCGCGGCTCCCCCTCCCTCGTCGATCCTTCACCCTAGGACGTTCGAGACTGGGAGGACAACGATCCGCTTGTGGCCCTCGCTGCGGTCGTATCGGCTGTCGCCGCCGCCCTGGCCTCGTACTGGGACTGGGTTGACGGTCGCCCTCCTAGCGGTTGCAAATATCCCTGCGACCCGACGGCTGATGTGCTCGTCGCCCGCGTCAACGGGCGTGGTCGCGGGCGAGTCCTCCGGACCATCTGGGCTCATCGGACCGCCGGGCCGCCGGCGCAAGCACCTTGCGCCCAAGCCCGGGTTCGCGCAAAGGTGCAGCACATGGAAGACGGCTACACGCAGCTAGGCACGTGCTGACAGACCAGCGTCCCGAGGACAGTGAGGGAGATAGCGTCATCGTCGTCGGCCGCTTCAAGGGCAACCCTTACGACCGCGTTCAGCTCAGCTACGACGCTGGCCAGCGAAACCTGTACCTGACCCCAGAGGGGGCGCTGCGCCTGACATTCCTGCTCGCGGCGGCAGTCGAAAGGGAGATCGACATCCGGTAGGGATCACGGGCAGCCGCTGGCTCACTATTAGATACGCCCCCTTGGCATCACCTACGGCCGGCCGGACATCGCGCCGGAAACCCAGCGCAGGGCGCTGAGCATTGCGTTGATTCCGGGCGGTGGAGTGTCTGTCGGAATCTCTAGGCCACAGGGACGGACAGCTCAAGATCCTCCGCCCGCCATGCAAACACTGTGTGCGTCGCGGACCTGCCGGTCGAGGAGGTGTACGCCTGAGGTAACCGGACCCAAGAAGTCGCGACCTTCCTAGCCGATGCTGCATGGACTTCAGCGCAGCCTTGATCGACATATCAGATGGGATCAAGGATGAAGGGGATAGGGCAAAGAAGTTGGCCCGCAAGATGAAATAGCCCGTTAATGGGATCGCCAACCAAGATCACGCGACCGAGAGGAGTTTCAGCATGGCGCCAATTTCGGAGCGGGAGAACCGGGAGATCGAGGCGGCAAACGCCTCCGGCAACCCGCCTGTCGTCTTGATCCACGGGCTCTGGCTGTTGCCAAGCAGCTGGGACCCTTGGGTGCAGCTCTTCAGCGAGGCTGGGTACGCGCCGCTCACGCCGGACTGGCCGGACGATCCTGAGACTGTCGAGGAGGCCCGCGCGACACCTGACGTACTAGCCAAAAAGACGCTGAAGCAGGTCGCCGACCACACCACCGAAATCATCAATGCCTTGGACAAGAAACCAGCGGTGATGGGGCACTCGACCGGCGGCTTGCTGGCCCAGATGCTGGCGGGCCGGGGCCTCGCGGCGGCCACAGTGGCGATCGACCCCGGGATCTTCCGCGGCGTCCTGCCTCTACCGCTCTCCGCGCTCAAGGTGGCGGGCCCGTTCCTGGTCAACCCGCGCACGCGCGGCCGCGCGATCACGCTTAGGTTCGAGCAGTTCAAGTACGGCTGGGCGAACGCGCTGGATGCGAAGGAGGCGAAGGAGCTCTACGACACGTTCCACGTTGCCGGCTCCGGGATCTCACTCATGCAGATGGGCAACGCGAACCTCAACCCGTGGACAGAGGCGAAGGTGAACACCAAGAACCCCGACCGCGGTCCTCTGCTGATCATCGAGGGCGAGAAGGACCACACGGTGCCGTTGGCGATCGCAAACGCCGCCTACAAGCGGCAGAGGCACAACCCAGGCGTGACGGAGATCGTGAAGATCCCGAACCGCGGCCACGCGCTCACGATCGACCACGGCTGGCAGGAGGTCGCGCAGACCGCACTCAATTTCGTCAAACGCTTCGTCCCGGCCAAGCCGAGCTAGGCGGCCTGGATCTGGGCAGATTCTCCGACCCCTTCCAATCCTGTGATCGTGGTCGCGGCTCAACCGACTTGACCGTGGAGTGACGAGAAACATCCAAGGTGCGCTCGACCGCGACGGTGCAAGGTCCCATGATCTAGAGAGGATCACAGCTTGGGCAGGAGTGATCGGAGACCGTTGGACAGCAGCTGAATCTGTCGACGGAGGGTGATGATGTCGACGCGTCGGTCACCGAGCGGGTGCTCGAGACGGTTGCCGGCAACCGTCGCGTACGGCAGCGCCAGATGAAAGCGCGCCCATCCAGCCGCTGTGAGTTGCACCAACCAAGGCGACTGTTGCCGGTATTGGCTCGGCGCTGGACCCGGCCGCGCTAGGTAAGAGGCGTGGACGCGAGGAGCCATCACCCAGCGACAGTCCGACTAGACGGCCGCGTCGTTGGAGTTCACCGAGCGTGACGATTTCAACGGTCGTCCCCAGGGCTCATTAGCACCATGATGCTTGGCGGTGAGCGCATCACACCATCACGGCACCGCCGCTGATGTCGAGGACCACGCCGGTGATCCAGCTTGCCTGATCTGAGGCGAGGTACACGGCGGCCCGCGCGACGTCCTGCGGGGTGCCGAGCCGCCGCAGCGGGTGGGATTGGACCAGTTCCTGCTGCTGCTGTTCGGGGATCGAGGCCTTGTTTTTCTCAGTCAGGATCGTCTCCGGGGCGATGCAATTGGCCCGAATGCCATGGGCACCGACCTGGGCCGCGAGGTCCTGAGTGAGCAGCTGGACACCTGCCTTCGCCGCCCCGTACGCCACGAGCGTGCGGGCACTGGCCCGGCGGCCCGCCGCGGATGACATGGTGATGATGCTCCCGCTTCCGCGCCTCTTCATGCCGGGCAGAAAGCTCTTGATCGTCAGGAATGTGGCAGTCAGGTTGGCGTCGAGATCAGCCCGCCAACTCTCCTCGCCGATATCCTCGATCGGGCCGGGGCGGCTGCCGCTGCCGCCGGCGCAGGCAACCAACACGTCGACCAGACCGTACGTCTCCTCGACCCGCGCCCGAATTGCCTCGATGTCGGCGAACTTCGTGACATCGCCGGTGACAAACATGGCCTGGCCCCCGCCGTTGGTGATGTCGGCCTGGACCTTCGCCAAGGCTTCGGTATCACGCCCGTGGAGGACGACCTTCGCGCCCTGTCTGGCGAACGCCACTGCGATTTCGGCCCCGATGCCGCGCGAGCTTCCGGTCACCAGGACCACTTTGCCGTTCAGGTCGGTCATCTTTTCCTCCTTGCTCAGCACGGCGTCGACCCGGGTCGCCACCTAAAAACGCTAAGAATCATTTTCGGGTTGCCGCTTGTATCACAGACGATCCCGTCGCTCGCTCACAAGGGGCCGGTGGAACTCGGCGCGCCAGCGGCGTTCGCCGGATCGTCTGGCTGGGACGATTTCTTCCTCTCAGTCCCCAGGTGTGCTCGATTCCTGTCCATCATTGGCGCCGGCACTGAAGCTGCCCATCGCGTCGGCAGGGCGCTCGGCGAAGGTAACCGCGGCGTCGCCAACAGATAACCGACCGAGGATGTGTTATTGCAGCGCGAGTGCCTCACTGATCAGCGGCCGGGCGCGGACCCGAGTCGCTGCAGTCTGCGTTTTCGCCGGTGCAGCTACGGGTAAAGCCCTGGACGCAGCTCAGCGTGATGCCAACTCACATTGCCACATCGAAATCTCGCTTCAGAAGGGAGGATTCGCCGTGACGAACCGATCACCAATAAATGATCCTTCGGCCCTCAGCGGTGTGCTCACCGGCGTCAGCTTCGTCGGCGGTCTGGCGACCGGACTTAGCTTGGCCGACGCGCCATTTCCGCAGCCTGGCGCTGACGTCAAAGACATACAGAAGTTCTTCCAGGGCAGCTCCGGAGCCGAACGCATCAACGTAGCGGGCCAGCTGCTCTCAGCCGCGTCCCTGGCCGTATTTTCGAGATCGGTCGCGCAATTGGCCGGTCGCAGCGGATCCAAGATGCTCAAGGCCGCGGCCATCGCCGGTGGAGCACTCGCCAGCACCTCGCTGGCCGCCTCCGCGACAGCCGCCGCCGCACTCACATCGGAACGCGGTCGTGACGACGATCAGGCCAAGTCACTACATCGCTTTCTGTTCTCTGCGGGAGGGCCAGTGCACGGCGGTGGCCTGGCGCTGCTGCTCAGCGCACTTGGACTGGCCGGCCTGCGCACCGGGGCGCTACCCCGCCCGCTGGCGATCGCTGCATTGGCCGCCGCCGCAGCAGATGCCCTGGCTCCGCTCGTGCTCGCTCTGCCAAGAGCTGCATTAGTTATCCCCGCCGGGAGGTTCCCCAGCTTCGTGATCATGGGAATTGCCGGCGACCGTCTGGCTCGAGGCCCTAAAGGTAGCTGAGGCCCCACGTCATTGGTTAGGCAGCAGCAATCGCAGCGTCTGCAGAACTCGAGTTGACTGGCTGCGCGGTGGGGCCCGCTCCTTGCCAATTGCCTAGTCTGGCCTCTCTGCAAGAAATCCTGGATGCTCACAAGGTCTCAGCGCTAAGCCTCGATCCACCGACCAGCCTTCTGGTGTCGCATAGTTGATCTTGATCGTCCGGGGTTGCGGTGGTGGGCGTGCCTGGTCGGCCGGTCTGCCCGGTGTTTCCATTGTGGATCCTTGGTTGCTGGCGGTCGGGTTGGACG
>DASUYM010000166.1:0-16642 GCA_036377435.1 Propionibacteriaceae bacterium
GGGGAAGTGCACCGACTGCAGGCTTTGTTCAGCACGGTGCCGACCGTCGTCGATCTCTATTTGGACCGTCCGGCCATCGTGCCAGAAATTGCGGCGGGTGCGGCAGCGCTGCTAGTCAACTACGGCAGCAGCGCCCGCGCCTTTGCCCACGTGGTGTTTGGCTGGCCTCACCGCAGGGGCGGCTGCCGTTCGACTTGCCGTCGTCGACGCGTTCGGTCGAAGAGAGCCGAAGCGACGTGCCGTTCGACACTGCCGACCCCTTGTTCCGGTTCGGCGACGGCACTAGCTTCCGCGGCTAGCCCCATCTAGGTCGATCTGGGATCATGCCGTCGGTATGCCGGAGTTGACAATCTCTGGCCGCCCGGGTGACAACCCGGACCCGAACTACATCGTCGTCCCTGGTTTATTGCCGCTGGTGAGCAAGGAGGCGGGGAGATGGAGTATGTGGTGGTGGCCCATGATCCCGACGTCGTCAAGCGCCTGGAAGCCATGACGCCGATCAGCTAAGCCGCTCGCGGGTCTAGGCAGAAGACGAACTAATCACCGGTTGACAGCATGCGAAGGTTACCGTTCGTCTGTTGCTTGACGGACACGGCAAGGCGACCGCCGCCGCCTTCTTCGCGGGCAAGCATCCGGCGCTGGAGTCGCCTGGCGGTCCGGAACCTTGACCGTCGCTTGTGTCGGCGCCTCCAAAGACGGCGCCGAGGCGGTCACAATCAACTCATGGCTGGAAGACCAGTCCGCGCGGCGGACGGTGGCGTGAACGCAGAACCGTGCGCTGTTCTGCAGCGCCGCAAGCGTCGCTTAGGGCTGACGGTCGGGACGCTAGGCCAAGCCGTGTCTGTCCGTCGTCCAGGCAAACGCCACATCTCATGCGGCCGGGCTGAAGCGGAGATGGCCGGTCGCATCGATGCAATCTGGCCGTGGGCCGCAAGTTTGCCGGTTCGTGGAATGCTGCGCGGTGCTGTACTCCAAATCACTGATCCGTGATTTGGAGTCTCGACGGTACTGACTCCTTGGGGAGCGGTTGTCGGGAGATGTGTCGACTGTTGGCCACTGCGACTGCTGTAACGACAGCCCAGAGTAGGACTGCCCAAGCGAGATACCAGGCCACTAAGGGCCCTCCCGCTATTCCAACCGGCGTAAACGCTGTCCAGAACGCTATGAGACTTGCATGCATGAGGATCGCCAGGAGCACGCTGCCCGAACGGTCGTAGACCCACACCATCAGGATCCTGTAGGGCGGCAGGAAGCTGAAGAGGAATACGGGCAAGACGACAGCCACCGCTAGACCTCCGGACGAGCTGCTGATTCCCCAATAGTTGACCGGGAGGTGCCACAGTCCCCACAGCAGCCCCACGATGAGCCCTGTACTGATGACACCGTAATACAGCCGCATCCTCGGCACTGCGAACCCGGTCCAGCCCAGCTCTTCAAGGATGCCGACCACCAGCCCAGTGATAATGCCGAACATCAGAACGGATGCCTTGTCGCTTGTAGTGAATATCCCGGGCCGGAATTCCGGTGAGGTGAGCTGGAGCGCAAGGAGTGACGCTGTAACGGAGAGCGGGGCGGTTAGCAGCGCCACTGCGTACCAGCGCCCGCTCACCCGCCACTTGAGCGACCGGGATCCCAGCTCGCGAAGACCCGCCTTGCCATCGACAAGACCGGTCAACAGAACCCCGGCCACGGTGGGGCCAATGGCCAACGCCAGGATCGCTAACGGCAACAGTGTCTGGGTCTGCTGCTCATCCACGGTCGTGTCGAGGACCCCACTTGGACCTAGCACGATGGCGACGCAGCCCCACGAGATTGCGAAGGCCAGCGCAAAGTACACCGTCACTGGGTGCCTGTTCAGGAATGCCCTGACCTTAGGAGCTCCTCGGCGCTCGGCTGGTTCTGAGTCGTCAAAGTGCGCGTCATCGCGACGACCGCCTACTGGGACCTCACGTCCATCCGCTGGGCAACCGCTCGATGGTGTTGGACTCCGCCTCTCCCATCGACAGTCCTCCCAGCTCAGCTTGGCCCCGGAAAGATCGCGCTCCCAGAGTCATTGGGCCCCGCCACGCTGGGACTTCCGACCCCAGCCCAGACGCGCTAATCGCGGCACTGGTCCAGAGGTCCGGGCGGGCACCTGCTCTAGTGGATTTGCTGCCACGCCGCTTCGGTAGCCCCTTCGCCAATGGGACCCATATTTCACCCGGTCAGCACATGAAGATGTCGATGCCGGTGCTGGCGGGAGCCCCCCAGCCGAGTGGTGAGTCTCAGAAGCGGTACGTGGTCTGGCCGTGCGCGTCGCCGAACGCGATGACCTTGGCGGGTTTCACCCGATAGACCTGGGCGCCTCCCTCGGTACTTCCGCCGGAATGGCTCAGTTCGACGAACTCCTCGCCGCGGACCTCGAACCTCCAGTCCTCGCCGTACTTGGCGAACCACGCGTCAGCCAGCGCCTGTAGCGCCTCAGCGTCGATCACCCGCAGTGCTGTGCCCTCGACGACGATGTCCTTACCGGCCTGCCAGCCGCTTGCACCGGTGGTGCCGGTCGTCACCGCCACGTGCGAGTTGGCGTCGAGGTTGCGCTGCTTCTGCTCCCCCCGGCCCGTACAGAACGCGAACGCGCCGTCGTACCAGACGCCCACGAGCGGTACGGCATGCGGACGCCCGTCCGTGCGTACGGTGATGATCCAGTAGAGCTGCGCGTCGGTGAGAAGGCGCTCGATGTCATCCCACGGCGGTGCGGTGGCCGAAGCGTCGCCGTACCGCGGGTCAATCTTTCCGGTTGTCATGTTCCAATCGACTCGGCCCGGGCCGGCAACTCATCGGCCTGCAAACCGAGTGAGTCAGATCGGCAGGATCCACAGCCCCAACGGAACTGGGCAGGGTAGATCCGGAAGCGGCAAAGGCGCATTGCGCACCACGCGCGGCTGGCGGTCGCCGCCGCGGCCACCATCGCATGTTTCTCTACGACACTTACGACGAGCTCAGCTCTGTGAGGTTTGCTTAGGGGCTGGCAGCTCGTCCGGCATCCCAGGACGCGGCCGACCGGGGAGGGAAGCGGTGCCTACCGTGCGTCCCGGTGGAACGTCGTAGGGTGGAGCCATTCCAGGCCGACAGGGAGCCAGATGAGTCAGCTCATCAAGGATCGCGTTCAGCAGGGTCGCGATGCGTACCGTCGGCACGCGTGGCACGAGGCCTTCGATTGGCTTCGGGAGGCTGACTCGGATACACCAATCTCGCCGGAGGACCTCGCGCTATTAGCAGAGTCCGCATGGTTCGCCGGGGATCCCGACGCGGCAATCGAGGCACGGGAGCGGGCGCACGCCGGATATTTGGCGCAGGGCGACAAATGCCACGCAGCCGAAATGGCTCTGCAACTTGCCCTTGATCATTTCGAGCGCCTGGAAACCGCCATCGGGAACGGATGGAGCGGCAGGGCAAGGAGACTTCTCGAGCAAACCCCCAACGAATGTGCAGCGCATGGATGGCAGGCAATTGCGCTCGCCTATCTCGCGCTCCGCATGACCGGCGATTGGGAGGAAACACTCCGTCAGGCAAAACTGGCACAAGGGATCGGCGAACGGCTCGCGATACCGGCGATCCAAGCCCTCGCCATGCAGCAGCAGGGCTATGCCCTCGTCGCCATGGGGCGCGTCGACGAAGGTCTTGCGCTGATCGACGAGTCCACCGTGGCGGCAGTCAGCGGAGAGCTGGACCCGCTGACCACTGGAAAGATCTATTGCAGCACGATCAGTGTCTGCCGCAATCTCGCCGACTGGCGACGGGCAATGGAGTGGACCGACGCTGCGGAGCGGTGGTGCCGCCGGCAGGGGGTATCCGGCTTCCCCGGAATCTGTCGGGTGCACCGTGCCGAGATCATGCATTTCCGCGGCTCGTGGGCCGATGCCGAGCGGGAGGCGAAGCGCGCCTGTGAGGAGCTCGGGAGGTACGACGTGCTGTTAAGCGGTGAGGCCCAGTACGAGATCGGCGAGGTCCGGCTTCGCGTGGGCGACCTCGAGGGTGCTCGCGAGGCTTTCCGGCAGGCTCACCAGCTCAGCCGTGAGCCAGAGCCGGGCAGGTCCCTGCTTCGGCTGGCGCAGGGGGACGCACCAGGTGCCAACATGTCCATCATGCGGGCACTCGCGGGCATCGAATCGCGTGCGTTCGTTCAAGCGCGACTGCTCCCCGCTGCCGTCGAGATCGGGCTCGCCGCTGGAGACCTCGATTCCGTTTCACAGCACGTCGCAGAGCTCGAGCAGATCGCCGGTTCTTTTCGGACGACAGCGGTGACCGCGGCAGCTGAGTACGCACGAGGCCTGCTCCTGCTTGCCCAGGGCGACGCGGCAACGGCGTTGGCAAGACAGCGCCACGCGGTCGAGCTTTGGCACGAGATCGGCGCCCCCTATGAGACTGCTAAAGCACGCACGGCGCTTGGCGAGGCCTTCCGTGCCGACGGCGACGAGGACGCGGCCCGGCTCGAGTTTGAATCAGCGAAGGCGGCGTTCGAAAGTCTTGGTGCGCTGCCGGATGCGAAGCTTGTGGGCCATTTGCTCGGCGATGAGCAGGGGATAGCCGCGCGGGCCGGCGAGCGGGTGAAGAGGACCTTCGTGTTCACCGACATCGTCGGCTCAACGCCGCTCGTCGAGGCACTTGGTGACGACGCCTGGCAGGAACTGATCCGCTGGCATGACCAGACCTTGCGGGCGATCTTCAACCGCCACGGCGGAACCGAGGTGCGACAGACCGGCGACGGGTTCTTCGTTGCCTTCGAGGACGCCACGGAGGCGATCGAGGCTGCGGTCGCAGTCCAGCGGTCACTGGCAGAGCATCGCCGGGGCCATGGTTTCGCCCCCCAAGTCCGCATCGGGTTACACGAGGCGGAGGCGTCCACTCGGGCCATTGACTTTGCCGGACGGGGAGTCCACGAGGCTGCTCGGATCGGTAGCCTTGCTGGTGGCGGGCAGATCCTTGCCAGCGTGAACACAGTGCAGAGTGCGGCCACGCGGTTTTCGGTGTCCACTCCGCGTTCGGTCACTCTGAAAGGCGTCTCCCAGCCCGTCGAGGTCGTGACCATCGAGTGGATGTGAACGTTTCCACATAGACGAAGTTGCGACCAGCCGAACGCCTCCGTCGTCCAGTTTGATCTTGTTACGGACGATCCGCTCATCAGGTTCGACAAGGCCTGCGGAGTTGATCTTGAGAGCTATTAGCGGCGACGGCGCGGTTGACCGTTGCCCGCCTACGGCTGCCCGCCTAAGGCGAGGGTGGTTGCCCACGATCCTCCTGCGGGGCAGCCGGCACTCGCCCAAAGATCGGCCAGGGCGCGACCAGGTCGCGATTGAAACTGGGGACCAGTGGACTCAGCCCGGACGCCGTGATCTACCTCCAACTATTCACCGCGCGTGCTCCATGGCCCAAGACAGCGCGTCGTCGGCGATCTGCTCCCAGCCTTTCTGAGCGGGCAGGAGGTGGGCGTATCCGGGGTATTCCTTGACCTCGGTCACGGTGTTGGACTTGTAATGCTTGGCGTTGGAGCGCTGGACACTGGGGGGCATGAGGTGGTCCTCGCCGCCAGAGATGAACAGCAGCGGCGCCCGGTCGTCGTTGTCGTAGTTGACGAAGGTGTCCTGGTGGCCAGGCTCCAGGGTGGCCAGCGCACTGCCCCACAACACTCTCACCGACGCAGGGATGTGGTAGCGCTGGTACAGCGCCCTGGACTCCTCCTCGGTGAAGGTGTTAGTGAACGCGTAGCGCCACTGCTCGAGGGTGAAGCCAGCTGCCTTCTTTCGCCCGACCGTTCGAAGCACCGGGAAGGTCGACTTGAGCTGCGACAGCGGCACCACGGGCACGCCCTCGGTGGGAGCCGAGTTGATCGCCACGCCCGCTGCGCCGTAGCCGCGATCCAACATGAGCTGGGTGAACACCCCGCCAGCGGAGTGGCCCATCAGGATGGGCGGCCGCTCCAGGCCTCCAATCACGTCGGTGAGGTGGTCGATGACGGCGGGCACGCTTAGGTTCTCTATCGGGGTCGGGTCGGCGTTGAGGGACTCGACCTCGACCTCGAAGCCTGGGTAGGCCGGGGTGAGCACGCGGTAGCCCTGCTGCTCGTAATGGGTCTTCCAGTGCTCCCAGCTGCGCGGGGTCACCCAAAAGCCGTGGATCAAGACGATTGTGTTGGGGTTCATCGGTTCTCTCCGTGCTGCTCGAGTAAGGGCGAGCAGCACGGCGCCAAGCTGCTCCTTGTGTGTCGGTGATGCCATGCGGCGCGCTGGCCGCTCGGCTTCCCGGCTCGCATATCGACGCGACGCCTGCAGCCGTCCACCGCGGGTGCACAAGACTACTCGCCGTGGGGAACGGCCTGCTCCTATGGCCGCGGCCAACGAGCGCCACAGGCGAGATCCGGCTCGTACGACACCACCCTCCCGGTCCGTAACCGCAAAGCCGAGCGGCGAGGAGCCTCGTTGTGATGGTGGTGAGGGTTGAAACGTGCGGTGCGTGGCCGCGAATGCTGGCGGGCCTAGCCGGTGATCAGACCGGGCTGGAACCGCGGATAAGCGCGAGGCCGGCGATGGCGACGACGCCGACGAGGGCAGCGAGATAGCCAAGGGATCCAGCCCCCAGCTGTCCCGGGTGTACGGCAGCCGCGAGCAGTCCTCCAGCACCGTACGCGAGAGGGACATGAGTGGCACTCTCGCCTCGGAGAGGGTGGGCCGGAGAGCCGGCCAGCCGGCGAGCACCGCGAAGAACGCGAGCCAGGCAGCCAGGAAGCGGGCACCTAGAGGCGCCACCTCGAAAGGGACTGGACCGTCGGTGGTAACCCAGAACCAGACGGCAAGCCCGGCGAACGCGATGGCCAAGACGACTAAGACGGTGCGTACAGCTCGGTTGAGGCGAGGGTCGTTCGGCGGTGGTTGAGCATGCCGGCCCGACCATAACAACAGCGCAAAGGTGATCGGGGAGGCGATGAACAGCACGACCCAGGCCATCGCCATGAGGCGGCTGAAGTCGAAGATGTCGCGGTGCAGGTATGTGGCAACCAGGGTCGGCACGGTGAATGCGAGGACCGCGGCGGCGAGACCGCGGACCTCTACAGCTGGCCGGGTTCCGGCGTACCCGAAGACCGGGGCGGAGACGACGTAAAAGCCTCCGACAAGCGCTGCGAGTCCCGGCGGCCCCAGGGGCCAGGCGAAGTAGGTGCCGGTGGAGGTCGGGGCGACCAGCATGATTGCCCCGACGATTCCGGCTGCGGTCGCGACGACGATGGCCGCCGTCATCAACAGCCGGTGGCCAGGTATTGCAGTCCGGGCTGTGCTGGCTTCTTCCACGATCATCTCCGTCTCACCTGGACTCGACGGGCAGCGGCGCCAGTGGGTCGTGATGGGTGCGTTCCCTGTTCCTCCACAACTCTGAACGGCTCGGCCGCGGTCGCGTTTCAGACGCTTAAGTACGCGGGCGTCGCTTACCTGCTCTACCTCGCCTGGCAGACCTGGCGTGACCCGACGCCGCTGGAAGTCGACCGCAGGCGGCGCCGCAGTCGGTGTGGCAGGTGATTCGCACCGCAGTGCTCATCAATGTGCTGAATCCCAATCCGACGATTTTCCTCCAGATACCCGCCTCGTCGACGCCAAGCTGGAGCGAAGCGGAGGTGCGGCAATTCCTTTCCGAACACTGGGCCGCGGATAGCGAAATCAACTGCGTCTGGATACTGAGAGGAACATCGGCCGTCAAGAATGGGTGCCTGGCAGCCCCTGACTATGACTGCTTGGCCGCGTCCCGCTTCGCGAGATACTCTCGGTCTCCCAGCTCGACTGGCTTGAGCGCGTCGTACTTGGATTCTGCTGCTGAGTTTTCCCTTGACCTCGCGTTCACCAATTTGGCCGCTACGTTTACCGCGCCGCTGGCGGCGAAGTAAAAGGCCACAACAATCCCAACAATGACGGTGAATTGCTGGAACACAAGCTGCCCGGACCCGTTCTGAAGAAGCCCATCGCGTAAACCTGGAAGAAAGAGCAGCTGGCCCAGTAACCAGAGATAGCCCAACAAGAAGCTACCGGCAACAGCATCGCGTATCGAGCCGCGCAGTCGTAGAAAGCCGAGGAACAGTAGGAAGAAGGCGACGACGGCACATGCCGCGCTGGCCACATACGGCCAGAAATTGTCACCGGCGAACCTACTGACCAAGGACGTTCCTATGGCCAATAATGCGGCTATTCCTGCGCTCAAGAGCAGAAATAGCCAATCGCTGCCATGGGTTGGCACGCGTTCCGAATCATCAGCTACGCGATTTTGGCTTGCGATGGCTGGCTCGGTCACCGGCTTCGCTGTACTCATGATGCCCTCCCCGCCGTGGCTCGTCACTGTCGGCAAAGTTACGCGAGAGCACGCAGCGATCAGTCCCGTATCGGCAGAGATGTGACAACGATCACATGCCTCACCGACAGGGAGTGACTACTACCTCTTCTCCTGAGCCGGTCTTGAATGGCTTGTCGCAGCCTTCTGGTCGTTTGAGAAATCTTCGAGCGAAGAGGTCGCCTGATCTTGGATAGCCACGCTTCTCCCAGATCGGCCCCGCGGTGGACTCAGCCGATCGGGCCCTCCCGGGGTGCCAGTTTGTCGCTGGTCGGGTTGGGCACCGATGTGTCGTCGGGCACGAGCGACAAGACCAGGGCTGTCTCATAATCGCCCAGCGCGAGGTCAGCGACCCGGGATGGGCGGCGGGAGCCGGTAGAGCGGAACCCGAAGTTTTTCGCGAAACCGACCGCGCGCCCATTGTCGACGCCCACCCAGTAGTACAGCTGGCGATGACCCTCACGGCTCGCCAGCGCCGCCGCTGCCTCGACTAGCCGCCAGGACACGCCCGTACCGCGTGCCTCGGGGACGACATACAGCCCGAAGATCTCACCCGCCGAGGGTTCCGCGGCGTATGGTCCCAGACTGGCGATCCCTTGCGGACGCCCATCGCGTTCGGCGAGGAGCAGGTGGGACCGGTTCAGCCGATCACGCCAGAACTGCTCATCCTGGTCGGCCTCATCGGCCAGCCGTGCTGAGAACGATGCGGGGGACTCTTCCAGGGCGCGTAACCGGACGTCCCTGTACAGCGGCCAATCTCTCCCATCCAGCACCCGAACCGTTATCTCGGCCATGCTCCATGGTGTCACCCTGCTGAGATCCCGACCGCACTACCGCGCCAGGCCGATGGCCACAGGATCAGCCGGCCGCCCGGCAAGACAACGTGACACGCCAGCTGACTGATGCGGCTATCGAAGCCTTCGCGTTCGACGCGGGGACCTCGGTCATGACAAGACGGCAAGCCCCGGCTGTGACACCTCCGAGTACCCCAGCACCAGAACGCGGGTGCGCGGGTGGCAATGCTGGGGTGCGGCTGTAGCTCGGCCCGGCCGCCGCGGTCGATCTCGGTAATAACGGCCGGCGGTTCAGACTCGACTCGCGACGGCCTCGGCGAGCTTCGTCCGGGCCACGCGGTCCGGGATGGTCTCGAGCCGCTCCACCGGCTCAGCGCTGAAAACGAATCGGACGTACCGTGCCGCGACCTCGTCGCCCCAACCGGTCATTGCAGTGGCGGCAATTTTCGCGTCGTCGAGGAGGATCCGTGACGCCTCCGCCGGTGCGAAGCCCAGCGAGGCCACGTCCAGGAGGAGCGACCAGCCCCCGGCCGGGCTTACGAACGGCCAGTCCGGGAGGCCGGAAAGCACGGTGTCGCGACGGCGCTCAAGCTCGGCGACGCACTCAGCGACGTGGCCCTGGTCGCCGCGCAGGACGGCCGTGGCCGCAAAGCGGGAAATCGCCACCGGCATTGTCGTGTTGTAGACGTGCGCCCAGCCAGCGTCGGTCACCGCATCCGCGGGTCCAGCCATCCAGCCGACGCGCCAGCCAATCATGCGGTGCTCCTTGGACAGCGAGCCGACCACGAGGGTCCGCTCCGCCATCCCCTCCATGCGCAGTGGGTGGAGCAGCGGTCGGTCGTCGAAGAGCAGACGCTCCATGGCCGAGTCGTAGATGAGGAAGAGGTCGCGCTCGTTGCACAGCTCGCAGACCGCAAGCCAATCGCCCTCGCCCAGGTAGCCGCCCGAGGGCATCGAGGGGCTCATCAGGAGAAAGCCGGTGGTTCGCGGGCCGACCACATCGCCGAGCCGGTCGCGGTCAAAGCGCCAGCCGCCCTCCTCGGGGAGGAAGGGGACGAAGCGTGGGACACCGCCGGCGAGCCGGATGCGGTTGACGATGCCCGCGTAAGTGGGGTCGGTGACGATCACCTCATCCCCCGGATCCACGGTGCAGAGGAGGACGTTGAGAAGCGCTTCCAGTCCGCCTGCGGTGACGACGATCTCGCGCTCAGGGTCGTAGCGATGGCCGCTCCGTTCGGCTGTGAAGTCGGAGATAGCTGCGCGCAGGTCGAGGTCGCCGGTGAACGGAAGCCAGCTGTTCGACTTCGGGTCGTCCAGTTTGGTGCGGGTCACCTCGAGCGCCTCAGGCGGAAGCGGGAGATCCGTATCGAGGTTTTCCATGCGGAGAAGGGGGCCGCCGTGGCTTCCTCCCGTTTCTTCCGCCGCGGCCGCCACTCGGTCGATCCCGAAGCCTACGATCGGCTGCATTCGCTGTGCTCGCTTGATCACGAGTCCGAGCCTATTGCGGGCGTGGTCTCGCCACTAGGTGGGCGTTGTCGTCAGGCGATGCTGGCGGACGACCGCAGCGAGGGCTCCCTTCAGTGCTTCTTCTGATGGATCGCCGCGATCGTGGCCGACAGAAAGATCGGCGCGCCCGGGAAACCCTGTCTAAGGGTGCAGCTATCGCCGGATCTCGCACCTGGAAAAGCAGTGAATCCTCGCTGCTTGTCGACTCACTGCCTGCCTGGACCGGCCTCACGCCCGCTGGGTGGTCAGGCTCTTCTCGAGCCGACTGTTGCGTACTCGATCGTCTCAGTGACGATCGACCAATGCGCCGACACGGCGGCGCAGACAACTTCGCCGGCGAGGTCGTCGGGTCGTGTTCGCATCACCGTCATGCTTGGCGGCCGATGACCAGGACCGCAGGCGGTTTTGCGTCCATCCGAGCCAGGCCAGGGAGAGCAAAACGATGTTGACAAGCAGGGCCGATGTCGGGCGAAGGGTCGGCTTCCGGCACACCCGATTCGGTGTCGACCCCATAGGAAGCCTCCACCCGTTAGAAGGGAGAGCTTCTACGCGGATGGAATGCCCCCATCCTGGTGTTCCCTTATGAAGGGGTCGACAGTCAACGATTCGGAGGTTCCCGAGATGTTGATCAGCAAGGTTGAGCTGCCTGTTTCGGACGCGGCGCAGGCGGCCCGCTTCTATGGCGACGTCTTGGGCTTGCCGGTCCGGACGGGTGGCGGCGTCATGGAGGTCGGTGTCGGGCTGTCAGTGCTGCTGCTCAATCCCGGCCCGGTGGAGCCGGGCGCGTACCACTGTGCCATCACCGTCCCCGAAGACCGCTTTGCTGAGGCCAAGGCCTGGCTGCAGGAGCGGGTTTCAGTGCTGGAGCGGGACGGTGTAAATGAGTTCGCGCTAGGGACGCCGTGGAACTCCCAGTCCGTCTACTTCGCCGGGCCGGATGGGATTCTGCTCGAACTGATCGCACGACACGACCTGCCGGCGGCGTCGTCGTCGGGCCGATTCAGCAGCGCCGACTTGTTGCGCATCAGTGAGATCGGCCTTGCCGTGCCGGATGTCCCGGCGGCCGTCGCGGCCCTGCAGAACGCGTTTGGACTGCCCGTGTTCGGCACCGCCGCGGCAGAGTTCACCCCCCTCGGCGATCACGACGGGCTCCTGATCGTGGTCCGGCAGGGCCGACCCTGGTTCCCAACCACGACCGTCACGCCGTCACTGGGCCCGATCGGTGTCACCGTCGAGCTGCCAAGCGGCCGAAAGTCGCTGGCGCTGACCGCGAGCTGCCAAGTCAGGGCGGCATAACCGGTTTCGTCGGCGCCGTCGAGTCCCTTCGGCGGGTGGCTTACGCCGCCGACACGCTCTTGCTTCCTACTTTGCGTTCGATCACGTGGTCTGTCGTCAACACTTCGCGCGACCGAACCCGGCCTGCTCGACAGGACCGGACCTTAGCCGGGATTGAGGGGTTACGGCTCCCACCGGAGGCATTCAACTGCGCGTTTCCGGCGCCCTGATCGCTTCGAGCAGGAGTGTGGCCTCGGGAATGCATCCCGAGGCCACACAGTGCTTCAGTGCTCCTGCTCCTACTTGCAGCCAGGCTCGGTCACCGTCTGGCCCGGCGGATGACACTTCGCCCCCCCGTCGTTCGGGCCCTTGGAGCTGTTGCCCGGACCGAAGTCCGGATCGGCGTACGCGGCCGGAGCAGCCACCACCCCGAGACTTAGCACTGCAGCCGCGATCGCCACGATGATTCTGCGCTTCACGGCACTTCTCCTTTCCCGGGCTGCACCCGCAGCAGCCCGCTATCCCAGTGGAATACACCTCTGTCGATCCGACCGCAAGACAAATTTTGATATGTCTCGAAAGATTTGATCGGTTAGAAGTGGCCAAGCTATTTCGGGGCTCACTAAATTGCCTATGGCCCCGAAACGAGAGGTTGATTCCTGCGCTAGTCAAAGTCAGCGGCTTGCCGTCAGGCGCCTAGTACGCATGCCACCCAACAAGCCTGAGCGCAGATTCTGCTATCCTTCGTCGCTCTGCGTACGAACGACAGAGGCGTGGACATCCGCGAACACCGACTCGGCATCTGCAGGCCTGTTGACCTTCGGGACTCGGGTCAGGTGCGACGATCACGTGCATTTCGACCGTCGCGCTGCTGCGCTGACTTCGCCAGCCGACCGCCGCGAGCGTGGCAAGTTGGCGGTCACACCGATGTCATTGCGCCGACCGGAGTGTCGCACCCGCATCCGGCAGCATTCGGTGTCGGATACGACACGGGCAAAGCGGCAAGCGTACTTAGCGAACCAGCCGGTCACTCACTTCTCACACAACTACAATTTGTCCGAAATCCGAGGGCCTAGGGCTCGCCTCGTCTGACGGACACGCGGTCAGACGGCTGCCGGGGTTGCCACACCGGGGCTCCAACCATCACGTATAGAGGACATCTCATGCACCGATCAGTGCCTGCGTTACTGGCGACTGGGGTCATCGCCTCGGCCGTGGCCGTCGTTTCCATATCGGCTGTCCATGAGCAACCAGCCGGAGCCCCCGCCACCACCGCCGCGTCGGCGACAAGTCCCGCCACCACCCCTCCAGCGTCGGGTCCCAGCCCAACTGCCGCCGCCAGCACTCAGGTGGTTAGAAGGCCGGGCAAGGCCAAGCGTGCCCCAGCCAAGACGGTCGGTCCGACTTTCACCATCACCAAGGTCGGCAACTCATACCGCGCCGCCAAGGGCAAGAACACGTACAAGGGCTCCCTGAAGTTCGTGGGTGAGGCCGCGGTCCAGAAGCTGAACGCGGCGGGCGGGGGCACGGTCAGGTTCACGGCGGGTACCTTCGACTTCGGACGGGACTACTTCCTCTTCGGCGATACACTCCGCAACATCACCTTCACGGGTGCCGGCCGCACGGCCACACTCATCAAGAACAAGACGAATAAGGCGGCTGACACCGAGCCCTTTAACTTCCACGGCACTCGAAAAGTCACGATCAGGGACCTCACCGTCTCGGCGGGCGGCTCCCCACGCACCACGAGTGACGCGATCGACTTCGACAAAGGCAACCGCTCCCGAGTCATCAACGTCGGCATCATCGCTTCGCGTGCCCGCGGCATCGTTTTCGACGGCAAGGACCACAAGTACACCGCGGACTACAACGAGGTGACCAACTGCGTGATCAGCGGGGTCCCCACCGATGGGGTCGACTTCCTTGCCTCAAACCACAATAGGATCACCGGCTGCCGCATCAGCAACGTTGGCGGAACCGGCATTGGTGCGATCAACGCGTCGGGCACCGCGGATCAGAAGCATAAGAAATCCTCCTACAACGTCATCCGAGGCAATCGCGTCGACCAAGCAGGCCGGGACGGGATCCTCATCAACGGCGGAGACCATAACCGAGTTGAGAAAAATTGGGTCACCAACAGCTCGGACGAAGTCGATCGTCGCGACGGCATCCGGATTCAGGCTCTTGACAGCGTCACGGCCATCGGCAACGTCGTGAGGGACAACGTCGCGGCCGACAACCAAACTGAGCCGACCCAGCGCTACGGCCTGAACATCAGCAGCCCGCGGTGCAAGAGGACCGTGGTCAGCGGCAACAGCTTCGAGGGTAACCGGGTCGACGCAATCCAGGACCTCGGGACCGCTAGTCAACTCCGCTAGGAACCGCGTGGGGAGCTTGCTGCCTCGCCGTCCTGTCCCCGTTGCATCTGAAGAGGAGAGGGTTCAAATTCACGTAACTCAGGACTTTGGGAGTTGGAAGATGATCGCCACCTCGGCCGACACGAGCGCCCGGGCGTGGACGCCAAAGGATGGCTTTGGGAGACCCCCCGTGGTGCCGAGGTTGCCCTAACGGCACAGACCGCTCCCGTTGTCGCATGACGAGTTTGACATCGCGGGCGTGGAAGCGGAACAGGATCCGCCCGTTGGCTCAGTTCAGCACGCTTGCCCGCCTCTCGACCGTCCAGTCCCCGGACAAAGCCCAGTCGTGGAGCTTTAACGAATCAGGCGCGACGTAGTTGCGAGGCTGGACGTACTCGGAACCATCGGGAGACGCAAGGTTCTGATCTCGCTCGTAGCCGAGTTACGTCGCCGCAGCGATGGTGCCTCATCCGCCTTCAGCATCGGCGATGTAGACCGCCGGCCAGTACCGGTTATTGAAGGCACGGCAGACCGCATAGTCGCTGTCGAGAACGATCGGATACTCGACCCTTATGTCCTTCGCGGCCTGGCGAACTTTCTCGACGTCACGTCCGAAACATAGTCGATTTTCAGCTTCAGGCTGCGGCTACCTCGCGGCTGGTTTGCCGCGCTGGTAGCGAGCGACTACCTCAGTTCGAAGGATCGGGCGGTGACCCTAGTCCGTCGTGGTCCTGGCGGAGCGGCATAGCGGGATAAACCGCAGCTTCAACTTCTCGTGTCCGATCGGGCAGGGGTACAAAGTTCAGATTCAGGTAACTTAAGAAAGGCGCTTTGACTACACGAAACACCAGTCAGAGCGCCTTTACATTTCACCTCGCGTGCAGGTTGCGGCGCAGGATTGCCGATCGATGCGAAGACGCTGGCTGACATCACACCGCGTGGGAGCGGAATCCAAGCATGCGCGACATGCAGGCGAGACGAGTAGGCTCCGTGGCATCACCCAACCAAAGCCGGCTAGGTGATGACCGTGTCCGAACGCTTGCATATGCCCTCACTCGGCGGCGCGACCGAGTGGCTCAACTCCGAGCCGCTCGCCCCCGCCGAGCTGCGCGGGCGCGTCGTGCTTGTGGATTTCTGGACGCTGACGTGCATCAACTGGTTGCGCGCCGAGCCGTACGTCCGTGCGTGGTCGCAGGCCTACCGAAACGACGGATTGGTTGTCATCGGAATCCACACTCCGGAGTTCTCCTTCGAGCACGAGATCGACCGCGTCCGGCAGGCGACGAAGGAGCGAGGGATCGACTACCCGGTCGCGGTCGACAACGACTACGAAATCTGGAGCGCCTTCGACAACCACTACTGGCCGGCGCTCTACTTCATCGACGCGGACGGCATCATCCGCGACCACCACTTCGGCGAAGGACGTTATGAGCAATCAGAGCTCATCATCCAACGCCTGCTCGGCATTGAGCGCGGGCTCGTCTCCGTCGAAGGACACGGCGTGGAGGCGGAGGCCGACTGGTACCACCTGCGGACGCCCGAAACGTATCTCGGTTACGCGCGCAGCGAGCACTTCACGTCACCCGACGGCGCCGCGTTCGACGAATACCGCGCCTACGAGCTCCCCGAGCACCTTCAGGTCCACCACTGGGCCCTCGCCGGTGAGTGGACGATAGAGCGTGAGAATGTCGTGCTCGACCGGGCAGGCGGGAGCATTGCCTACCGGTTCCACGCTCGTGACGCGCATCTCGTGCTGTCTCCCGGAACACAGGAGCCGATTCCCTTCCGCGTGCTCCTTGACGGCGTGGCTCCGGGCCCGTCACGCGGCGTGGATATAGACGAGGGCGGTAACGGCTTGCTCCGGGATGGGCGGCTCTACCAGCTCGTTCGCCAGCCCGACGCAGTCCGCGAGCGGACGCTGGAGATTACGTTCCTCAGGCCCGGTGCCGAGGCATACGTCTTCACGTTCGGGTAGCCAGCCATGGCTACATGGCTGATCACCATGACCCGGTGGCGTTGCTGCTCCGTCACGCGGAGACGGGTCTGCCGGAGCTGGTACGGTCCTGCACGACCGGGATGCTGGTGTCGCCATTCACATTCTGCCGGGGCTTGGCGCTGGTGATGCTCAGCGGACCTAGTGGTCGCGCCCGTTAGTTCGTCGGGGGTTCAGGCGGCGATCCGGTCGAGGAGTTGGTCGAGGCCGTCACGGTTGAATCGCCAGTCGAAGGGTTGGGCGCCTTGGTTGTAGCGGGCCTCGAACGCGGTCAGCTGCTCGGCCAGGGCGGCGAGGCTGGGGTGGTGGTCGGGGGTGAGTAGCTTTCGTTGGACGACGGAGAAGTAGATCTCGATCTGGTTCAGCCAGGA
>DASUYM010000167.1:0-7311 GCA_036377435.1 Propionibacteriaceae bacterium
CGATCTGGGACCTGCTCCCTCACTGTCCCTTCCGGTATGTGACCCGGCCCGCCCAGATAGTGGCGACGACCGGATCTGGCAGCTCGCGGCCGTGCCAGGGATTGTTGCGCGACAGCGAGGCTGAGTTGGCGCGGTCGACGACCCGCCGGGCGGCGGGATCGATGAGGACGACATTGGCGGGCTCGCCGACGGCCAACGGTCGACCTTGATCAGCAAGCCGCGCAATATGTGCCGGCATGATCGACATTCGGTTGGCTAGCTCATGCCACTTCAACAAGCCGGAGTTGATCATGGTCTCTATCACCACGGCGAGCGCGGTTTCCAGGCCGAGCATGCCGAACGCCGCCTCAGCGAACGCGTGCTCCTTGTCGTGCCGCGCATGGGGCGCGTGGTCGGTTGCCACCGCGTCGATGGTGCCGTCTGCCAGCGCCTCCCGGACAGCCTCGACGTGTTCGTTGGGACGCAGCGGCGGGTTGACCTTGTAGGTCGGGTCGTAGTTGAGCACCTCAGTGGTGGTCAGCATGAGGTGATGCGGCGCAACCTCCGCCGTGACATTGATGTCACGCTGTTTAGCCCACCTGATCACGTCCACCGTCTCGGCGCAGGACACATGGCAGATGTGCAGCCGGGATCGGGTGAGCTCGGCGATCTGTACGTCTCGAGCTACCACTCCTGCCTCGGCTGCGGCAGGCCATCCCGGAAGTCCGAGTTTCCCGGAGATTTCACCCTCATGGCAGCAGGCCGCCCCGCCGGCGAGTTGCGGATCCTGGGCATGCTGAGCGATCACCCCGTCGAAGGCTCGGACATACTCCAGCGCGCGTCGCATCATGCGTGCATCCGAGACACAGTGTCCATCGTCGGAAAACACCCGTACGCCAGCCCTGGATCGGGCCATCAGCCCAAGCTCGGCAAGCTCGACTCCCTCCAGTCGTTTGCTGACCGCCCCCACCGGCACGACCTGCGCATGACCGTCACGAGCGCCCAGCGCCGCAACGTGCTCGGCCGCCTCTGCCGTGTCGGTGACCGGAGTCGTGTTGGCCATTGCCAGCACCGCGGTGAAACCGCCGCGTGCCCCGGCCAGCGTGCCGGACTCCACCGTTTCGGCATCTTCGCGTCCCGGCTCTCGCAGATGGGTATGCAGGTCAACCAGACCCGGCAACGCCACCAGCCCATCGGCATCGAGTGTGTCCACGTCGCTTCCCGCGTCCGCAGGGTCCACGAAACGGCCGTCGCGGATAAGGAGGTCAGAGCGCCCGCGGCCGAGGAGATCAGCACCGCGGATCAGCAGGTCTGTCACTCGGCCCCTCCCAGCAGCTCATACAGCACGCTCATCCGTACGGAGACACCGGCAGCGACCTGGTCCAAGATCAAAGAGTTGGCCGCGTCGGCGGCATCGGCAGAGATTTCCAAGCCGCGGTTCATCGGCCCGGGATGGCAGATCGCCGCACCCGGCTTCATCGCCTCCAGCCGGGGGCGGGTCAGGCCGTAAGTAATCGTGTACTCGCGCGGAGTTGGGAAGTACCCCCCTGACATCCGTTCCCGCTGCACCCGCAGCATCATCACGATGTCGGCATGGGGCAGCACCTCGTCGAAGTCGGTACACACGCGAACCGGCCAGCTGTCAATCGCCGGCGGCAGCAGCGTCGGTGGCGCGACGAGGATCACCTGCGCCCCTAACGTGGTCAGCAGCAAGACGTTGCTCCGAGCGACTCGCGAGTGGGTGATGTCTCCGACAATCGCCACCGTCTGGCCGTCGAAGCTCACCAGATCAGGCGCCGAACGCCGAAGGTGCCGCCGGATGGTAAAGGCATCGAGCAAGGCCTGTGTGGGATGTTCGTGGGTTCCGTCGCCCGCGTTGAGCACATGGGCATCGATCCAACGCGACGCCTGCCATGGTGCGCCCGATGCATGATGTCGGATCACCAAGGCATCGACGCCCATGGCGGCGACGGTCAGCACCGTGTCGCGCAGCGATTCACCTTTCGATACCGATGAGCCCTTCGCGCTGATGTTGATCACGTCCGCCGACAGCCACTTGCCGGCGATCTCAAAGGAGGACCGGGTCCGGGTGGAGTCCTCGAAGAAGAGGTTGACCACCGTCCGGCCCCGCAGGGCTGGCAGCTTCTTGACGGGGCGTCCCTGCACCAACGCCATTTCTTCGGCGAGATCGAAGATCTCGGTGATCTGAGTTCGATCAAGATCAGCCGCGGACAGCAGGTGGCGCATCAAGTCACTCCTCGAAGCGGATCGCTGCCCTGTTCGATGCTGACCTGGTCTATCCCGTCGATTTCGGTTAGTCGTACGCTGACGTGCTCACCGGTCCGTGTTGGGATGTACTTTCCGACATGATCAGCGTGGATGGGCAGCTCGCGGTGGCCGCGATCGACCAACACCGCCAGCTGAACGGCACGCGGTCTGCCAAGATCACCAAGAGCGTCCAGCGCAGCCCGTACCGTACGTCCGGAGTAGAGCACGTCGTCAACCAGAACGACCGTGCTGCCGTCTACATCGACGGGTAGGTGAGTGTGGCCCACGGGCCGGGTCGGTTGGCGCCGCAAGTCGTCGCGGTACATGGTCACGTCGAGAGCGCCAACCGGAACCCCGACGCCTTCCACTTCGTCCATCACCGTCGCGAGCCGGTGGGCTAGCACGACCCCCCGGGTGGGAATTCCCATCAGCACCAGGTTCTCCGCACCGCGATTCGCCTCGAGAATCTGGTGGGCGATCCGAGCGCATGCGCGGGCAATCTGATCAGCGTCGAGGACCACCCGAGAGTCCACGGAACCGGGCCTGACGCCCGGCGCCGGATCATCGGGCCGGGCCTGTGGCGCGCCGGTACCTGACAACAATCCTCCTCTGGGCGCCTCGTAACCTCCGCGGAACCGCGTCGGGGCGATAACGTATTGCCGTGAACGAACTCCTGAGCATGCTAGTGCCTCTGGAAACGCTCTCTGGGTGGCCACGGGCAGATGACCCCACGGTCTTGCAGGTTCTCGGCTTGCTCGTGGGGCTTCCTCTCTTGGTCTTCATCATCGTGATCAGCATCTCCAAGATCGTGACCACCGCCCACGCGCGACGCGGCGACGTCGTCGAAGCAAGCGACCCCCTCTGGTTCGGTGCCCAGTCAGCTGAGCTTGAGGCGAACGTGAACCCGGGTCTCGAAATAACCGAGCAGGTTCCGGCCGGTGAAGACGAGCAGGCTGCAGTCAGCGAAGGCGATGTCGAGGGCGACGACACCGGCGAGCACGTAGGTGGCGCGGGTGCCCGCTGGTGACTCGTTCACCCCGAGCCAACTGGAGTGGATCAAGCGTGCCGTCCGGAATGCCGAGACCATCTCCGGCCTGACATTCTCATTGTTTGTCGGCGTTTCCGAGGAGGACTCCCGCGCGTACGCCGAACGCCTACACAAGGCACTCACTGATCCTGATCACTCAGTCCTGGTGATGTGTGATCTGGAGTTCCGCAAATTAGAAATTGTCACAGGCATCGAGGCTCGCCGCGTCCTCAGCGATCTTGAATGCCGCTTAGCAGCCGCGGCCATGCTGACCTCGTTCGCGGGCGGTGACATCGTCGGCGGTCTCACGGCCGGCGTCCAGCAGCTTGGAGAGGCGGCACGTCAGCCGAAGACGCTGCATACCACGCGACAGAGGTGAACGCTGCAGCGACACATGGCTGCAATCGCTATCGCTCGTCTGTCCCGGCTGGATCTGCCATAGTGCTCCCATGCGCGTACACATCGGCAGCGACCACGCCGGATTTGAGCTGAAGAACTTTCTCATCCAGGCTCTCACCGAGGACGGGCACGAGGTGGTTGACCACGGGCCGGAGACCTACGACGCCGAGGACGACTATCCCGTCTTCTGCATCCCTGCTGCCGAGGCCGCCGTGGCCGACCCCGGCTCTTTGTGCATCGTGATCGGCGGGTCGGGCAACGGCGAACAGATTGCTGCAAACAAGGTGGTCGGCGCCCGCGCTGCACTCGCGTACAACCTGAATACGGCGAAGCTCGGCCGACAGCACAACGACGCGAACGTGATCGGCATCGGCGCCCGGATGCATACCCAGCAAGAGGCCCTGGAGATGGTTCGCCTTTTTCTCTCGACGCCGTTCAGCGGTGACCCGCGCCATGCTCGCCGCATCGAGTTGGTAGCCGACTACGAGAAGACCCGCTCGACCGCGGGTGCGTCCTGAGTGTCCTCAGCACTCTCGAGTGGGGCGGCTAGCGTGATGAACCTGCTCATGGCCGACCGAGCCATTTTGGCCCGCTCAGGGGCGTTCGGCGGTGGTTCTCCAAGTAAGGCTCGGATCTGGCTGTCTTGAATGGTGAGGCCGTAGAACAAGCGAAACGCCTCAGCCGGATCGTCCATCTGCATCAATCCCTCTTCGTGTAGTCGGGCGAAGTAGCGCTCGACCAGGGGGCCGGTGGTGTGCCGGCCGTGCTGCAGCAGGATTGCCGCCAGGGCGGGGGAGGACATCGCGGCCCGGTTCAACGCTAGTGAGGTGTCAACCGCCTTGTTGGTGCGCGCGTGGGTTCGCTGGAAACTACTGCGAACCGGGCTAACTCTTGGGTCGCTGACCGCACTGCCGATTGCGCTGCTCCAACAGTGTCGGGACGCGTTAGTCGGTGCGCGGCGACCCAGTCGGTCGCCGTCCATCGACTCGGGCGAGTAGCTCGTCGATGACCTCTGCTGCGACGCGCTCGTCGTCGAGGTCCGGGCGGGATACGTCCCGCCCCCGCATGGCACGGTCGAGAGTGACCAGCCCCGAGACACCATCCCGCCCAAAATCACGCGGCAAAAGTTCGCGTGAGTCGTGCGTGGTCCCCGAGTAGTGTGTTCCTCCGCCGTGCGTTCCTGAGGGACGGCCCCCAGGTGGCAACGCACCTGTCATGGCTCACACGCTAAAACAGATTCGTAGGCTGCGTGCATGATCGCAATGGAAGTGTTACCCGAGCGCTTAGGAGGGAACCTTGCCGGAAGGGCACACGCTGCACCGGCTCGCTCTCGACCTTACGCAGGCTTTCGGCGGGCGGGTCGTGTCAGTCAGCAGTCCGCAGGGCCGTTTCGCAGAGTCGGCGGCACAGCTGGACGAGACACGGATGATCGAGGGGACGGCGCACGGCAAGCATCTGTTTTGCGAATTCGACGGTGACCGGTTTCTCCACGTCCATTTGGGCCTCATCGGCAGCTTCGAGCTCGGCCCGCCCCACCCGCCCCGCGGCCTGATCCGAATGCGAATCGCGACAGAGCAGGCGGTCGCAGATCTCCGCGGGCCGCAGCTGTGCATGCTGAGGACGCGGGCCGAGGTTGCCTCGCAACTGGCTGTGCTCGGTCCTGACCCGCTGCGGGCGGACGCCGATCCTGATCTTGCGTGGCGCCGGATCCATCGTGCGACCCGGCCGATCGCAGCACTCCTGATGGACCAAACCATCCTGTCCGGGGTTGGAAATGTGTACCGGGCGGAGGTCCTGTTTCGTAACCGGATCGATCCGCATCGCCCGGGTGACCAGCTGCGTCGCCGCAGTTGGTTGGGGATCTGGACCGATCTGGTCGAGCTGATGCCTCAAGGTGTTTTGGACAACCGGATCGACACCGTACGCCCGGAGCACACGCCAGAGGCGATGGGCCGGCCGCCACGCAAGGATGATCATGGCGGAGAGGTCTATGTCTACCGGCGCGCGGGCATGGCTTGCCTGGTCTGCGGCTCCAAGGTCCGCACCGAACTGCTCGCCGGCCGCAACCTGTTCTGGTGTCCCAGGTGCCAGCGTCGGGGATGATCCCTCTGCCGCGCGTCAGCGCGTTCTGGATGAACTGGGTAAGAGAGGTGTTGTGAGCAGCGGCACGCGGAAAGAGGCGGCGACCCCGTTGGTCGTTGAGCTGTGGTACGCGGCGGCGCCCGACCTAGGTGATCCCCGGCTACTCCAAGCTCTGCGATCGCAGTGGCCGACCACCGAGCTTCAAATGGAGTCGATCGTCGTTCCTCATGGTGGCCCACCGTCACCGCTGCTGACGGTGATCATGACGGCCAGCCCTCTGGGGCAAGGTGGCAAGGCCATTCCCGATGTCAGCCAAACATGGGACTGGGAGGGTGCGGAGGCGGCCGTCTCGGCTGGCCGTTGCAGCGTCCTGGTGACCGAGATGTTCGGCGATGGCCGGACGCCGCAGGAGCGCTGGGATGCCATGAGTGGTGTGGTCGCCGAGATGGCGCGAATCACTCGCCCCACGGCACTTAGCTGGCCGCAGAGCCAGCGGGTTGGCAACCCTGAGCTGTTTGCCGCAGGTGATCTTGATGGCCTCATCAACGTGCGGTATTTCACCATTTCGAACGATCCCGGGGCCATGGTGATGGACACCCTCGGCCTGCATGTGTTCGGGCTCCCCGACGTGCAGTGTCACTTCCGGGACCGAGAGCCCGGCGAGATCGCCGCGATGCTCTTCTCCACCGCCGTCTACCTGTTCCGGTCCGGTGACGTCATCGCCGATGGCAACACCATCTCCGGACCGCAGGGCGACGCGCGGCTCGTCTGCTTCCACGAGCGCGCCTTATTAGCCCCCAGCCGCCAGGTCATTGATGTCGATCTTGGCGAGCCGTACGCCGCCGGCCGGCGGAACCGGCGTGGCTAAACTCACTCCTTCACTCAATCCTCCGCGGATCGCAGCACCCGGCGTACTGAGAGCAGCTCGACCTCAGGGCGGAGGGCGACCAGCTGTTCGACGGCATCGAGTACCTCGACGAGATGCGCCCGGTCGGGACTCACTGCGGCAACTCCGATGCCCGACCGTCGGTGCAACTCGAGATGATCGACTTCGGCGACGCTGAGCTCAAAGCGCTTGCGCACCTCAGCTATCAGCGGGCGCACCAACGAACGCTTCTCCTTGAGCGAATGCACGTCGCCGAGCAGCAGGTCGAACTGCAGCGCACCCACCCACATGGCCATGGCCTTAGTGTCGTACTCCTCAGTCTCTTTACGGTTCGCGCCGCCCAGGCACGCACTTCGCGGCGTTCTCCTCAGTCGGCATACGACTCGGTATGCCTCCCTCATTGGCCCTTGCGATGCACGCACCTGAACGACGCGAAACGCAAAGGAACTTAGGAGACACGACAACTAGCGTAGGGACCGGCCGACCTGAGCCTCACTGACTTCTTGGTCTAGCGTCGATAGCGACTGGTCCAGTGTGGTGAATGTGCACGCGGCAAGGGGTGAGCGAACGACATGTCCGAACTACGAAATGCCCGTCATCTCAGCGTTCATGATCTTCGACGGCGGATCAACGAGGGGGATATCGATACCGTGGTGGTCGCCTTCACCGA
>DASUYM010000168.1:0-5102 GCA_036377435.1 Propionibacteriaceae bacterium
GCGATCCGCAGTGCGTAGCACTTCTTGCCGAGCAGCGAGTTGCCGCCGTAGCCGGAGCCGTAGGACCAAATCGCCCGCTCCTCGGGGAAGTGGCTGATGTACTTCACCTCGTTGCACGGCCAGGGGACATCGGCCTGCCCCACTTCGAGCGGCGCACCCACCGAGTGCAGGCAGGCCACAAAGTCGGCCTCCCCGTGTGCAGTCATGGCGGCCAGCGCGGAGCGGCCCATCCGGGTCATGATTCTCATACTGACCACTACGTACGGGGAGTCGGTGATCTCCACCCCGAAGCTTGGCTGCTCTGCCTCAAGCGGACCCATACAGAACGGCACCACGTACATGGTCCGGCCGCGCATGCAGCCGCGATACAGATCGGTCATCACCTGCTTCATCTCGGTCGGCGCTACCCAGTTGTTGGTCGGTCCGGCGTCGTCGGGCTCGGCCGAGCAGATGAAGGTGCGGTCCTCCACTCGGGCGACGTCGTCAGGGTCGCTCCGGGCCAGGAAAGAGTTGGGCTTAGCGTCCGGGTTGAGCCGGATCAACGTGCCAGTCTCCACCAAAGTTTCGGTGAGCTGCGCCCACTCCGCGTCGGAGCCGTCGCACCAAGAGATAGCGTCCGGCTCGGTGAGTTCGGCGACCTCAGTAACCCAGGCCAGGAGGCGGCGGTGGCTGGTCGGCGGGGTGGGTGTCGGCGGTGCAGGCCCCTCTGCTGGTCGACCGGATTCGCGCACGGCAGTCAAGACATCACCTCGTGAGTAATACCAGTAGGAACAGTGGTCTGAAGATAGGCCACGTTGCGCTCCGCTACCAAGCTCAGCAAGCGCCAAGTGAGCCAATTCACTCTCACGAGGGAGCAGCTGCAGATGGGGAGCGCGGCCTCGGGGTCGATGCAAATGTTCATTCAGCTGCTGCCGCTGGTTCTCTCACCCGCGCAGCCGGGTGATGTCGATGGGCTCCAGCCGGATCACCACCAGCGGCGACCAGTCGTAGGTGGAGGTGGTAAAGAACGCCTCCGGCCCGCTCAGCAGTAGTGCCTGCTTCTCCGCCTCGTCGCCCAGGTACAGACGGCGATGTCGTAGCGGACGACCCGCCGCTGACCCGGAACGTGCTCCAGGTATGACCAGACGCAAGCGCAACGCTCACTGGAAGACAGTTCTGCCGACGCGCGATGATTGAGCGGCCGACCCAGTGCAGCTCAGTTCGGCGTCACCTTGAGGTTGGAGAAGAAGGACTTCGCTACCAATCTCGACGAACAGGCTGATGTTGCCGGCGGCGGGTGCCCGCCTTGTCTCGATCAGCGTCAGCACCACGGTTCCGTTGACGGCAACCGTTAGGCGGGTGTCGTCGATGTCGATCCTCAGGGTGGTCCATTCATCTGGGCCAATGTCTGCGCCCGCCCCGTAGCGCCCGTCCGGGAACTCCTCGCGTGGCCGGTCGAACCTCAAATCTGGGCAGGCGAAGTACTGGACGGCGCACTGGTGCCGGGGGCTGGGTGGGTTGGTCTCCCATCCGTTGAGCGGGCGCAGGTAGACCGCTTCAAAGCGATCACCACCATCGGTGATGCGGTAGGACGTCGGCGAAGGCCCGCGCGTCGGCTGGCCCTTTGCCGTTGAGCCGGCCTGAGAATGTCGACCTCGATGGTGCCGTTCTCGAAGCTTGCCGGGATGATCGGGAAGGTCCGCATGTCGACGTAGTCGACGCCGGGCTTTCCGTGAAGCGTGACGGCATCGATGAGCTCGACCTGCAGCGCCACGCGGCCAGACACCTCGGTGGGGACAACGGTGACCGAGCGCAGTTCCGATCCCTCGGGTAACTTGGTGAGATCGTGCGTAGTCGGGCGCGATGGAGATGTTCAGCGGCTGCAGCCACAGCCTGGGCCGGCACAACGAGATCTACGATAGCCCCGCGATCTGCTTGCTTCACTGCCAGGTGCCACGGTCGCGGAGATGCCACGAAACCGGGAGCGATCGTTTGCTGCGGAGCCGGCGGGGCACGGATGTGGATGGAGGAGCGGCTCGGCACTCGGGTAAACGAGAACCGGACCGAGGAAGCGTCGGGCACGCTCGACTGCGCCGGGGGCAATGGCCACGATGCGATAGCAACCGGCTGTCCGTTTTGTCGAATCATGTTGACCGACGGGCTGACGGCCAAACAGGCGTCGGGCTCTGCGCCAGAGTCGACCGAGGTGCTTGATGTCGCGCAATTGCTTCTCGAAGCCGTCAAGCGCGATACGTGACACCAGCTCTAGCGCGCAGAAATGTTCTCATCTCTACCGTTCAGCAGGGTCCTTGATCGGTTGGCATGCAGTAATCGCCGCCTCGCGGTGTGGTCTGACGTTAACTGATGGGCTCGGGAAGACTCGGAAAGCGGGCGCCATGCTGGCGGCTTTGCGCTCGGGGCTGGGCCCATGGCGAACCTGCAGCAGGAAACTGCAGCAACAAACGCGCGACTCAGCGATTCCGGATGCGCCCATTCGCGGCTGGCCAGGCACGAACGACGCGCAACGGGGCCCGCTCCGCCACTTTGCAAGCAAGGGGTTAGGTGTTCGAGTCCCCTTGGCTCCACCCGCAAAGTACCTAGCTGGCGGTAGCTCGTGTCAAGCCGCTCTGTAGGCGCGGGTGATCGGCCCGTGGTTTGCGGGCGGTTTTGATTTGTCGCCTGTCTTGAGGTGCTTTGGGTGCCGGGCGCCCACGCTAATATATGCGACCTCGTGATTATGATCATGGGCCAGCTGGCGTCGTTCGGGCTGCCGTACTGGCGAAGGGCTGGCCGCCAAGCTAGGAGCGGCGTAACACCGAGGTGTCCGCCATAGTCAGGTCGGCGTGTGGTCCAGCCCTTCGTGCCGTCCAGCGTCTCACCGGCAGGACTGGTTGTGAAGTGTCAGCTCGGCTCCTTTCTGGGCTTCCTCGGCGCCTGATTGTGTGCCGCTGCTCGTCGCGGTCACCTCGTTCGTCCTCGCTGCGCTGCGGCGCTCCAGGTTGACCGCTGCTGTGCGCGGCGGGGTGGGCAGCGATCGAGGAATCCCCTTGGTGTGGTCAGGCCCAGCGGCCCGGTTCGTAGCTGGTCTGGTCCCGGACCAGGGCGTAGGCGATCCTGTTGGCGCGTCCCGCCACACCCGGACCGTGGCCGGATACTTCTTGCCCCAGTTCGCGCCCTCGAAGATGTCCAACTCCTGAGCCGCGGCGCTTCAGTGGGGGCGGTGTAGATCGGCCGCAGCGCCGCGGCCACGGCCTTGCGGTCGTTGTAGGAAACGAACCGCATCGACGCCCGAATCAGATGCACTACACAGACTCCCGCTGTCAACCTCGGGGTCGTTGGAATGATCCCCAGTTCGGGCATGCCAAAGTATGGCGGCGTCCTCGCCGCGGTCAAGGCCAAGCCCTCACGGGTGGCCTGCGGCCAGCCTTGACCTCGGCTGCGGGTGCCGCCGGTGGGCCGCGGTGCCCGAACCCGGAGGGTTAGGTCGCGGTCAGCTCCGGGCGGGGATGGCGGGCAGGGTCATAGCAGGTGTGGTCGGTCCAGCAGCGCCACAAGATCCGCATCCAGCGGGCGCCCAGGCCGCGCAGCGCCCGATATTTGCCTTGGCCGCGGGCCCGTGACGTCTGGTAGACGATTTTGGACCAGGGGTCTTCACGGGCGGCGACGAAGACCCACCAGTCGATGACATGCCGCATCCGCCGGTTCGCCGCGTAGCGGAAGCGCACCTGCCGGGTCCGTCCCGAGGCCTTGGTGACGGGGGCTAATCCGGTCTCGGCTAGCAGCACATCGACCGATGGGAATCGGTTGCGATCCTCACCCATCTCGCTGATCAAGGTGGCGGCCACGATCGGCCCGATACCAGGAAACGACAAGAACATCGGTGCGTCGGGATGGAGCTTCAGCAGCTGATCTAGACGTCGATCGAAGGCACGCAGATGGTCGGTGTGTAACCGGAGCTCCTGAGCGAACAACCTAGCCGCGAACGATTTGCCGGCGGTGGTGCCTTCACTGGCGACAACAGGTGCGGGATAAGCCGCTCTACCAGCACCGCCGGGTCGGTGCGGCCGCTGTACTGGTGCCGGTCGCAGAACGCCGCCATCCGCGCCGTCTTTACCCGTCGCGCCTGGTCCGGGGTGGGATAGGCGCAGATGAACTCCAAACTGATATCCCGATCCAGCTCGGAGAACAGGTGCAGCGGCGCCGGGTGGTAGGCCTCCAGCACCGCCCGCAGCCGCGACTCACACGCCACCTTCGCATGCAGCACTCGATGCCGGTCCCGCGATACCGCCTGCAGCTCCGCGGTCACCGCAGACGGACGGCTCAAGGGCCGCCAGCGCCGATGCTCATGCCGCAGCGTGTCAGCGAGCACGAACGCATCGAAGATGTCCGACTTCGACGCCGACAACCGGTAGCGTTCCCTGGCCCGCGCTGAAATCTTGGGCGACACGCAGTACAACCTGACCGTCGGCAAGGTATGCAAGAACTCCACCAGGAGCCCCTCGGCCCGCTCGATCGCGACCGACACCACGGCCCCAAGATCGGCAATGCGGGCAGCCAGCAATCTCAGCCCGGCGACGTCGTGGTTGATCCGTTGCTGCAACACCAGCGTGCCCGAGGTGTCCAGCACGCACAACTGATGGAACGACCCTCCCCAATCGACACCGCCAAAGAATTGTTGATCACCATGAAGATGATCTTGGTCCGACATCACGATGTGAGCCTCCTCCGAGCCGGCGCCACCCTCGCGTTGGCTGGCCTCGTCGGAACCTCATCTCGGCGCTCAGATCGGCGCTGCTCCCGCTGGCAGATACAAGGCCCGCCACCGCCCCAGCCGGACAGGTCTGCGTCTGGACCTCGAAGGCAACACGTTTGCACAGGTCCTAACCGAGACGGCGCAGGTGACCAGCGGGACCCTCCCGCCACCCCATAGTGAACAGATGAGGTTTGAACCACGGTCTGCGACCAGGTCGCCTCGATCGCCTCCGGGAAGCCGGTCAGCCCGTCGCAGCAGGCAATCTGAAGCGTCACGGGTTCCATGCCGTTCCTTTCTGAGTTAGGAAGGATGACGACATGCCGAAGAAGATCAACCCCGAGCTGCGTGCTCGGGCACTCCGGATGGTGCA
>DASUYM010000169.1:0-4297 GCA_036377435.1 Propionibacteriaceae bacterium
ATGGCTGGGTGGCACCAGCTGGACAGTTACGTCGCCAGCGCAGAGCGCGGCCATGTTGCCGCGCCCGGAACCGCGTCCGGTTGAGGACGCCAGCCCAGGCTCGGCGGTCAGAGGCGAAGCCTCACTGGTGTCGTGCCTCCTGAGTTCCTCTGCGGTTGGCGTCGTTCAGGTGCGTGCATCGCAGGGCCGACGAGGGAGGCAACCGAGTCGTATGCCGACTGAGGAGAACGCCGCGAGGTGCCTGCCTGGGCGGCGCGAACCGTAAGGAGACTTGGGAGGCACGAGACTAGCGCACCAGGCCGGACTGGTAGGCGATGACGACCAGCTGGGCCCGGTCACGAGCCCGAAGTTTGATCATCGCACGGCTCACGTGGGTACGCGCCGTCGCTCGGCTGACCACTAGCCGCTCGGCAATCTCGTCGTTGCTCAGTCCCTCGCCGATCAATGCCAGCACTTCACGCTCGCGATCGGTCAGCTCTGACAAGTGCGGATGCGTTTTGCGGATTGGCGATCGAGAAGCGAACGACTCGATCACCCGCCGTGTCACTGACGGTGACAACAGGGACTCCCCCGCGGCGACCAGCCGGATGGCGCGCAACATGTCTGCCGGCTCGGTGTCCTTGATCAAAAACCCGGCTGCACCTGCCTGCAGCGCCTCGAAGACGTACTCGTCGAGCTCGAAGGTCGTCAACATGATCACCCGCACGCCAGCCAGCGTGGTATCTCCGACGATCATCCGCAGGGCGGCAATTCCGTCGAGCCGCGGCATCCGGATATCCATCAAGACCACGTCTGGTCGAGTGCGCCGCACTAGATCCACGGCCTCCCGGCCGTCTTCGGCCTCACCGGCCACCACAAGATCATCTTCGGATTCGATCAGCACGCGCAGGCCCATCCGGACCAGCGCCTGGTCGTCGGCAAGAGCGACAGAGATGGTCACCGAACCTCTCCTTCGGGCAGCGGCAGGTCGGCTCGTACGACCAGCCCGCTTGGCTCGCGTACCCCAACCTGAACCGTGCCACCCACCGCGCGGGCCCGCTCGCGCATGCCACGGATCCCGTTCCCGTCGGGCGGCACACTTACTGCGGGTCCATCGTCGCTCACTTCGACGGTCACCATCCCGGCCTGGCGAATGACTCGCACGGTGGCGTGAGACGCCGAGGCGTGCCGGACGACGTTGGTGAGCGACTCCTGAATGATCCGAAATGCCGCCTGGTCGACCGCCGCCGGCAGCTCCCGAAGATCATCATCAGATTGCTCGTGGACTAGGCTCACTTCACGGCCGGCTGACCGCAGCCCGTCCACCAGGTCGTCGAGTCGAGCTAGTCCGGGCAGCGGACTTCGAGGCTCCTCAGAGTCGGCTTGAAAGACCTCGAGTGTAGTGCGAAGCTCGGCCAGCGCCTCACGGCTCGTTCTCTTGATCGCCTCGAGAGAGGAGGCCACCTGATCCGGACGGGGGTGAGTGGTCCGCTCCTTGTCCAGCAGATGAAGCGCCACTCCAGCCTGCATGGTGATCACGGCAAGGCTATGGCCGACCACGTCATGTACGTCGCGCGCAATCCGTAGCCGCTCCTCGTAGGCATAGCGGCGGCGCTCCTGCTCACGGACCTCTTGCTCGCTTTCCTGGCGACCCCGCACCAGCAGCGCGATCATGGCCGGGAGGACGGCAATCGCGATCACGCTCACCAAGCCACCATAGAAGGCTGGATCGAGCAGACCCAGGTAATCTTCGCGCCAGTGCCCGGCCATGATCATCGGTACCAGCAGAACCAGCAGCGGCGCCCAGCTGCGAAGTGGCGGCATCACTGAACGCGGGGCGCCGGCAGATCCCTTATCCGCAAAGACGGACGCGCCACTCGCCATCGCATACACAGCGAGGGCAGGGCCCAGGAAGATCGGGGCGAACATTGCCCCGGTCGCGAGATAGACGCCCACCCCGACGACTGTCGCGATGAAGGCTGCACGAGGCCAGATCCGCCGAATAGCGACCCCCAGTGCCAAGACGATCACCGCAGGCAGCACCCACGGGGAGGGATCGACATTGATCACCATGTGCCGAGGTGGTCCGTGACGCCACTCTGGCTGGCCGAATTCAGAACCTTCCCAGACATAGAACGACGCCACCCAACCGGCCACCGCTAATGCCAGTCCGATTGCGGAGTCGATGAGGAGCGCACGCCGGGCCTGGACCCGCATGGTTCCTCCTCGATCTTGTTACCAGTGCAGCTGTGTTTTCGGCTGCTCGGCTCGATCGCCGATGCGGTCTTCTGACACTAGACCGGCCGCACCCAGTTGCACATCGTGCGGCCGCGGTATCCCGGCTACGTCAGGGAGCGTAGTCAAAGAGCCGCTTTTCGGCCGATGCAGCCAAGAGGCGGGCGCGCCACAATGGATTTATGACCACCCCACTACTCATCCCGCTGGAGGGCGGCTTCGGTCATCATCACCACCACCACCATCATCACGGCCCTCGTTGGGGAGCCGACGAGCCCTCTACGACATTCGCCAGCGGCGCAGTGCCGCCTTTCGCACCCTCCTTAGGAGCTGTCATGTTTTTCCTGTTCATGCTGCTCGTGCTGGGCACTTTGCTCTTCTTCCTGGTTCGGCACGGTCAGTTCGGGCCCACGTCATTTGCTAGCAATCCCTCACCCGAAACTGAGGCCAAGAAGATCCTGGCTGAGCGATTCGCCCGCGGCGACATCACGAGCGACGAGTTCATGGAGCGCGCCAGCGTGTTGAACTGGACTCCCGGAAGTGATTCCTGGGAAGTCAGAAAAGGCAAGAAGAAGCGCTGAGGACTGATGACCTGAGGGTGTGCAACGCCGGGCCTGGCTGCTCAACAGCGACTCGGTCGTGCGTCGCACTCTGAAGCACGCCGACTGCCACCCGACTGAGTCGTCGTACCCGTTAGTGTGACTAGAACGATTCAGCTACGGGAGTAGGGCGAGACACCGATGGCGCGCATGACCGTCAAGACCCTCGCCGCTGCCCTTGGAGTCTCACCCGCAACAATTTCGAACGCCTACAACCGTCCAGACCAGCTGTCGCCGCAGCTGCGCGAGCGGATTCTCACGACGGCCGAAGAGCTCGGCTACCCGGGTCCCGATGCGGCCGGCCGCACGCTTCGAAGGGGTCGAGCGGATGCGGTCGGAGTACTTCTCACCGAACGGCTGTCGTACGCGTTCTCTGATCCGTTCGCCATCGAGTTCCTGACAGGGCTCAGCGAGGTCGTCGAAGAGCACGGGATCAGCATCGTGCTGATGCCGTTGGCTAGGCGGGGAGCAGACTCCTCGGGAACTGACGTGGACCAAGGTGACGTCACCGCCGTCAGGCACGCCAATATCGATGCACTCACCATCCTCTCCCTTCCCGCCGACCACCCGGCGGCGATGCTGGCGAAGGCCCGCGGTATTCGGCTGGTGACGACGAGCGTCAGCAGCGATCCCGACTCAAGCTGGGTAGCCATCGACGATTTCGGTGCAGGCGTCATGGTCGGTGAGCATTTGGCCAACCTCGGTCACCGCGACATTGCTGTCCTCGTCGAGACCAACCAACCGGCAGGCAGCCCGGGGCATCGCCTCGACCCAACTGAGCTCAGCTTTGTCGACTACGCGGCCCGGGTCGCCGGTCTCCACAAGGCGATCTCAGGGCAGGTCATGGTCGTCTCCGGGGGCCACAACTCAATTGAGTCTGGTGCCAGTGCCGTCCGTTGGTTGCTTGACTGTGATGAGCTACCGACGGCGGTCGTCGGCTTGAGCGACGTGCTGGCCCTCGGCGCACTTCAGGCGTTGGCGAGCCGCGGGCTGAGTACGCCAGCCGACCTGTCGGTTTGTGGTTTCGACGACATCCCAGCTGCGAAAGCCGCCAATCTCACCACAGTTCATCAGCCAATCCGCGAGAAGGGTCTGCACGTGGGTCGGTTGTTGATCGACCCGGAATCCAGGCCGCGCCAGGTGTTACTGCCCATCAGGTTCGTTCGACGTGGCACCACCGGGCCCGCGCCCACCTAGTGTCGTGGAACCTAGGTTCCTTTGCGCTTGGCGTCGTTCAGGTGCGTGCATCGCAAGGCCGACGAGGGAGGGATACCGGGTCGTATGTCGACCGAGGAGAACGCAGCGAGGTGCGTGCCTGGGCGGCGCGAAGCGCAAAGAGACTTAGCCTCGATCCACCGACCAGCCTTCTGGTGTCGCATAGTTGATCTTGATCGTCCGGGGTTGCGGTGGTGGGCGTGCCTGGTCGGCCGGTCTGCCCGGTGTTTCCACTGTGGATCCTTGGTTGCTGGCGGTCGGGTTGGACG
>DASUYM010000170.1:0-37893 GCA_036377435.1 Propionibacteriaceae bacterium
GGCCACCTCTCCACAACGGTGCAGCACACGTTCGACCGGCTCAGCCCGTTGTAGCCGGCGCTTCGACTGGCTCAAGCTCCGCCTTTTCGCGCCGACTCTTGCCGAACGCCAGATACAGCGATGGCAGCACGAACAAGTTGACCAAAGTCGCTGTCAGCAAGCCGCCGAGGATCACTATCGCCATGGGGTGTTCGATCTCGTGCCCGGGAATGCTGCCGGCAACCACCAGCGGTACGAGCGCCAGGCCAGTTGCCAGGGCGGTCATCAGGATCGGCGCCAAGCGCTCTTTGGCGCCCTGAATGACCAGCCCTGGACCGAACTTCACACCCTCTTTGCGCTCCAGTCGCTCGAAGTGGCTGATCATCAAGATCCCGTTGCGGGCAGCGATGCCGAAGACGGCGAGGAAGCCGACCAGCGATCCAAGCGAGAGCACCCGTCCGCTCATCCAGACAGCGATCGCGCCTCCCACCAGCGCCATGGGCAATAGCACGAAGGTCAGCAGAGCGGGCCGGAAGCTGCCGAACGCGACATGCAGCAGCAGCAAGGTGGCGACGCCGGCCGCGATGCCGAAGGCGAGCAGCGTATCTTCTGCGGCGTCGAACTCTGTGGACTCTCCGATCACCTCCGCGTGGTAGCCCAGCGGGAAGCTGACTGATTCCATCCGCTTCTCGACCTCGTCAACCACCTCGTTCAGCGGACGGCCCGCCACGTTGGCGCCGACATCGATGCGGCGCGACTGCTTCGTGCGCTCGACCGCGTTCGGTGTTGGGCCCATCTGGACGGTGGCCACATCCTTGAGCATGACCTTACGCCCAGACGGGGTGTCTAGCTGCATGTTCTCCACGTCGGTGACGCTGTCGCGTGCGGATGGGATGGCCGTGACATGGACGTCGTACGCCCGGCCGAGTGCGAAGATATCACTGACCTCCTCGCTGGCTATCAGGGCTGATGTCTGCCGCCGGATCTCTCCAGGAGTCAGCCCGACCGCTCGAGCTTTGGCCAAATCGGTTTCAACCTCGATATGCGGCAGGTCGGTCTGCAGCGAGGCGTGCGCGTCGTCAATCCCCGGGATGTCGCCGATCCGCTGCTCAATGGTCTTGGCCTGCTTCTGCAGCTCCGCGAGGTCGGGCCCGTAAATGCGCACGACGATGGACTCGCTAGCACCGGTCAGCACTTCCTTAATGCGCTCCCGGAGATAGGTCTGCACGTCGCGATAGAGCCCTGGGTAGGACTCGACGACGCGATGCACCTCGTCAAGGGTCTTGTCGTAATCGACATCTGGGCTGACACTTATCCAATTCTCACCGAAGTACACGCCGTAAACCTCGTCAGCCAGATACGCCTGGCCAATATGGGAGCCGCAGTTGCGCACTCCCTCGATCTCTTTGAGGTCTCTGCAGGCCAAGATTGAGATCCGCGTCTCCTCGGTGACCGACGTGCTGGGCTCCGTCAGCCAGTGCATCAGGAAGTCCCGTTCCTTGAAATTCGGAAGCAACTGGCTGCCCAGTGTGGGCACTGCCGCGAGCCCGGCCAAGAAGAGCACAGCGGTCATCGCGATGGCCGGCATCGGCCTGCGGATCAGCGGCACAAGCACGGCGGCATACGCCCGCTTCAGCACCCGCATCACCGGGGACTCCTTGCTGGCCAACTTTCCACGGGAAAGCAGCAGCAGACACAAGGCTGGCGTCACGGTCAGCGCTACCACCATGGAGACCAACACCGCCAGCCCGTACGAGAGCACCAGCGGGCGGAAGAATGACCCGGACAGTCCTTCCAGGAACAGTACTGGCACCACGGCAATCACGTTGATCACGGTCGCGTAGGTGATCGCCGACCGGACCTCGACCGAGGCGTTGAGCACCGTACTGAAAGTCGAGACTCCGCTCCCGGCGGCCCGGGCTTGCCGGAGTCTTCGCACAACGTTCTCCACGTCGATGATGGCGTCGTCCACCACCACACCGATGGCGACGACTAACCCCGCGAGCACCATGACATTGACGGTGGCTCCCGCGGCATCCAAGATCAAAACGGCAGCCACTAGGGACAGCGGGATCGCGATCAAGCTGATGAACGCCGTACGCCACTCGAAGAGGAAAGCGATGATGATCAATGCGACCAAGGCAATGCCCAGCAGCATCGCGATACGCAGGTTGTCAAGCGACTGCTCGATGAAGGTGGCTGGCCGGAAGATCGTAGTGTCGACCGCGATTCCCGGCAATCCGGGCTGCATCTCCCGCATCGCGTCTTCCACGCCGCGGGTCACCTCAACCGTGTTCGCTCCGCGGTACTTCTGCACTACGAGGAGCAGCCCAGGTCCGTCGTCAACAACACCGTCGCCGATCATCGGTCCCGGGTCGATCACCACTTGGCCCAAGTCAGCCATTCGGATCACTTTGCCGTCGCGTTCGATGACCGGTATTTTGCCGATCTGCTCCGGGTCGACAATGGGTTGCACGTTGCGGATGTTGAACCGTTGACCGCCTTCCTCGATGAAGCCACCGGTGCCGACGACCGCGCCGTCGGTATATTGCATGAGGCCGGATTCGACGGCGTCTGCTCCGGCGTCCATGACCTGCCGCAAGGTGACGTCGTGCTCAGCGAGCTTCTTCGGATCCACCTGGATGTGGCGTTGCGGAATACGTTCACCCCAGATAGCGACTTGGGCCACTCCGGGCACCCGAAGCAGGCGCGCGCGGATCTTCCAATAGGCAATCTCTGACAGATCGGTTGGGCTGACTACATCCGAGGTCAGGCCGATCTTCAGGATGCGGCTGGTGGCCGACAGTGCCGGCATCATGAACGGAGGGCTCGCCCAGGTCGGCAGTGTGGGGGTGATCTGCGACATCCGCTCCTGCACCAGTTGACGGGCCTTCAGCTCGTCGGCTCCGGGTTCGAAGATCAACCGGATCGAGGACAGCTGGGCCACCGACTTGGACCGCAGTTCGGCTAGGCCTTCAATACCGTTCAACTGATCCTCGATAGGGACCGTGATCAACTCCTCGACCTCGTTCGAGGAGTTGCCGAGTGCAATGGTTTGGATCTCGACCTGCGGCGGGGCGAACTCGGGGAAGACGTCGACCTTGGTATCGGGGAGTTGGATGAAACCCAGAGCCAAAATGGACGCGGCCAGAAACAGCACGATCCAGCGGAACCGGAGACTTGCCTTGACGATGGTACGCATCAGCTATGCCTCCTCAGTGCTTACCTGCGATGCCGAGTTCTGTTCCCCAGAGCTCGATCGCGCCAACGGTTACCACCTCGGTGCCGGCTGGCGGGCCAGAGCTCAGGATCACCACGTTGTTCTCATTCACCTCTTTGATGCCCACGGCCGCACGTATGTAGGTCAGAGGCCCGATGACCGTGAAGACCCAGGGCTTGCCTTTCTTGTCATAAACGAGGGCGGCGTGGTCCAAGCTGACGTCGGCGCCGTGGGGCTTGACGAGAGTGGTTTGGAGTTGAACGCGGTGCTGGGCCTCTTCAGTGAGGATGACCCTCGCTGGCTGGTCTGGGCCTGTCGACTCCAGATGAGCCGGCTCGTAGGGCTCGGCCAGGGGCACTTCGATCTCGGCGCAGCCGGCCAACGAGGCTGCGGCCGCGACGGTGACGACGAAGCCTAGGAATGCTCTTCGGAGGGTGATCTTGATTTTCATCAGAACGCCGCCCCCGCTGCTACTGCTTCGGGTTCTTCCTCATGCGGCGGCGGTGCCTCCTCGTCCTGCTGCGGAACCAGATGTAGGTACGACGATGGCAGCAGGAACAAGGCGACCACCAGCGTGCTCACCAAGCCGCCGAGCAGCACCAGAGCGAGCGGATGCAAGATCTCCAGTCCAGGACGCGGACCGAGCACCACGAACGGCACCGCGACCGCTGCCAGCGCTGCGGCGCTGATGATCAAGGAGCCGAAGGACTCCCCGGCCCTGCCGTGCACGGTCGCGGCGTCGTCGTCGCTCCCGCGCCTACCGTCGGGTCCCTGGATTGTGGTCAGCATCAGTGCTATGTAGCGAGCTCCCAGGCCAAGAAGTGCAAGCATCCCGAGCAGCGCGCCCAAGCCGAACGTGCGTCCGCCGATGAGGCCGGTGAGCAGGCCGCCGGTCAGCGACAGCGGGAGCGCCGCCGTGGCCACCAGCGCCAGCCGCCAGCTGTTGAATGCTGCCTGGAACAGCAGGAATGCGGCAATGATGGCAGCGATGCCGAAGCCGATCACGCGCCCGAGCTGGATTTCGTCCTCAGTCGAGTTGGCGATCACCTCGGCGTGGTACTGAAGCGGGAAGCTCATGGTCGCAAGCTGCTGCTCCAGGTCCGCTACGACTGCTCCGACGCTTCGACCGTCAAGATCAGCCACGACGTCCATGCGTCGCGAAACAGCCTCACGGTGAATGACCGGCGGCGTCTGCGCGATCCTGACCTCGGCAACGTCGCCCAGCTGGAGATGGCCGCCGCCTGGCCGATCGATGAGCAGCGACTGCACAGCTGACACGCTGCTTCGCGTGGCAGGCGTTCCCAAGACGATGACATCGAAGACCTTCTGATCCTCGAAGACACTGCCCACCTGAATGCCCTGGAGCAATGTGGCCTCGGCCCGACGTACGTCACCAGGCGTGATGCCCAGCTGCTGGGCCTTGTCCAGGTCGACCTCGATCTCGATCGTCGGCTGGGTGGGAGCGCCTTCGACGCGCGGGTTGACGACCCCGTCCATGGTGGCCATCAGCTGCTGCACCTTCGCGGCTTCGGCAGCAAGGACCTGGGGTTCCTCGCCGTAGATGCGGACGGCAACCGGGGTGTTCAGGCCCGTCAGGACGTCCAGCCCGCTGCCGGTCACGGTATTGGTGCCCGTCTGCAGGCTCCCAACGTCCCGCATGTCCTGGGTGGAGAACGGGACGACCTCGGTGGTCATACCCGGCACCTGGCCGACGGTGTCCTTGATCGAGTCCAACGTCGCCGCGTAATCGGCGTCGCCGGCGATCGCGACCCAGACGTCGCTGGAGTTGACGTTGACCACCCGGTCGCCGGTTATTGCCCGGCCGACGGTCGCGCCGACCCCGGTGACCCCCGGCAGAGACCGCAGCGAGTTGCCAATTTCGGTCGCCCGCTGAGTCATCGCCGGAGCAGAAACGTCCGGGGCGCCCTGCAGCTTCACCACCACGTTCCGGTCTTGGAAGGTGGGCGTCAGGGCGGTATTGAGGAATGGCAGGATCGCGACTGCTATTACGCCGCAGGCGGCGGCAACCAGCAAGGCTGGACGAAGGCTCCGGGAGAACCCTTGCAGACCGCTACGGTAGCGTGCACCGAGCCACGCCACAGGCCCGGATGGTGAGCCAGCTTTTGGCTGCCAGCGAGCGAACAGGAAGCTGTTCAACGCCGGACTCACCGTCATGCCGACTATCAAGGCGGCCACGACGGCCGTGGCGTATGCCACAACCATGGGGTTGAAGAATGCTCCGGGCCGGCCTTCGAGTACGGCCATCGGAAGAATCGCCAGCAAGGCGACGATGCCGGCATAGATCAGCGGCCGGCGCACGGTTGCCAGAGCCTGCTGGGTGGCCACCCATGTCGGCTCCGCATCCGGGCTGGCGCTCCGAGCCCGCAGGCGACCCAGCACCGCAGCTTGTGGTGCAACCGCCTCGTCTACCACGATTGCGACGGCGGCTGCAAGACCGGCGATAACCAGAGCATTGAGCCCGTAACCGAGTAGATGGAGTACCAGAGCGGCGCCGATCACCGACACCGGAACCGTGATGACGCCGACGATCACCGCGCGCCAGTGGAAGCGCAGTGCCAACAGCGTGAGGAGCAATAGCCCGGCACTGAGGGCAATCGCGAGGCCTAGATTGTCTGCCGCCGCCCCCAGGTAATCGGATGGTGCGAACCACGACGCGTCAGTGGTGATCCCGGTGAGCCCAGGGCGAAGCGCCTCGAGAGCATCCTCGACGCCTTTGGTGACGTCGGCGGTGTTGGCACCTGGGAACTTCTCGACGACCATGATCAATCCGGGTCCGCCGTTGACGACGGCATCCCCAATGAGCGGCTGGTGATCGACCTTGATCTGTGCGACGTCACCGAGCGTGAGATTGCCGGCGCCCTCCACCGGAACCTTGGCAACCTCGGCAGGATCGGTCAGCTTCTCCAACAAGTGCCTTACCTGGAGGCGCTGCTGCGGCGTCTCAATGAATCCGCCGGTTCCGGGGGTTGAGGCTTCCAGGAAGCTGAGCTGTGAGACGACCTGTGCGTTTCCGGCTGTGCTGATCACCTGGTTCAGGGTCACGTTGCGATCGCGTAAGACCTGAGGATCGACCTGGACCTGAAGCTGTTGATCACGCAGGCCCCAGATCGAGACGTTGGCAACGCCCGACACTCCCATCAACCGCGGGCGTACGGTCCAGCGCGCAATGACCGACTGCTCGATCGGGGTCAACTCCGTGGTGTTCATGCCGATCATGACCACCCGGTTCGCCGAGGACAGCGGCTGCAGCAGCGTCGGCGGCTTCGACACGTTGGGAAGGGCGTGAGCTTGTGTGAGGCGCTCCTCGATCAACTGCCGGCCCCGGTAGATGTCGGTGCCGGGCTCGAAAACCATCACGATCGAGGACAGCCCGGGCAGCGATTCTGATCGGATCACGTCCACGCCCTCGACCCCGTTGAGCAGGTCCTGTTCCAGTGGGACAGTGATCAACTGCTCGACTTCCTCAGCTGAGAGGCCGAGCGCCTCGGTCTGGATCTCAGCGTACGGCGGGCTGAACTCAGGCAACACTTCCAGGGAAGTGCCGCGGAGTTGCACAATGCCTAGGGCCAGGACCCCTATGGCGGCCGCCAAGATCAAGAGGCGGAACTTCATAACCCCAGCTAAGAAACGCGCCACAACTCACCTCACAACCTGGTCGGGACATTTACAGCGGCGCCAGACCCCCCGGCCGCTTGGGTGAATCATTTTGAGATTCTGATAAGGGTTTCATAGCTCCGGTGAGATTAGTCAGGTGAATTCATTACAGTTTGATCAATTTCCGAATTCTTACAGGCTCCGTGTCAGAAACGTGACAGCTGGGCTTTGGCATGTAGAACTGCCGATCAACGACAGGGCCGGGCGACTGTCGTGCGAAAGTCTGCAGTGGACAGTTCGTGGGCTATCAATCGGACTGCATCGAAGTTAGTTTGTCGGCAGCATTTAGTTCCTCAAACTTCGGATCTGGTCGTGTGACAAGATCAACAACAGTCTTGACGCACGCGAGTTGATCGCGGATCGCCCCGCGTCGCCATGCCATCGTGTGCTGTCGGGCCGAATCGTCGCCGACACCCGTCGCGTCTATACCCAATACACGACAGGTCGCCACCGCACGGACCAGGTGGTAACTCTGCGTGACGATGATCAATTGCGAGAGATGAAAGATCCGCTTGGCCCGCAGACATGACTCGTAGGTGTCGAAGCCGCCGAAGTCAGGAATCACCTTTTCCGTTGGCAAACCGGCCTGGATCAGGTAGTCGCGCATGGCGGCCGGCTCGTCGTACTCTGGCGCAAGGTGATCGCCCGAGACGATGATCATCTCAACTAGGCCGGCGTCATAGAGTCGCTTGGCAAGATCAAGACGGGCCGCCAGGAATGCCGACGGCGTGCCGTCTGGGTTGACCTGCGCTCCAAGCACCAGCGCCGCTGGTGCCACTGGCACGTCGGACTCGGTATGGATATGGCCTGCCGCTGCTGCGCGTACGAAGCGGACCGAACCCGCCACCGCAGCCAGCGCGGCAATCCCCATGCCAACCACCAGCCAAGACAATTCCACGAGCCGGTGCTTGCCAGACACACGTCGCTTCGGCGCTGGCACGTCCCAAGAGTAAGGGCCGGGAGACGCGATTTCCCACGTCGCAGCTTCGAGCGGCACGGCACAATGACAGCGTGCCGGAGGGAGACACCGTCTGGCGGGCATGCCAGCGCCTGAACGAGGTGCTTGCTGGCCGCGTGCTGACCAGATCCGAGTTCCGTGTGCCTTCCCTGGCGACAACCAATTTGACCGGCATTGGCGTACGCGAGGTGATCTCGCGCGGCAAGCACCAGCTGTTCCGGTTCAGCAATGAGTTCACGCTGCACACGCATTTCAGGATGGACGGCGCCTGGAAGATCTACCCTCGTGGGCGGCGCTGGAGTAGGGGACCTGGATTTGACATCCGTGCCGTACTCGGGACTGATGATCATGATGCGGTGGGATACCGGCTCCCCGTCATCGAGCTGGTTCCAACAGCGGCCGAGGACGCCGTAGTGGGACATCTCGGGCCCGACCTGCTGGGACCCGACTGGAATCTCGACGAGGCAGTCAGGCGGATCACCGCTCAGCCCGACCGCACGATAGGTGAGGCATTGCTGGACCAGCGGAACCTCGCGGGTATGGGCACGTTCTATCGAGCGGAGCTGCTCTTCCTCCACGGCGTGCATCCGCGTACGCCGGTCGCTGACGTTCGCGACCTGCGGCGCATTGTCGAGCGCGCCCATCAAGTGTTGCTGGCGAACCGCTGGCGACCCGAGCAGTCCACCACCGGTGACCTACGACCTGGTCGACGCGCCTACGTCTACCAACGATCGAGCCAACCATGTCGCCGCTGCGGAACGCCCGTCCGTACCGAAGAGCTCGGGCCGCGCGGCGAGGAACGGCACAGCTACTGGTGCCCGCACTGCCAACCGGGCCCATGAACAGACCTATCGCTGGCAGGAGCCACCAAAGGTGGCCGAGTACCGAGCGTGAAACGTCCCTCGGCATCCGCTGAGAGCGTCGGAGCGGGCTGGTTACCCGCAGTGAAATACTCTCCCCTTGTGCCCTCTGTCTCTTCCATGCTGAGCGCCCGGATCGAAGCCATCGCCGGCATCGACCCCGAGCTCCGGCCTGCCACGAAGCCACAGTTCGGCCATTACCAGTCGAATGTGGCACTGCGCTTGGCCAACAGCGAACGCACATCACCGCGTGAGGTGGCCGCGGACATCATCGCCAGGCTGGAGGTCGCCGACCTCTGTGAGCCCCCCGAGATCGCGGGCCCCGGATTTATCAATTTCCGGCTACGCGATGAGGTGCTGGCTCAGGCGGTCACCGACCAGCTCGCCGATCCGTACTCGGGCGTCACGCAGACGTCGCATCCTCAGGTCGTGGTGATCGACTACTCCGCACCGAACGTGGCCAAACAGATGCACGTCGGGCATCTGCGCTCGACGGTGATCGGCGACTGTCTGCGGCGCGTCATTGTCGGCGTCGGCCATCACGCCATTGCCCAGAACCACATCGGCGATTGGGGCACCCAGTTCGGGATGCTGGTGGAGCAGATTCTCGACGAGGGCATCGACGCTTCGACCCTGACGTTGCCCGAGGCGGAGGAGCTCTACGCCCGTGCCAGCGCACACTTCCGCGCAGACGAGGATTTTGCCGAACATGCCCGGCGCCGGGTGGTTGCTCTGCAGTCCGGCGACAAGCTGACCCTGAACATCTGGCGCGAGTTGATCAACATCTCGCTGGTGGGCTTCAATGCGGCGTACCGGCGGATGGGCGTTCTGCTCACCGATGATGATCTTGCGGGCGAATCTACCTACAACGACGATCTTCCCTTGCTTGTCGCTGAGCTGGAGCGCAACGGTACGGCTGTGGTCGACGATGGCGCCTTATGTGTCTTCGTCGACGGCTTCGCTGCTCCCATGATCGTGCGGAAGAGCGACGGTGGTTTCGGCTACTCCGCAACCGATCTTGCAGCCATCCGGCATCGGGTGCGCGACCTCCATGCCAACCGGATCATCTACGTGGTGGACGCTCGGCAGTCCGATCACTTCGACTTGGTGTTCGCCGTCGCACGTAAGGCGGGCTTCCTGCCTGACGACGTGATCACCGAACACGTTGCGTTCGGCACCGTGTTAGGTACTGACGGCAAGCCGTTCAAGACCCGCGAGGGCACAGCGGTGACCCTCAATACGTTGCTGGATGCGGCCGAGGAGCAAGCTGCGCCGCCGGTGGCTCTCGCCGCAATCAAATACGCCGATCTCTCCAACGGCTTGAACAAGGACTACGTCTTTGACATCAGCCGGATGGTGCAGACGACAGGCAACACGGGACCCTATTTGCAGTACGCCCACGCCCGGGTGACCCAGGTCTTGCGCAAGGCCACGGCTCGAGGCTATGGCGAGCAGTCGAAGGTGCTGGTGCTGGACGAGCCGGCAGAGCAGATGCTGGCATTGCTGCTCCTCCGGTTCGGGGACGTCGTGGACGAAGTTGCACGGACTCTTCAGCCGCACAGGTTGAGCAACTACCTCTACGAGTTGTCTGGCGCCTTGGCCGTCTTCTACGAGCAGTGTCCGGTGCTGCAGTCTTCAGGTGCCGTGCGGGATTCGCGGCTAGCGCTGTGCCTAGCAACGAAGCGGGTGCTCGTCGCCGGGCTCACCATGCTCGGAATCGAGCCCTTGGAGCGGATGTAGCCCTGCGACATCCGCTGGATGGAACCTAGGTAAACCTAGGTTCCCTACGCTTTACACAGGTTGCAATGTGTGCAGACCGCAGGAAACCTACGTAAACATAGGTTTCTGACCATGAATCGAGATCGCACTCATATGAGGCCCGCGCGGATCAGCCGGTCGAGCTGTTGCTGCCGCCTTACCTGAGCTCGTCGGGGTGGATCTGGCGGTCAGCAGCGAGCCACGCCGCTCCGACGATGCCGGCGGTGTTGAGCAGCTTGGCTGGCACTACCTCGGCATTGAGCTTGAGCTTGGGAATGAACTTGTCGGAGTTCTTACTGACACCGCCGCCGATCACGATCATGTCTGGCCACAACAATGCCTCAAGTCGCTCGTAGTAGCGCTGGAGGCGTGGGATCCACTCCTTATAGGACAGGCCCTCCCTCTCCTTGACACTGGCGGCGGCACGGGTCTCGGCGTCATGGCCGTCGACCTCGATATGACCCAACTCGGAGTTGGGGATGAGGACGCCGCGGTAGACAATCGCCGTTCCGATGCCGGTGCCGAGGGTGGTCATCAGCACCAGACCAGGGTGACCTTTGGCCGCACCATAATGCACTTCGGCGATACCGGCCGCATCAGCGTCGTTGACCAGCATGATGTCGCGACCGAGGCGGTCCTCGAAGATCTTCTCGGCCTCGGCGTCGATCCACGACTTGTCGATGTTTGCCGCAGATCGGGTCTTGCCGTGGGTCACAACTGCCGGGATGGTGACGCCGAGCGGCCCGTCACCGATGATGTCTGCGAAGCTGTCCACGATTTCATCGACAACGGCTGCCACATTCTGCGGTGTCGACTTCTGAGGTGTAGTGATGCGAAGTCGCTTCGCAGTGAACTCGCCAGTCGCAAGGTCGACGGGCGCTCCTTTGATGCCGCTCCCGCCGATGTCGATGCCGAGCACGGGCGCGTTTCGTACCGGTTCTTCGCTCATGCTGGCGAGCCTAGCGATATCCGGCCGCTCCGGGGAGTGCCAGATTTCGGCAGACCGTCATTGGAAATCCCTCAGAGTCGGGAAGGTTATGCAGGGGGTGGGCGTGGAGCCGCCCTGATCGCGTTCCGAACGCGGTGATGGCCACGCTCAGATGAGGACGTTGTCGCTGATGTCTGGCAGAGAATCCATCTCCAGCAACTCTGCGATCAGCTGCAGGAGCTGCTCGTGCTCTGGAGTAATGGTCCGGCCGTACGGGCCGCGGTTGCGGCCGACTGCGACCCCGATCCTGAGCAGCGCAAGCCTGAAGTCGGCGGAGGTCTCGGGCTCGTTTCGGTCCAGGATCGACACGATATGGCACAGCCCGGAAACCACCGGCCGGTCGTCGAGCTCGAAGTCGAGCAGCAGGCCGCTGCGGTCCTCCGCCATCGAGGTGAGGATATCCCTCGCTGGGCGCGGCGTACGCAACGCTACTGCGACGACCGTGTCCCAGAAGGCGGCGAGCTCATAGCTCTTGAATCGGTTGTACGTCCCGGCAAGAGAGCTCAGCACCCATAACGGCCCGAACTGGAGGGTACGGATCTCAGCAGGTTGAAGATTCAAGGGTCACCGCCTTTCCCTGCGCCAACTATCCGTCGCTGAGAGGAACCAGACAAGCATGAGCGCGAGCTGAGTAGCGTCACCGATCTGGACCTAAGGCTGAGCGACTCAGCTGGGTGAGGCACCACGCGTAGAGGTGGGGATCGAATGCGTACGCGTTGGAAAAATAGAAGCCGTAAAACCGTCTGTATACATCGATCCAGCGGACGATCTCGCGTCCATGCCGTTCCACCGCAACCGCCTCCAGCCAGGCTGCATCTGCGGCCGCATCGGCATACGGTTCAAGCTCGAGGAAGATCAACGCCCCGGCGACATCCATCAACGCGTCGGCGTGCAGCGTGTGTGGGCTGAAGTCAGCAATGCCGGTGACGACCGGCCCTTCCGGGCCTCGGCTGATGTATGCGTTGGGCGGGCAGACATCACCGTGCACAATCGCGGGCACGACGGCTCGCTCTGCAAGCTCGCCATGCAGCCGGTTCCAAACCTCGGCCACATCCGGGATGTCGCGCTCCAGCTGGGTCCGGCTGCTCTGGAGCGGTCCTCTCAGCCTGCTTGAGAGGAGCTCGACAAGGGTTCCGAATTGCTGCGGGGCATCCTCGCCGATGAGCCGTGCGAATCCCGGCACGGGGCTCGGCAGCTGCTGCAACCGCTCGGTTGCATCGAGAAAGGTGATCAACGCCGGGCGGCGTTGTGCCATGTCGGCATGTTGCAGCCAGCCCGAGAAGTTCCGACCCGAAAGCCGGCGATCCACCGTAAAGAACTGCCCATTGCGCTCTCCCCATTCGAGGATCATTGGCAGCTCCAGGCCGATGTCGCAGCCAGCCCAGGTCCGATAGAGCGCCTGCAGCTGTGCAGCCGTGCGGCCCGGTGCCTCATGCCGGCTCCGATAGAGCCGCAGCACTCGTTCATGATCAATCGCGAACACCTCGCTCTCGCCTCCCGAGCCGAGTAGTTGATCACGACCGGTACCGAACGCCACTAGCAGTCCGGCTTCGCCTTGATGATCATCGGTCCGCACCTGATCGACCGCTCGACGCTGGCGCTCGGCCGCCCGAGCGGCCCTAGCCCGATCCAGTTGGCTCAGCGCCAGTTCGCGTGCAGTCTGCTCGTCCAGCTGGTGCGCCACGGCGTTCACTGGCCCTCTTGGGGTATGAACATGGACATCGGCCAGCCGGAGCCGCCGTTGCAGCCGACCTTGCTCGATGCGTACGGACTGGGTCTTTGCATGGGGAACGATGTCGCGGACGTGGGTGAACCAACCGTGTTCGGTGATCAAGGTCCGGTCGTCCCAGCCATAGCGGAGGGTCCAGAAGTCGAACCACCGCACCCAGCGGGCGCGCTCCGGGGACGGGTGCAGCTCGATGGCATCAAGATCGGAACCTGGCAGCACGCGCCCGATGGCGAGCTCAACTTCATCGAGGGTGGCGACCGGGAGCAGCACGCTGGAGGCGTTCGACTCGCTGTTCTCGCTGTCGCCAGGGGCGTAGCCGAGGATATCGACGTCCAGCCGATACCAGCCGAGGAGCATCCAGAGCAGCGGCTGGCTGACTTTGACGCCCTGGATGCGGTTGATCGGCACCGATTGGCTTGTGAGATTGGTCAGGCCGCGGGTGATCCGAAGGCCGCGTGGGGACTCGGCCAACGTGAAGTTGAACATGCCGATCACCCGCCGCCAGATCAGCGAAACCATGCCGATGAGCAACGGAATCAAGCCGCCCAGCGCCAACGGGACCACACCGAAGGCTGCAGTCATGACGACGATGATGATCGTGATGGCGGCCGGGATCAACCACTCGCTCGAGAGCAGGAAGCTCACGATGAGCCGCTGCGGCGACACGTGAACCAGCGGCTGATCGGTCGCCCCCAGGTCAGTGAAGATGCTCGCCGCTGCTTGTTGATCAAGATCGCGAATGCTGGCCTGCTCACCGTGCGCCCGGGTGAGCAGATAGTCACGCAATCTGGATGCCTTGCCCCGGCTCAGGTAGCGCAGCTTGGTGCTGCTGTTCCCGGCATCGAGGCGCAATTCAGCGAGGCCGAAGATCCGTGCGACAAGTGGCTGGATGATGTCCACCGACTGGAGTCGCTCGAACGGTATCTTCGTCGATTTCTTGAAGATCGCACCGGTCTCAATTCGCAGTTCCTCGTCGTCAATCACGAATCGGGTGAAGTACCAAGCGACGAAGCCGGTGATGGCAGCCAGCACGACGACGATGCCGATGAAGGGCAGGATCCAGGTCAGACCCCCGGTATCGAGCTGATTGTCGCCAGCGCTCGTGACGACCTCGCGACCCCAGCCGATAGCGAGCGCGACGAACACCAGCCAGCCCCGGACGAATGGCGTCAAGGGATGTGGTCGCTCGGTTTGTTTGAATGGCCGGGCGGGCGGAACCGGTGGCGGGCCGGCTATGCTGACCGTCGGGTCGGCGGCGGAGGTGCGCTGAGGCTGCTGCGATGCGGTCATAGCCCTGAGGCGTGTGCTTCGCCGAGCTCAGTCAGCCGATCCCGCAACCGGGTCGCCTCCTCCGGGTTCAGGCCAGGTATCCGAGCACCGGTCTCCGGGCTGGCTGTCTTCAGGCTGACAGTGGCCAGGCCGAAAGCGCGTTCCAGCGGGCCGGACTCTACCTCGACCAGCTGCATCCGCCCGTACGGCACGGCTATCAGGTTTCGGAACATGACGCCGTGGGTGATGTAGAGATCGTCTTCCCGTTCGACATAGCCCCAGGAACGCCAGCTACGACCGACAAAGGCGAATCGGACGAGGGCGATGACAACGGCCGCTGCCCAGATCAGACCGGAGATCCACCAGCGTCCGGAGGTGACTCCGACGATCACGGCCGCAACGGTGAAAAGGACAGGAGGAACAACCAAGCTGGTCAGCTGGCGCATTGAGCGATACTTCGGGGAAAGGCGTTTCCACTCGTACGCCGGTGGCGCGAACAGTTCTTCCATAACGAGTTCAGGCTACGTGCTGCTCTCGCCAGCCGCTCTTGATGAGGGCCGTAGCCGCGAGTCGCGGCCAGTGTTCACCGCCGCTTATTTGGCTTGGGGCCGCGAACCGTTACGCCGCCGAACAAAGTCATGCCCTTGATCACGACCGTGGGTGCTCCCGGCGCCGGGTCGCCAATATCGCGAATATCGGTACCGCCGAAGACTCCGGCCGTCTGGTCGCGCACGTCGATACCTTCTGGCACCTTGATGTCGAGGCCGCCGAAGCACCAGAAACCCGAGATCTCCACCACCGGGGCCTCGAAGATCGCATTGCGAAGATCAAGGTCTATGCCGCCAAAGAGGGCCAGCGCCTGGATGTTCTTCCGGACCCGCCACCTGCCGCTCCGGCTGACGCCGCCGAAGATCGCGATCATCTTGTCCGAATCAGGATTCTGTCCCGTGGTATCGATCGTGAAGCGGCTCGTGGATTGCGGGGTGGCCACGGCGGTGGGCGTCCCGATGACGACAAGATCGCGCGTGATCGGAATCAGATCATCGAATGTCTTGGCCGCCATCAATTGGTCGAGGCGCTCGTCGTGCTCATCCCGGGTCAGCCGGCCTTCGGCGTACGCGGTGCTGAGCAGGGTGGCCACCTGCTCGCGGTCGGCATCGGAGGCACGCAAGTTGCCACCGGCACTAGGGCCAACATTCGTCGGTTCGGGGACGGCCTCGGTCATCATCCCAAGCTAGTCCGGTGCCCTCAAAGCGCCGATGGGCAGTTGCGCCTTTCAGGGCAGGCTCCGGTGACTTCAGGGGGTTCCCTGACCTGGAAGGGTGGACGTGGCTAGCTGGCTGGCTCCCCGGGAGAGTGCCGGATCCCGATGTCGAAGACGTTGCCTTCTGGATCTGTCAAGGTCGCCCATCTCGTCCCGTATTCGTCAAATTCAGCGACCTTGGTTGCGCCAAGGGCGACCGCCCGCTCGACCTCGGCCGGAAGGTCAGTTGCGACGAGGTCAAGGTGCATCCGATTCTTGCCCTGGCGCGGCTCGGGTACGGCCAGGAACATCAGCGCGGGGAAAGTGCGGTCTTCGGACGGTGGAATCATTGCAAAGAACTGGTTGGCGCCGTCGTTGACCGGGCGTTCCAGCAGGGCCGACCAGAAGGCCGCGATCTCGTCAGCACGTTGGGAGTCGACGACGACCTGGCCAAATCCAATAGTCACGGTGGTGCTTCCTTTCTCGACTGGCGAAGGACACTAGCTTCTCGAAGTGCAACTGTTCGGGGTGAACCGGCATGCCGCTGGCGGCATCAGGCGGTAGCCGGGAGAGACAAACGCCCGATCGGTTAGACTCCTGCGGCGGCGCAGTAGTCCCTTGCGGATGTAGTTCAATGGCAGAACATCAGCTTCCCAAGCTCAAGACTGCCGTTTTCCACCACCAGTTTTGTTCGGCCGTTTCACTAGGCGTTACGAGCATCAGACCTAACCAAGTTGCACTTGACGCCAAGACGTCGCAGTGCCGGCGAGTGACAGTGATTCACGGTGAACGTCTCGTATTTACACTCCCGTAAGGCACGAGTTAAGGCACGTCGAGACTTGTGCTTTGCCCGCAGCGGGGTTGAGTCTCGCCGCCCATGAACCCCGTGTTCGAGCGGGCGTAACTCCTCGCGTCAGCGGCGTCAGTTCGAGTCGGTGTCGGCGAGGTTGTTGGCGCTTATTTTCCAAGTCTGCCCTCGGCCGGTCATCAATGTTCAGGCTGCACCACGAGGCGGCGATTACAGGCGTGGCAACCGATCATGAACCCTGCTGAGCGGTCGCGAGTGAGACTAAAACTGAGACTGGCGCTGAGACCCAACTCGCACAGTCGAGGCCCTCGAAGCGTTACATCGAACTTCGGGTCGTGGGTCAGCAACAAATGACCGTGCGGGTATCGATCCGGCCCGCCTTGACCTCGGATGCCAAATAGCGGTGCGGCCAGTCGACGGTCACTTCGTCGGCGTCCGGGAACCTCGTCCGTGTTGCGAACACGGGTCATGCGTCACACACGATTACCGATACCCCAGGATGCTGCCGAGCCCGCGACAGCGGCTGCGAAGTCGATGGCCCGAAGACGAGCATCCTGGGGCGGGGGCGCGTAGCTGGCTGCAAGGATGCGCATCCCCTCGCCGCGCCGCTGACCGTCCGGACCGTACGTGAGCAGCTCGGTTTGCCTGCCGCCAGCAGTCCGCGTACGTCGTCAGCCGTGGCGGCGTCAGCCCGCAGGCTGCCAGGTGAGCTGGCCGGATCGTCCTCATCCCGACCCTGTTGGGGTCTGGATGTTCGACCACCGTGGCGACCGCTACCTGGCTGCCGGCCTCGATGTCGGCTGCGACCTCTGCGAGCTTGGGAAGTCTGCTGTGAAACTTTCTCCACGAAGAGGTCAAGTATCCCGCCGCAGGTCAGGCCAACGGCGAACGCGTCATTGTCGCTGCTCACCGCCGTCGCGCTGGGCGCGCACGGAATCCAGTGGGCGCATAGCCCCTTGAAGAAGCCTTGTTTCCGGATAGCGGAAATTATTATCCGGAAGTGCTTTCCACCGTTATTGGCCACGCGTACGCTCTTACCACGAACCCAACCTCCGCCGCAGCCGGTGGCTGCCGAAGTGACACGCCGCGCCATGGGCTGCCGACGGACCGTCAGACTGGACAGAGGGTGAGCCGATGATCACACCTGACGCAACGGTCAATGGCCGCACGGTGGCCTTCGGCAATCTGCCGCCACACACCTCGGCGCTCGACTGGATCCGCGACCTCGGCTTTACAGGAGCCAAGGAGGGTTGTGCCGAAGGGGAGTGCGGGGCGTGCGCGATCCTGGTGGCGCGACCGAGCACCACCGGCGACAACACGACCGAGTGGGTCTGCATCAATGCCTGCCTCATCCCGGCGGCAAGTCTCGAGGGGCAAGACGTGCTCACCGCAGAGGGCTTGGGTTCTCCCGACGATCTTCATCCGGTCCAGCGTGAGATGGCACTGCGCGGCGGCTCGCAGTGCGGCTACTGCACGCCGGGTTTCGTCTGCTCAATGGCCGCTGAGTACTATCGCGCGGGTCGCGCTGCTGATGCCCAGCCCGGGGCAGCCGACGAGCCCGAACACGGCGCGAACGGCTTCGACCTGCATGCGATGAGTGGCAACCTCTGCCGCTGCACGGGGTACCGACCGATCCGGGATGCTGCCTACGCCTTGGGCGAGCCCGCTGCCGACGATCCGATCGCGCAGCGCCACTCCGAGGCTGCACCGGTTTCGCCAGCCACCCGAATCGCCAATAACGGCGCGGAGTACGTACGGCCCGCCGACCTGACAGCGACCCTCGAGCTGATCCACCAACGTCCCGACGCGGTCCTCGTAGCTGGCTCGACGGACTGGGGTGTCGAGGTCAACCTCCGCGGGCGCCGGGCGCCGTTCGTGGTGGGCATCGACCAAGTCCCGGAGCTGCGCGAGATGCGGGTCGACGACGATGCCTTCACTCTCGGTGCGGCACTCACCCTGACCGAACTGGAGCGCCGCCTCGACGGAGCCATCCCGTTGTTCGACGAGGTGTTTCCGCAATTCGCGTCGCGACTGATCCGCAACGGCGCGACGCTCGGCGGCAATCTCGGCACGGCCTCACCGATCGGCGACTTCCCGCCCGCCCTGCTCGCGCTCGAGGCAGAACTCGTGCTCGCCTCCGTTGATGGCGAGCGTACGGTCCCGCTAGCCGACTACTTCACCGGCTATCGGGAGACCGTCCGCCGGCCCGACGAGCTGATCAAGGCAATCCGGATCCCGCGTCCGCTGCCGCCGCTGACCGCCTTCCACAAGATCGCCAAGCGGCGTTTCGACGACATCTCCAGCGTCGCCGTCGGGTATGGCGTCCGGTTGGACAGCGGTGTAGTTGGGCACGCCCGGATCGGCCTCGGCGGCATCGCTGCCACTCCGCTGCGGGCGTCGGCGACAGAAGCCGCATTGGTCGGCCAACCGTGGAACGAGGCGACAGTAGAGGCTGCCGCCGAGGTGATGGCGGCCGAAGGCACTCCGATCGACGACCAACGGGCGAGTGCGGCCTATCGCGCAGCGATGATGGGCCAATCGCTACTGAAGTTCTACTACGAGAGCACGGCAGGAGCGCTCATATGAGTCACCTATCCCAGCGACCCGATTCCGCCCCGAACTCCTACGAGGTCGGCAAGGCCATCCCGCACGAGTCCGCGGCACTCCACGTCACCGGACTCGCGCTCTACACCGACGACCTCGTCGCGCGCACCAAGGACTGCCTGCACGCCTACCCGGTGCAGGTCTTCGCCGCGAAGGGCAAGATCACCAAGCTCGACGTTCAGCCCGCGTACGACGTGCCCGGCGTAGTCCGGGTGCTGACCGCCGAAGACGTGCCGGGCGTCAACGATGCCGGCGTCAAGCACGACGAGCCGCTGTTCCCGTCCGAGGTCAAGTTCTTCGGTCACGCCGTCTGCTACGTGCTCGGTGAGACGCTGGAAGCAGCCCGGCTCGGTGCGGCGGCCGTGGTGGTCGAGGTGGAGGCCGAGCCGGCGCTGGTCAACGTCACGGAAGCCATCGAGGCCCGAGAGTTTCAGGGTGCACAGCCCACCGTTCAGCGCGGTGACGTCGATGAGGGCCTGCGCACCGCCAGCCACGTGTTCTCCGGTGTGTTCGAGTTCGCCGGACAGGAGCACTTCTACCTGGAGACACATTGCGCCTTGGCCCACGTCGACGAGGCGGGTCAGATCTTCGTACAGTCCAGCACCCAGCACCCTTCCGAGACGCAGGAGATCGTCGCCCACGTCCTGGGCAAGCACAACCACGAGATCACGGTGCAGTGCCTACGGATGGGAGGCGGCTTCGGCGGTAAGGAGATGCAGCCGCACGGTTTCGCCGCGGTGGCGGCACTGGGCAGCATGCTGACCGGCCGTCCGGTGCGGCTACGCCTCAACCGCACCCAGGACCTCACCATGTCGGGCAAGCGGCACGGCTTCCACGCGGAGTGGCGAGTCGGCTTCGACGACGACGGTGCTCTCGTGGCTCTCGAGGCCACCCTGACCGCCGATGGCGGCTGGAGTCTTGATCTGTCCGAGCCGGTGCTGGGCCGGGCACTGTGCCATATCGACAATGCGTACTGGATTCCCAACATCCGGGTCAACGGTCGGATCGCCAAGACCAACAAGACGTCCAACACTGCCTTCCGCGGCTTCGGCGGTCCGCAGGGAATGATCGTGATCGAGGACATCCTGGGCCGCTGCGCGCCGCTGCTGGGACTGGCGCCGGAGGAGCTGCGTCGTCGCAATTTCTATGCCGAAGGACAGACGACTCCCTATGGTATGCCGGTCCGTCACGCCGACCGGATCCGCGCGGTGTGGGATCAGGTGCACAAGGACGCCGACCTTGATCGCAGGCGCGTTGAAATCGCGGCGTTCAACGCCGAGCATGACCACGTCAAGCGGGCGATCGGCGTTACCCCGGTCAAGTTCGGGATCTCGTTCAACTTGACCGCGTTCAATCAGGCTGGCGCGCTGGTACACGTCTACAAGGACGGCTCGGTGCTGATCAACCACGGTGGTACCGAGATGGGTCAAGGTCTGCACACAAAGATGATGCAGGTCGCCGCGACCACGCTCGGCGTACCGCTGGCCAAGGTGAGGCTGGCCCCGACCCGGACGGACAAGGTGCCCAACACCTCCGCCACGGCTGCGTCGTCCGGGGCGGACCTCAACGGGGGAGCGGTGAAGGACGCCTGCGAGCAGATCCGCGAACGGCTCGAGCGGGTTGCCGGGGCAGCACTTGGAGTGTCACCCGCCGAGGTCCGCTTCGTCGACGGTATGGCGTACGGCTTGGGCTTGGGCCACGACGGGGGCGTCCCGTGGGAGGAGGTCGTCCGCACGGCGTACTTCCAGCGGGTGCAGCTCTTCGCCGCCGGCTATTACCGCACCGCAGGTCTGCACTGGGACTCCGCAAGGATGAAGGGCTCGCCGTTCAAATACTTTGCCTACGGCTGCGCGGCGACCGAGGTCGAGGTCGATGGCTTCACCGGTGCCTACCACACCCGGCGCGTCGACATCGTGCACGATGTGGGCGACAGTCTGTCTCCGCTGGTCGACATCGGCCAGATCGAGGGCGGCTTCGTTCAGGGCGCCGGGTGGCTCACCCTCGAAGACCTGCGGTGGGACGAGAGCGACGGGCCGAACCGCGGCCGGCTGACTACCCAGGCGGCGAGCACCTACAAGCTGCCCAGCTTCTCCGAGCTGCCAGAAGAATTCAACGTGACGCTGCTTGAGCGAGCCCACGAGGAGGGTGCGGTGTATGGCTCGAAGGCCGTCGGCGAGCCACCGTTGATGCTGGCATTCTCGGTTCGCGAGGCGCTCCGTCAAGCCGCTGCGGCGTTCGGCCCCGAGGGCACGAGCGTCGACCTGGCTTCGCCGGCCACGCCCGAGGCGGTGTGGTGGGCACTCATCGAGGCGGCGAAGGGCTACGAGCACGGTCATGTCATTGACGGTGTCGAGGGCGCTCACCCCGAGCCGTCGGACCCGACGGTGCCTGACCGCCATCCCGAGTCGGAGGTGCGGCAGTACATGGTACGCGGCCTCCCAACCCTGACCAGGGTTTGACGGGCATGGACTGGCTTTCTGCGGTCGAGCGCCTGCGCTCCCGCCGGGAGGCGGGAGTGTTGGTGACGCTTGCAACCGTTCGCGGCCATTCCCCCCGCGCGGCAGGAGCGAAGATGGTGGTCTCGGCGGAGGAGACCTGGGACTCGATCGGGGGCGGCAACCTCGAGGCGGTTGCCGTCAACCGGGCCCGGGGTTTGCTCGCCGAGTTCGCGACCGAACCGACCACTTTCACCGCGAACCTGTCGGACAAGGCGCCGGTCGAGCACGGAGTGCAGTGCTGCGGTGGGGAGGTGACCGTGCTGCTCGACCCGCTGCCGGTCTTGCCTGCGGTGGCCATCTTCGGTGTTGGCCACGTCGGGCTGGAGCTGGCCCGGATCCTGGCCCGACACGAGCTCGACCTGCACCTGGTTGATTCCAGGCCGCAGCAGCTCAGCGATGTCGCACTTGCTCCCCTCGCGGACGCGACCGCGCGAATCCACACCCACCACGTGCCGGTGCTGCCCGAACTGGTCCTCGGCGAGCTGCCGGCCGGCGCCCACGTGCTGGTGATGACTCACGACCACGCCGAGGATGCCGCCCTGATCGACGCGGCCCTGCGCACCGACCACCTCGGCTCGATCGGGCTGATCGGCTCGTCGGCCAAGTGGACCCGGTTCCGCAAGAAGCTTCTCGACGACGGGCACGAGCCGGCTGCGCTGCAGGGGGTGACGACTCCGATCGGCCTACCGGAGCTGACCGGCAAGGATCCTGCCACCATCGCGGTTGGTGTTGCGGCCGCGCTGCTGCTCGCCTTCGAGCGAGAGGCGGCCGCCGCCCGCGGCCAGCAGACCGGGTCGATCGAGCAGCCTGGGGCGGTCGCCGGGGTTGAGCCCGAGCCGATCGACGAGCGGCGATGACGATCTTCCACGGAACGTTCCTCGACGTCCCGGACAGCCCCTTCACCGGCGGCACGCTGCGTACGGCAGACGCACTGCTGGTGCGCGACGGCGTCATTGCCGCGCGTGGAACTCTTGCCGAGCTGCGCCACAGCCACCCCGGCGAGCAGTTGGTCAACCTGACCGCTGGCATCGTCTTGCCTGGGTTCGTCGACACCCACGTGCACTTCCCGCAGGTGCGCATGATTGGTGCGCTCGGTATGCCGTTGCTCGACTGGCTCGAGCGCAGCGCGCTGCCCGAGGAGGCCAGGCTTGCCGACGTGGACTACGCCCGTGATGTAGCTCGTGACTTCCTAACCGGGCTGGTGAGGGCTGGCACCACCACCGCATTGGCCTTCGGAGCCCACTACCCGGCCGCGGTCGATGTCCTGTTCTCGGAGGCCTCGCATCGCGGCGTCCGCGTCACGGCCGGGCTGGTGGTCAGCGACCGGGTTCTCCGCGATGACCTGCTGACCACGCCCGAGCGCGCGTACGACGAGGGCCATGCGCTGGCCGAGCGGTGGCACGGATCGGGGCGGCTGCGCTATTCGGTCACGCCGCGCTTCTCGTTATCGTGCTCCGATGCTCTCCTGGACTCCTGCGGCGCGCTGCACAAGGACATCGACGGATCCTGGTTCACCTCCCACATCAATGAGAACCCCGCCGAGATCGCAGCCGTGACCGAGCTGTTCCCCGACAGTGCCGACTACCTCGCGACATACAGCCGATATCAGCTGGTCGGCGAGCGAAGCGTTTTCGCCCACAACCTCCACGCGTCGGCTGCGGAACTGGCAACGCTGGCCCAGTCCCGTGCGAGCGTTGCGCACTGCCCGACCAGCAACTCGGCCCTCGGCAGTGGTCTTTTCCCGCTGCGCGAGCACGTCGCGAGCGGGGTTCGAGTCGCACTGGGATCGGACGTCGGCGCCGGCACCGGGTTTTCGTTGCTCAAGGAAGGCCTGCAGGCGTACTTCATGCAGCAGCTGTTGGATGAGGCCGGTCTCCCGCTGACCTCCGCGCATCTGCTGTACCTGGCCACAGCATCCGGTGCCGCGGCGCTCGGGCTGGCGGGTCAGGTGGGCGAGCTCTCGATCGGGAGCGAGTTCGACGCGGTGTGGCTAAGTCCAGTCGAGGGCTCGACGCTCGATTGCGGTTTGCGCAACGCCGACTCAGCCGACCAGGCGCTCGCGAAGGCGTTCGCCCTCGGCACCGATGCCGACGTCGCGAAAGTGTGGATCGGTGGCCTGCAGGTCAGCGGGTGAGCCACCGCTAGCGTCGGGTAAGACCTCCCGGCGGCTGGTTGTCACCGCTCGAGCAGCCGCTCGATCCGCAGCCGGGTGATGCGTCGGTGTTCTTCTGCGGCCACCCGGAGCTCGGTGTCGGGGTCGTTACCGAGCCGGTCGGTTAGGGCGGCGAGGATCTCGTCGGCGGAGCGGCCGGCGGCCGAGATGAGGAACACGTGCCCGAACCGCTCTTCGTACTCGGCGTTACCGGCGGCGATGGCCGCCTGCACGTCCTGGCCGGCATTGCCGACGCCAGCCTGCTCCTGCTTGGAGAATTCGGCGGATTTGCCGCCGCGCTCCCCGATGCGTGGGTGCGCGTCGAGCGCTTCAAGCCAGTCGTCCGGGTCCAGCGCCATCCAGGTTTTGTCAGCAGCCACGAGTAGCGAGTCGACGTCGTCGTACGGGCGCCCGGCTGCCACCTGAGTGGCCCACTTGCGGGAATGGCACACCAGCAATAGCGCGCCGATCGCCTCCTTCTTCTTCAACTCGTTGAACCACCGAAGCTGCCGCTCCTCCATGGTGCTCGTCATGCTGTACCCTCCGGCCAGATGCGCCGCACGCGCCGCGCAAGGTTGGCCCGCAGGTCAGCGATGTCGGCGCTCACCAGATGTCCGTCGCTAACGACCGGCTCTCCGTCGACGAAGACGTGTCGAGCGGTGCGCTCGGGCCCGAGCACCAACCCGGCAATGGGGTCGAGGACATCAGCGAGATCTTCACCCGGCCATACCACCACATCGGCGCGGAAGCCGGGCTCAAGCCGGCCGACATCGTCGCGGCCAAGACACCGGGCGCCGCCCTCAGTGGCCAATGCCAATGCGTCGAGAGGCGCGAATGTCGTCGCCGAGAGGTCGCGCTGGCGTGCGAGGAACAGCGCCATCCGCATTTCCGGAAACAGCGTGCCTATCTCGTTACTGGCGACGCCGTCCACCCCTAGGCCGACGGGCGCGCCTGCGGCCGTCAGGTCCACCACGCGTGCGATGCCGGAGCCCAGTCGGGAGTTGCTCGACGGGCAGTGCGCGATCCCGGTCGACGTCTCGCCCAGCCGAGCCACCTCGGCATCGTCGAAGTAGATCCCGTGGGCGATCCACACGTCGGGCGCGATCCAGCCCAAGTCGTCGAGCAGCTGCAGCGGACGCTTGCCGAACCGCTCCAGGCAGCTGTGCTCCTCGTCCAGGGTTTCGGCCAGATGGGTATGCAGCCGCAGCCCCAATCGCCGTGCCAGCTCGGCGGATGCGGTCATCAGCTCCGGTGTGACGCTGAACGGGCTGCATGGGGCGACCGTGATAACGATCCGGTCGCCGTCGTGTAGCCGTCCATGGACAGACTCAGTCGAGGCAAGGATGGCGTCCAGGTTCTCGACCACCGAGTCCGGGGGCAGGCCACCTCTGCTCTGGCCGAGGTCCATGGAGCCGCGGGCGATGTGGGCTCGAATGCCGATGGTTCTTGCCGCCGAGGCGATGGCGTCGAAGACCGAGTCGTCGCCGCCCGGGACGACGTAGTGATGGTCGGCGGCGGTGGTGCAGCCGCTCAAGGCCAGTTCACCCATGGCCACGGCGGAAGCAGTCTCCACGTCCTCCGGCGTGAGCCGGGCCCAGACCGGGTACAAGGTCGTCAGCCAGCCGAACAGGGTGCAGTCGAACGCCCAGCCGCGGGTCATCCACTGGTAGAAGTGGTGGTGGGTGTTGATCAGGCCCGCCGTGATGATGTCGCCGTCGACCCGGACGACCTGGTCGCCCGGCTCCTCCGGTACCGAGCCGACGGCGGTGATCTGCCCGCCGTCCATCGCAACGTCTCCTGGCCAACGGGCGCCCCGCAGCACCAATCGACTCACTGAGGCGCCCCTGGGGATCCCCCATACCCCTGCGGTCGTGTCATGGTGGCGTCACCCGGCCAGCTGCTCCTCGACCGGCTCTTCCTCGACGATGTCGAGCAAGCGGAGGTTGGCTATCTTGGCGATCTCCACGAGAGCGGTGGCTTGCTCGGCGGCGGGGGAGTTCTGGAGGCGGGCGTTGCCCGCCCGGAGGATGGTCTCCTTGGTGTTCTCCCGGATGGCGATGATCAGCGGGAAACCGAACTTCTTCCGGTACGCGGAGGTGAGATCGCCCAGGTTGTTGATCTCGTCGCTATCGAGGCGGTCGAGTCCGGCGAACGCCTGGTCCTTCACCGACAGCACCGACGGGGTTGTGTCCGCACGGAACACACTGCCGATATCTGGATACGACTGGATGAGCTCGAGCTGCTTGTCCGCTGGGGCTTCGAACAGGACGTCGTGGAAGGCCCGCCGCAGCGCGTACACATCCTCGTACGGGCGAGCGCCGTACGCCTGCTCGGCGATCCAGGGCGGGCCCTGGAACAGCCCGCCGAACTCAGCGACGAACTGCTCGCGGTCCATCTGGTTGACCTGGTCGATGCTGAGCACGTCGTCATGCTGCGGGGTGGGCAGCACCTTCGTCACCAGGTTGCTATTGCCGCCCCATACGTTGAAGATCAGGTTCAGCAGGATCGCGGTGATGCTGCCCATAGTGATGCCGCTGTTGATGATCGTTCGTACGCCTTCAGGGAATTCCGCAAAGATCGTCGGGTAGACCGTCGGTGTGATCGCCATCGCCAGGCTGATCGCCAGGATGATCACGTTGCGCTCGTCGTGGAAGTCCACTCGGCGCAGGATCTGGATCCCGACCACGGCAACGGTACCGAAAAGCGCGAACGCGGCTCCGCCCAACACTGGCGGGGGGATGGCCGCCACGGCTGCCCCCACCTTGGGGAAAATGCCGATGATCATCATGAACAGGCCGGCGGTCGCTACCACATACCGGCTCTTGACTTTGGTCAGCCGGACCAGCCCTACGTTCTCGGCGAAGCAGGTGTAAGGGAACGAGTTCAGGATTCCGCCGAGCGTCGTGGACAGACCGTCGGCACGCAACGCACGTGCCACATCAGTCTTGTCGACCGGCTTGTCAACGATGTCGGCACACGCGAAGACGTCGCCGGTGGTCTCGACCATGGTGATCAGCATGACGATGACCATTGCGATGATGGCTGCGGCGTTGAAGGTCGGTACTCCAAAGTGGAACGGGGTGGTAACGCCGAACCAGGACGCGTCCGCGACCCGGCTGAAATCGGCGAACCCGAAGATCGCCCCAACGGCCGTGCCGACGACGAGCCCGATGAGAACCGCGATCGTCGCCACAAAGCCCTTGAAGAACCGATAGAGCGCCAGGATGAACACCAGAGTGAAGCCGGCCAGCGCGAGGTTGCGCAGCGCACCGAATGTCGGCGGCTCAGTGAACTGGCTTGCGCCGCCCCCGCCGGCGTCGAGAGCCGCCACCGAAAGCAGCACGACCCCAATGATCGTGATGACGGTGCCGGTGACTACTGGCGGGAACAGCCGGATGAGGTTGGCGAAGAACGGTGCGACCACGAATGTGACGATCCCGGCGATGATGACGGCGCCGAAGATCGCCCGTAACCCAGGCACGCCGCCGCCCTCGGCCAGTCCAATGCTGATCATCGGCGACACGGCGGCGAAGGTGACGCCCTGCAGCAGGGGCAACCGCACCCCAATCTTCCAGAAGCCGATTGTCTGGATGATCGACGCGATCCCACAGGTGAACAGGTCAGCATTGATCAGATATGCCAGCTGCTCCGGGGACAAATCAATCGCACTACCGAGCAGAATCGGGACGATCACCGCGCCTGCGTAGAACGCCAGCACGTGCTGAAACCCGTAGACGGCCAGCTTAGGTACCGGCAGCAGTTGGTCAACGGGGTGGCGGACCGCGGGTTTCTCCTCGGTTTGTGCGACGTCCTGCGCCATGATGGTCCTCCCCTTCTGGGCCGCGGCTGGCATTAGTCGCGGCGTGCTGGTGGTCCTAGGTGCTACTCAGCCGGTCGTAGCGGCTGGTTCAGCGGACAGAGCGATAGCGTCCGGCCGTGCCGAATCCGGTTCAGGGGCAACCCGGTGAGAGCGTCAAAGATTGCGGCGAGGGTCGTTGGTCTGGCAATGAGCATGGTGACCCCTTCTCCGCGCGCCGCTCCACACGAGCATTCCGCTCAGTTTCCGTAATGCGAAAGAAGCATTCCACTACCGGAGCCGAACGTACCTCTGGGCGCACCGCGCCGTCAAGGCTCAGCGTGCCGAGGCATCTCCCGGCGTAGGCAACCAGCGCGGACCGAGACCGTGGATTACAGCCGGGCGGCGTGGACGCCGACGTGCGGCCCCTCCTGCACCTCGAATGAGTGCCGACGGAACGGCCGATCGGCGTCGACCGCCCGAGGCCAAAGGCTGTTCTTATGACGTCGGAACAGCCGGAGCGTGCTCCTCGTCTCGGTGGCCGTGGAGCGGCTTCAGGTCCTCAGGGTTGAGCAGGCGAAACACGAGGGCAGCAACTGCGCCCCCGGCGAAGTTGGCGATCAGAAAGATCCAGATGGCAGACCATGAAAACAACCCGATTGCCGACGCCGCTATGGCGACGGCTGGGTTGAATGCTGCGCCGCTGAGCCCTCCAACGGCCGAGGCGCCCGCGAAGACGATCAAGCCGATCGCGAGGCCGTAGAACGAGTTGTCGTCATGATCCTGGCTGGTCGCCACGTTCAGCACCACGTATGCGAGTAGGAACGTGAACAGGAACTCCGCAACGAGTGCAACTGCGATCTCCCGACCGGAGAACGACAGTGCCTCAATGGAGGCGGGACTTATGATCAGGCGCGCAGCGCCGGCACCCAACAGCCCGCCCACGATCTGCGCCCCAAAGTACGGCAGAACATCGATACCGGGCACGCGGCCGCGTAGCAAAACGGCGAGGGTTACCGCCGGGTTGTAGTGCCCACCCGAGATGTGCCCTCCCGCGAAGACAAGCGCAGCGAGAACACCACCGATTGCCAGTGGGGCCAGGCTGGACTCACCCAGGACAACGCACCCGATCGTGAGTACTAAGCCGAAGGTGCCAATGAACTCAGTAATGTATCTGCGCATCTCCCACCCCTTGATGACTATTCAGGCGCTCAACGATCAACACCAAGCATGCGGCGCAACTCCTTGACGTGACCGATCGGTTGAACGTTGTACACCGCCAGTTCTATTTGGCCATCCTCGTCGATGACGAACGTCGACCGGATTGACCCCGTGACGGTCCTGCCGCCAACGGTCTTCTCTCCCCAAGCCCCGTAGGAGGCGTGAACCTGACCGGCGCGGTCGGCGAGGAGCGGGTACGTCAGTGCCTCCAGCTCCCGGAACTCAATGAGTTTGTCTGGCTCATCCGGTGAGATTCCTAGCACTGTGTAGCCAGCGCCCTTCAGCGACCCGAGGTTGTCTCGGAAGTCGCACGCCTCCCTGGTGCATCCGGCCGACATGGCCGCGGGGTAGAAATACAGGATCACCTTTCTGCCACGCAGCTCGTCCAGCGAGATCTGATCTCCGTCTGCGGTGGGCAGGGTGAACGTCGGGGCAGCGTCACCCGGCTCGAGATGGACGGTCATGTATTCCTTCGTACGTGCAGGCCTCTTAGCAGATCCTGGCTAGCCAGCAATGCTGTTCCGAAGAGCAGCGGGCAGGTCGGCCAGCGTCTTGGCCGGCCGATTGGCGATCGCCTTCTCAGTGTCTCCTCCGGTAAGGCCGCCGTCTTCGGCGAGCACCGCCTTGGCGTGGCCCTTCGGTAGCATGTTGAACCAGCGCACTACAAGGTCCTCACGTCCGCTGGCGGACAGGTCGCCCCACAACCGCACGCGGGCCATTCCGCCGTCGGGGTATACGTCCAGCCGGACGTGTGTCACCTCTGGTCCTGCTGACAGCCGGAACCGGTGTCGCGTATCGGGCTGCATACGTACGCGGGGGAGGATCTCGGTCCACGTGGTCGGGTCCTCCGGGTTCGCGATCCGCGCGTCACACCCTTTCAGGCTGGCCCAGCCCGGGGCGTTTCCGAGGAAGTAACTCGTGTCGAGCTCAGCCAGCCGCACGACGCCGGGTCCGGCGAGCGCGAACTCGACCCAGTCGTTCGCCTCATCCCGTCGGCGGGAGGTCTCCCAGCCCTCACCCATGAGACGCGCGAGGCCGGGCGAGATCAGGTTCGTGGGCGAGGAGTAGAACATGTTGCTGCAGCCGTTGATCGTGCCGCCGTTCTCCAGCGCGGCCAGGTCCAGGGTTCCCGTGCTGAGATAACGCGGGTCGGGAACCACGTCGCCGTGGACCCTCAGTCGGGCTACGCCGCCGTCAGGGTACTGGCAGAGCCGCACATGGGTTAGCCGTTCGGGCTGGTCGACGGCGTATGCATTTCGGAAGTGGCCTTTCGCCGGCGTCCTCTCTACCAGGGAGGTCCATTCGACGGCGTTGAGCTCGTCGGGCGACGGGTGACCGTCGAGGGCGACGCCTTCGACGGAGATCTGCGGCGGGTAGTTCCCCTTGAAGAACGCGGTGTTCACCACGACGCCGCGCACGACACCGGGCACGCCGAGCCGGATCAGCGCCCAGTCGTGACCCGGCTCCCGCCGCCGGCGCGTTTCCCAACCGTCATAGATCTGCCCCTTGTGCCCGAAGGTGTACGTCGAGTAGCTGGGCTCTTCGACCTTGATCAGGTTCTCCCGCTCCGCGAACAGCTCGTCGTTGGCCCACACGACGCTGCCGCCGAGGGCGCGTGAGGCGAGATCGGGGAGTCGAGTGAATTCCGGTTCCGGCTGCTCGGATCCAGGGGCGTCGGGATTGGGTACGTCGGTGCTCATGCCTCTCCTCGGCTTATCAGGTGGCCTTGTGGGTTGTCCCCGGTAATCTGCTGACCGCGCAGCCACGTGCTACGGACCACGCCGGCCAATGGGCGGTTGGCGTAAGGAGTGACGGGGTTGCGATGGTGCAGCCGGCTGGGGTCGACGACAAAGGCGTCGTCAGGTGCGAAGACGGTGAAGTCGGCGTGGTAGCCACGCTCGATGCGCCCCTTCTGCTGCAGCCCGGCTATCTGGGCTGGGCGCTCGGCCATCCACCGCACGAGGTCGACGAGCGTGTACCCGCGCTGTCGCGCCTGGGTCCAGACGGCCGGTAAGGCCACTTCCAGCGACGAGATGCCGCCCCAGGCGGGACCGAACTCGCCGACCTCGCGTCGCTTGAGCTCCACGGTGCAGGGTGAATGGTCGGAGACAATGCAGTCGATGTCGCCGCGGTCGAGCGCTCCCCACAGCTCCTCTCGGTTGTCCGCTTCCCGGATCGGCGGACAACACTTGAACTCCGTTGCGCCGTCGGCAATCGACTCGGCTTCAAAGAACAGGTAGTGCGGGCAGGTCTCCACAGTGATCGTCACCCCATCGCGACGCGCGGTGCGGATCATCGGGACGGCGTCGGAGCTGGATAGGTGCAACAAGTGAACCCGAGCCCCGGTGTAGCGGGCTGCCTCTATGACATGGGCGATGGCGACGTTCTCCGCGCCACGCGGCCGGGATGCAAGGAAGTTCGCATACCGCTTGCCGTAAGGATCGGGAGCCCGCGAGATCGCTTTGGAATCCTCAGCGTGCACGATCATCAAGGCCCCGTACGTACGCAAGACCGCCAGGTACTCCTCGAGCTGGTCCTCGTTGAGGAACGGGAATTCGTCAACTCCGGAGTGCAGCAGGAAGCACTTGAACCCGAAGACACCGGCATCATGCAGCCCACGCAGGTCCTTGAGGTTGTCCGGGATGGCCCCACCCCAGAAACCCACGTCGACGTGGCACTTCCCAAGCGCGGCGTCACGTTTGACCTCGAGAGCCTCGACCGTGCAGGTCGGGGGCACGCTGTTGAGCGGCATGTCGATGATAGTGGTGATCCCACCGGCCGCAGCCGCGCGGGTCGCCGTCTCGAACCCCTCCCAATCGGTGCGCCCTGGCTCGTCGACATGGACGTGTGTATCTACCATGCCGGGCAGCAAGACCTCGTCACCATTAAGCTGCACGGTGTGCTCGCCCGTGAGATCAGCCTCCAGCAGCTCGATCGCCGCCACCACGCCGTCGCGCACTCCGACACAACGCGGCACCTCCCCGGCCAGCGTGATGGCTCGTGGAGCTCGGATCACCAGGTCATACTCGGCCACCGCGCCGTCCCAGCTCAGCTTTCCATCTTTGCCCGATAGGCGCGCCAGCTGCCGTACTCGGATATGTCTTTCAGCCCCTCGCCGGACGCATAAATGGTGGCACGCACGAGTACGACGAGCGCCGACGACCCGTCTTCCAGCTCCACGACGCCGAGTTCCAGCTCCGGCGGCTCACTCGGGATGAACCGGTCACGGATCACATCCAGCGGCACGTCATACAGCTCTCCCGCGACGCTGACGCCCCCCTCATCCACCGGCCACAGCCCTGGGAACTCATCGCGAACCGAGAAGAACCGGTAGCGAGGGGCCGTCTGTGCCGGGCCGAGGAATGGCAGGCCCTCGATGCTGTGGTGCACCTTCCCCCCGCTCATACCTTCGCCATTGACGAATAGCGGCACGCTAGTCATGCGTCTCCCTCCGACGGTGTTCCGGCTATGCGAATAGCCATGTCCCAGTTGACTTGAGCTGAATCATGAGCGGGTCGCTTCCTCGCGGGACTCGCTTGGTCTAGGTTCTGACAGCCAGTCCCGGGCCAACGCACGCACCCGCCGTTCCAGCAGCGGCCCGGCCTCCGTCAAGCACCGTTGAAGGTCGGGTTCGATGTCGGTCAGCGCGTACGCCTGTTGAATGCCGGCAGCGCGCAATCGGTCGACGGTGAGCAACGATCGGCCGCACACAGCCACCACCGGGACGCCCGCCGCGGCGGCAGCCGCGGCCACGCCAACCGGAGCTTTGCCACTCAGCGTCTGCTCGTCCAACGAGCCTTCCCCCGTGATCACCAGCCGTGCGCCCTGGAGCTTCTCGTGGAAGCGCAGCAAATCCAGGATCAGGTCAATGCCCGGCTGGAGCTCCGCGCCGAACACGGCCATGGCCGCAAAACCCACTCCACCGGCAGCCCCCGCCCCGGGGAGCTCGTGGACGGCCTCGCCGACCGACTCGCCAGGACGGGCGGATGCGGCGACAAGATTGGCCCACCGGCTGAGGGCGGCATCCAGAGACTCGATTTCCTCCGGGCCCGCCCCCTTCTGCGGACCGTAGACGGCCGCGGCACCCCGCGGGCCAGTCAATGGGTTGTCGACGTCGCTCGCCACAATGAGCCGAGTCTTGGCCAGCCGGGGGTCCACGCCGGTCAGGTCAACCCGGGCCAATCGAGCCAGCTCCCCGCCGCCGCGGGGAAGTTCGTCACCGGCCGAGTCGAGCAGCCGCCCCCCCAACGCCTGCACCATCCCGGCGCCTCCGTCGGTGCTGGCGCTTCCTCCGATGCCGAGCACGATCGTGTGACATCCGTTGTCCAATGCGGCCCGCATGACCTCGCCCGTGCCGTACGAACTGGCCTCCAGCGGCGCGAGCCGGCCGTGCGGTAGCCGCCTCAGGCCCGACACGTCGGCCATCTCGACCACGGCAACGCCCTCGCGTTCCGCGAATGCTGTGTCAACGGGCTCGCCAGTTGGTCCCGCTGCGTGCACCGGAACTCGTTCGAACCCGGCGGCGACAGCGGCGTCCACCGTTCCGTCGCCACCATCGGCTACCGGCGCAAGCACGACCGGCACTTGTGGGGTCTCAGCCTCGATTGCTGCGGCGATCCGCTCGGCCACCTCTCGCGCGGTCAGGGAGCCCTTGAACTTGTCGGGGGCCGCGAGAACATGCATGCCAGCGCTCCCGGGTGGGTTCAGTCCAGCAGAGCGATGGCGGTTGGCGCCTGGTCGGGAGAGACAGCGAGCTCCTCGAACTCGACGACGTTGTCCAGCTCGGTGCCCATGGAGATGTTGGTGACCCGCTCCAAGATCACCTCGACGACGACCGGGACGCGGAATTCCGCCATCAGCTTCTTCGCCTGTTCGAACGACGGCAACAGCTCGTCGGGTCGCTGCACTCGCAGCGCCTTGCAGCCCAGGCCCTCGGCGACCTTGATGTGGTCGACTCCGTAGCTACCTATCTCTGGCGCGTTGACGTTGTCGAAGGACAGCTGCACGGCGTAGTCCATCTCGAAGGCACGCTGCGATTGACGGATCAGGCCGAGGTAGGAGTTGTTCACGACAACGTGGATGTACGGCAGGTTGAACTGCGCCCCCACGGCCAGCTCCTCAATCATGAACTGAAAGTCATAGTCACCGGATAGGGCGACGACGGTCGCATCCGGATCGGCCACACAGACGCCCAGGGTCGCCGGGATCGTCCATCCCAGCGGGCCGGCCTGGCCGCAGTTGATCCAGTACCGCGGTCTGAATACATGCAGAAACTGGGCTGCTGCGATTTGCGAGAGACCGATCGTGCTGACGTAACGGGTGTCCTTTTCGAACGCCAGGTTCATTTCCTGGTACACCCGCTGTGGCTTGATCGGGACGTCATCGAACTGCGTGCGGCGCAGCATGGTCCGCTTGCGTTCGGCACACTCATCGATCCATGCCCTGCGGTCGGCCAGCCCGCCAGCGGCCTGTCGCTCCTTCGCCACCTCAACGAAAAGGGCCAGCGCAGCGCCGGCATCGGACACGATGCCGTAGTCGGGGGGAAATACGCGTCCGATCTGAGTCGGCTCGATGTCGACGTGCACGAACTTCCGGCCCCGCCGGTAGAGCTCCAGCCCACCGGTGTGGCGGTTCGCCCACCGGTTGCCGATACCGAGGACGAAGTCGGATGCCAGTAGCGTGGCGTTGCCGTACTGATGCGAGGTCTGCAGCCCCGCCATCCCGGCCATCAGCGGGTGGTCGTCAGGGATTGTGCCCCAGCCCATCAGTGTCGGAATGACGGGGACCCCGATGGTCTCGGCGAACTCCACCAGCAAGTCAGACGCGTCCGCGTTGATGATGCCGCCACCCGCTACGATGATCGGGCGCTCGGCCTCGCCGAGCATGTCGAGCGCCTTCTCCACCTGAGCTCGGGAGGCGGCCGGCTTGTAGACCGGAAGCGGTGTATACGTGTCCGGGTCGAACTCGATCTCAGTCATCTGCACATCGAACGGCAGGTCGATCAGGACAGGGCCGGGCCGCCCGGAGCGCATGAGATGGAAGGCCTGCTGGAAGACGCCCGGCACTTGAGCCGCTTCCAGCACGGTGACCGCCAGCTTCGTCAGCGGCTTGGCGATCGCCGCGATATCGACGGCCTGGAAATCCTCTTTGTGCAGCCGAGCGACTGGCGCCTGGCCCGTGATGCACAAGATCGGGATTGAATCGCCGGACGCGGAGTACAAGCCGGTGATCATGTCAGTGCCGGCCGGCCCTGACGTACCGATACAGAGCCCGATGTTGCCCGCCTTGGCCCTGGTATAACCCTCAGCCATGTGGGACGCGCCCTCGACGTGGCGCGCGAGCACATGCTCGATGCTGCCGTTGCTTCTCATCGCCGCATAGAACGGATTGATGGCGGCACCGGGAACCCCGAAGGCGTGGGTCACGCCTTCGCGCTGCAGAATCGCGACCGCTGCGTCAGCAGCCTTCATTCGAGCCATTTCCATCCTCCTGTCAGGCGGCGACGGCGTGCCATCTGGCTACGTCGGTCGGGGCCGAATCGTCCCGGTCAGCCGCGGCCCGACAGCTCTCGAACCAGCTTGAGCAAGCCGGAGTGGTCGAGGCCACCATCGCCTCGCGCGACCATCGCGGCGACAAGTTCGCTGACGACGGCACCGAGCGGGATAACCACGCCGGCCTCCCGGGCCGCCCCCTGCACGATGCCCAGATCCTTATGATGCAGTTGCAGCCGGAAGCCGGGGTTGAATTCACCGGCCAGCATCGACGCGCCCTTCCGGGCCAATACGGCGCTTCCCGCAAGTCCACCACCAAGCACCTCCAGTGCAGCCTCCATATCGACGGCGTACGCCTCGAGGAACACGATCGCCTCCGCCACCAACTCGATGTTGCCTGCGACTATCAGCTGGTTGGCGGCCTTGACAGTCTGCCCCGCACCCGCTGGGCCGACGTGGACGATCGTCTTCCCGACGGCCTCAAGCACGGGCTTGGCGGCCTCAAAGTCGGCCGCCTCGCCGCCAACCATGATCGACAGACTGGCCTCGACGGCACCGGCCTCGCCTCCGCTGACCGGCGCGTCCAGCACACGCAGCCCGCGCTGCCGGCCGAGCTCGGCGACCCGCGCCGACACGTCCGGCCTAATCGAGCTCATGTCGATGTAGAGTGCGCCCTCTTTGGCGTTTGCGAAGATCCCGTTCTCTCCGGAAGTCACAGCCTCGACGTCGGGAGAGTCGGGCACCATCGTGATGACGATGTCTGCATCCCGCACTGCGCCGGCCACGTCGTCGGCACCTCCGCCGCCGACGCCGATCAGCGCGTCTATCCTGTCGCGGGTCAGGTTGTAGCCGATGACGTCGAAGCCGGCCTTGACAAGGTGCGCTGCCATCGGACCGCCCATGATTCCCAAGCCAATGAAGCCGATTGTTGTCATCTGTACACCTCTCGCTGTAGGTCTAAGTGGTCAAGGCAGCCTCATCCAGTGGCGGATCGCCGCTCTAGCGGCAGCCATCCGAACGAGTCTGCGCTTTTCCCGCTGGGCTTGTACTCCAAGCCCACCCAGCCGTTGTATCCGGTGGCCGCGAGGCGGCCGAGGTAGTAGTCGATATCGAGAGTTCCGGTGCCCGGCTCATTGCGGCCGGGAGCATCCGCGATCTGCACGTGACCGATCCGGCCAGCGCTCGCATCGATAGCGGCATCGACGTCGTCGCCGTTCACTGCTAGGTGGTAGATGTCGAACAACAACCTGAGATTGTCCACACCGTCAGCCGTGGCCCGGTCGATCACCTGCAGCGCATCGGCGGCAGTGCGCAAGGGGTAACGGGCCGCTCCGCTGACGGGTTCCACCAGCACTGTGCCACCCATGCGCTGCGCGGACTTGGCTGCGAGCACGAGGTTCTCCGCCGCGAGGTCGTCTTGTTCTTCGGGCGTGCTGTCGTTCACTCTGTTGCCGTACAAGGCGTTGAAGGCCCGGCAGCCCAGCCGCTCTCCCAGGGCCACGGTGACGTCGATGTTGTCCTTGAACTCCCCGCTTCGAGCCGGCCAGGACACTAGGCCCCGGTCTCCGCCCGCCATGTCGCCGGCGAAGAAGTTGAGGCCGACGAGTTGCACATCGGCGCTGGTAACGGCAGTAACGAACTCCTCGACTTCGGCATCGGAGGGGACGGCGACTGGCCATGGCCACCAGAACTCCACAGCGTTGAAACCGGCCTGCTTGGCGGCTTGCGGACGTTCAAGCAGGGGCAGCTCGGTGAACAAGATCGAAAGGTTGATGTCGTAGGGCAGATCGCACCGCCTGGGGCTCCGATTCCGTAATCCGGAATGCGAGTTGCAACAAGGAGAACTCTAGGCTGGCCCGCTCGGAGCGTCAACGGCGGTCGGATCGCGCGTCAGTCGACCATCGCGTACGCCGGCAGGGTCAGGAAGTCAGCAAAGTCGTCAGCCAGCGCAACTTGTTCGAATAGCCGTCGTGCGTCATCGAATCTGCTAGCGCCGTATGCCTGATCACCAATCTCTACGCGGATCGCCGCCAGCTCCTCGTCAAGGATGCGCCGGACCAACTCGGCCGTCACTGTCTCTCCCGTGTCGAGGCGGACATTGTTGTGCACCCACTGCCAGACCTGGGAGCGGGAGATCTCGGCGGTGGCAGCATCCTCCATCAGATTGTGAATGCCAACTGCGCCGTTGCCGCCAAGCCACGCCTCGAGGTACCGCAGGCCGACGTCAACGTTATTGCGCAGCCCAGCATCCGTTTGCGTTCCTGGCACTGCCGACACATCCAGCAGCTGCGCAGCAGTGACCTGAACGTCATCCCGCCGGACATCAAGCTGGTTGGGACGGTCGCCGAGGTATTTGTCGAAGACCTCCTGGCAGATGGGGACGAGATCGGGGTGGGCGACCCAGGAGCCGTCGAACCCATCGCTGGCCTCGCGCTCCTTGTCCTCACGCACCTTGGCGAAGGCGCGCTCGTTGACCTCAGCGTCCCGCCGGCTTGGAATGAACGCCGCCATGCCTCCGATTGCGAAGGCACCGCGACGGTGACAGGTGGAGACGAGGAGGTCGGTGTAGGCCCGCATCATCGGCGCAGTCATCGTGACTGCGGAGCGATCCGGGAGAACGAAGTCAGGACCCGCGTCCCGAAAG
>DASUYM010000171.1:0-25526 GCA_036377435.1 Propionibacteriaceae bacterium
TGACGAGATCCGCTTCTGTCTGCGCTCGATCCGTAACTACGCGCCGTGGGTCCGCACGATCTGGCTGGTGACCGACAGCCAGGTTCCGGCCGCGATCGATCGCCGGCGGGCCGAGCTGGATAACATCCGCATTGTCGATCACCGCGAGATCTTCCACGGCTATGAGCAGTTGCTGCCCACCTTCAACTCGCTGGCCATCGAAACCATGCTGTGGCGCATCGAGGGTCTGGCCGATCGCTTCGTGTACTTCAACGACGACATGATGCTGGTCGGCCCGGCCGAGCCCACGGACTTTTTTTCACACGAAGGCAAAGTCAAGCTGCGCGGACGCTGGAGCAACTGGCAAGAGCAGCTCGAAAGGGGGAACACCTTCAACGGCAGCAACAAGCTGCTGGGCGCCGAAATGCTGGGCTACACCCCGGATCTTTTCTTTTCGTCCGCCCACATGAACTATCCGCTGCTGCGAGCGGCGATGGAGGAGCTGTTCGAGGAGTTCAAGCCCGCATTCGTGGCCAATGCCGGCTACCGCTTCCGCAATCGCAAACAGTTCTGGCCGATCTCGGCCCACGATCACCTGCTGCTCAACTCGGACCGGGCCCGGGTGGTGAAGCCCCGCAACACGGCGCATTTCTCGGTGCACTACTGCCAGACGGCGAGCCCCGACGCCCTCGAAGCACGGCTGAAGCAGCTTGCGGCAGGCACCATGCAATTTGCCTGCATCAACTATCTCGAGGCGGTCGTCACCAAGGTGCCCAATGCAATGAGCTATCTGTCCGAAGCGACCGGGCCGGCCGCGCCCTTCGAAGAGCCACATCATGGGACGTACGCTTCACGCTTGCGAAAGCGGCCGTTTGCCAGGCTCGGATCGACGTTCGTGCAGAGCGCGCGCGATATGTTCCCAAAATCGGGTGACGGTCGCGATGAGAAATCCGCATGACCAGGAACCCGCCACACGCTCACCGACGCTGTGGTGGCCCGTCCGGCGATTGTGACTGACTGGTCCGACGAAGAGTGACAAACTGACCTAACCAACTCATCTCGGGGGAATCGATGCGGCTACGTGCCCTGCTGCCCGTGCTCGTCGGACTCCTCTCCTTTGTCGGGTATGCAAAGACGGCCGGCTTCCCGAACCGCGGCTACGTGGTGCCGCCCGGCTCCGCGCTGCCCGTCCGCCACGACGGTGAAGCAGTACGGCTCGAACGTGTTCGTGAGCCACACCCAGGCGACGGCGGCGAAGGTTGCGGAATACTCCAACGCCGGCATCCGGGTGTGGCTGTCGACGATGGACTCCACCGCCGACTACGACAGCGCGTGGGCTCTCAGCGAGTCCGGCAAGGTGTATGCGTGGGTGGTGAACGATCTCCTCGACGCTCGCGCCTACTTGCAGCAAGCCACCTAGAAACGTCGTCCAGATTCAGCGGCTCGGCGAGGCCCAGGGTCGAGATGGTGATCACAGCACTCGTGGTGCGGGCACTGACATAGACCGTTCGAACCCGGAGCCTTTGCCTTTGACGATCGCCATGCCCTGGTCAAGGTCGAGGTCGTCAACACGTCGAGGAGCAGCCGGATCAGTGCTTCATCGCGGCGATCGCTGAACTCCTTGCCGTTGCACGCCTTCAGCAGCGCGACCAGATCGTCAGCGGTGACCACCGGGACCGGTTTCATCTTCAACGTGGGCGGCGACATTGTGGCCATCGGGTTACTGGACAGTTCGAAGTCGTCCACCAGCCAACTACAGAAGCGGAAGAGTCTTCGGTATCTGATCTTGACGGTTCCGGGTTCGCGGGTGTCGCTGAGGACTGCCAGCCATTCGCGGATGGCGGCTCGGTTCAACTCGTCGAGGGTGGCTGTGCAGCCCTGGGCTTCGAGCCAGCGAGAGAGAAACGGGACTGCCTGTGCGTACAGCCGGAGGGTGCTGGGGCTGCGCCGTTCGGCTCGGAGATGCCGTAGAAACGATCGTTGCAGATCTTGCAGGTGAGCGGTCACGCCTGTTTATCAGGTGAGTAACCGCTGTGCTACTCCGCAACACTCAAGCCAGTCCCTCTTTTTCCCTTGTTTCATTGGTCATTCGGCTCGGCTGGACACGAGATGGCTCACCCGGCATCTTCGGATAGTCGGGCGGATACGGCATTTCGGCGCCGCCGTACCTGCCCGTGCCCAACTCCCGCTCATCGCGGGCGTACATTTCTAACGCGGCCTCGATGCTGCGCGGCGCCATTTCATAGAAGGATTGCCACGCATCGCCAATCTCGGCAGACCGGGTAGGCATCGAGCTGACAGTGAAGTCCTCCGGAGCGACCTCGCTCAGCTCGTCCCAGGTCAGCGGCGCTGACACCACCGCCGTCGGGGTCGGCCGGATTGAGTAGGCCGAAGCGATGGTGCGGTCCCGCGCCATCTGGTTGAAGTCCACGAAGATACGGGCACCGCGCTCCTCCTTCCACCAGCTCACCGTCACATGATCAGGCATTCGGCGAGAGAGCTCGCGCCCCAGCGCGATCACCGCATGCCGGGCTTCGATGAAGCCGTACGCAGGCTCGATCGGCACGAATACATGGACACCGCGCCCACCGCTGGTCTTCGGGAATCCCACCAGATCAGCGTCCTCTAACACCGAACGCAACTCGTGCGCGGCGCGTGCGGCGTCAGCGAAGTCGGTCCCCGGTTGAGGATCAAGATCAATTCGCAGCTGGTCGACCTTCTCAGTGTCCGCCCTGGTTACCGGCCATGGGTGGTAACGGAGCGTGCCGAGATTTGCCATCCAGGCGATGGTTGCGAGCTCGGTCACGCAGACCTCGTCGGCGGTTCGGCCTGACGGGAAGGTGATGGTTACCGTCTCGACCCAGTCGGGCATGCCTTTCGACGGCGCCCGTTTCTGATAAAACGCCTCGCCGTGGCTGTCGCTCCGGGTGCTGAGCTTGACGTCGGGCCGATATCCACCAGGCCAACGCTCCATGGTGACGGGCCGATCCTTGAGGGCAGGAAAGATGCCGTCTCCGACGGCGATCACGTAAGAGACGATGTCGAGTTTGGTCAGCCCGACGTCTGGGAAGTAGACCTTGTCCGGGCTGGTCACCCTTACGGTGCGGTTCCCGACCTCGAGCTCGACCGCTGGCACCGGCATGGCGTCAGCATAGGTGAGTACTGTCGGGAACAGGGATACCGCGCTGGTGGTTGACAACTGTGCCCGCAACGAGAGGCAGATATGACCGACACCCAGAACAATCCGGCCAGCCAGGTAGGCAAAGTCATCAAATCCGAAGCGGAGTGGCGCGACAAGCTCACACCGATGGAGTACAAAGTCCTCCGCGAAGCCGGCACTGAGCGCCCCTTTACCGGCGAGTACACCGACACCAAGACCGAGGGCGTGTACCGCTGCAGGGCGTGTGGTGCGGAGCTGTTCAGAAGCGACCAGAAGTTTGAGTCGCACTGCGGCTGGCCCTCCTTTTTCGCACCGCTCGCCGAAGATCGGGTGCGCTACATAGAGGACAACTCGCTGTTCATGAAGCGAGTGGAGGTTCGCTGTGCTACCTGCGACTCACACCTGGGTCACGTGTTCGAAGGCGAAGGTTACGACACTCCGACAGACCTGCGCTATTGCATCAACTCGGTCTCGCTTACCCTCGAGCCCGCTCGTTCCTGACGCCCTCACCAGAGGGCAAGAATCTCGCTGAGCTCTCGCCGCCGACCGGTGTAGAAGGGCACCTCCTCGCGGGTGTGCCGGCGCGCGGCAGCCGACCGTAGGGCTCGCATCAGGTCGACGATGCGATGCAGCTCGTCGGCCTCGAACGCCAGCATCCATTCGTAGTCGCCCAAGGCGAAGGAGGCGACAGTGTTGGCGCGTACGTCGGGATACGGGCGGGCCATCATGCCGTGCTCGGTGAGCATGGCACGCCGCTCCTCCTCTGGCAGCAGGTACCACTCGTAGGAGCGCACGAATGGATAGACGCTGAGGTACGCCTTGGGCTCCTCATCCTGCATGAATGCCGGAACATGGCCCTTGTTGAACTCTGCTGGGCGGTGCAGGGCGAGTTGCGACCAAACCGGCATCAGATGTGCGCCGAGATCGGAGCGGCGTAAGGCGTGATACGCGTCCTGCAGCGTGTCGGAAGCAGGCGCGTGCCACCAGACCATCAGGTCGGCGTCGGCGCGCAATCCGGCGACGTCGTACCAGCCACGGATCACGAGGTCGTCGTCCTCCTGGGCAGCGCCCTCGATCACCTTGAGAGTGGCATTCGCGGTCTCCAGCGGTGGGTCATCGAGTTGGCCTACCCTCTTGAACACCGACCACATGGTGTAGCGAATCATCGAGTTGATCTCGCGCGCCTTCATCTCCCGCTCTCCTCGAATTGATCTCCGCTCTTGATCATCTCATTACGGCCTAAGCCAAAATCAGCCGCGAGAGCGTCGACCGCAGCCTGTGCCGAACCCAGGCATGCCGCGATCCCCACCCCGTCCAACGCTGCACCGGCCACCGCTAACCCCCGTCTGCCCGCCACCTCTGAGCGCAGCTGGGTGACGAGATCTCTATGTCCGACCTGATACTGCGGCAAGGCGCCACCCCAGCGGTTCACGACACCATGGACGAGCGTGGCCATCTCCCAGCCGGGAATAGTCAAGGCATCACTGAAGGTGCGATCAATGAGTGCTCGGTCGCTAAACTGGAGACTCGTCGGCTCCCCATGCCGTCCGATACTCACTCGGACAATCTCGACCCTCGAGCCCCAGGCCCGACGCGCTTGGGAGGCAACCCAAGGCCACTTGATCGACGAGTACGTCAACGCCTTGATCGTCGACAGTTCGCCGGGCGGCACCAGGAGCCCGGAGGCGTCCGATCGCACTCCCCGCACCACCAGGGTGATGACGGCGACTGACGCATACGGCAGGCGAGCGAACTCCTGCGCCGAGTCCACCAGACCAGAGAGCAGTCGCCCAGTCGCTGTGGCAGGCGCGGTGAGCAACACTCCATCGGCCATGATCATCTCTGGTGCGCCGGCAGCGCCTATGACCAGCTGATATCCCCCAGCCATGTGATCAAGCGCTCGGACGGCCGCAGCCGGCCGCAAAACAACCCCTCGCCGATCAAGATCATCAACGAGTGCGTCGACCATGATCGACACGCCGCCACGTAGCCCCGCGAACACCGGACCGCCCTGTCCCTCCTGGCCTATCGCTTGGGCGTGCCGAAGCAGTGAGCCACCGCCCTTCGCACGCACAAATAACTCATGGGCCACTGCATCGAAGGAGAGCCGTCGGGCGTATCCGGCGTAAACCCCGCCCAGCAGCGGCTCGAGGAGTCGATCAGTCACCTCTGCGCCAAACCGTTCTTCGACATAACGGCCGATGGCTACGTCGTGATCAAAGGCGGGCGCCGGCCGTTCTGGCTCTGATGCCGCTGTCCGCCAACCTTCAGCTGATAGCAAACCGGCCAATTGGGAAACGTCGGTCGGTACGCCGAGAAGCGAGCCCGGCATCGCGTGCAGATGACCGCCTACCAGCAATTGGGGTTTGGTCTCAGTCGGATGCACCACGCGAGAGCCCAGGGCGAGCTCTTCGATCAGCTGCAGGCCCTCGGGGCGGCGCGCCAGGATCGACTCTGCGCCACTGTCCAGACGTACCCCGTTCACCGCAACCGGGGCAAGCTTGCCGCCCCAACGGTTGCCGGCCTCGAGCACGATGACATCAACACCCTTCATGGCGAGCAAGCGGGCTGCACTGAGCCCGGTGATTCCGCCGCCAACGACTGCAACTCGGGTCATCGGCCACCCGCCGCAGATGCCCCCGCCAGCACTTCCCGGGCCCCACGCCGCAGCTGAGCACCCTCAGTGTGGACCAGCTCAACGATGCTGGCCAATACCGCAGGATCAGTGTCCGGTGGCACCCCATGCCCGAGGTTGAAGATATGACCTGGTGCGACGGCACCGGAGGTGATGACGTCGCGAACGCGCCCAGAAAGCACCGACCAGGGAGCCGACAGCAGTGCAGGATCAAGGTTGCCCTGCAGGGCATAGCGATGGCCGACCCGGGCACTTGCCTCGGCGAGTGGCAGTCGCCAGTCCACGCCGATGACCTCCGCCCCGGCCGCGCCCATCAGGACGAGCAACTCGGACGTACCGACGCCAAAGTGGATCCGCGGCACTCCTGTGTCATTCAGTGCCTGCAGTACCTGAGCCGAGTACGGCTGCGCATACCGCCGGTAATCCTCGGCACTGAGACTGCCGGCCCATGAGTCGAACAGCTGCACGACCGCGGCCCCAGCCGCCACCTGGGTCCGCAGGAAGGTCGCAGACAGATTGGCCAACCGGGTACACATCGCGTGCCACAACGACGGCTCGCTGATCATCAAAGCCTTCGTCGCCGCGTAATCCCGACTCGGCCCGCCCTCAACCAGATAGCTGGCCAAGGTGAACGGGGCGCCGGCGAAGCCGACCAGGGGAAGATCACCGAGCTGGCCGATGATCAGCCCGACCGCTTCGGTGATGTACCACAGGCGTTCAGGATCCAACGGCTTGAGCTGCTCAAGGTCACCAGGTTCTCGGACCGGTCGAGCGATTACCGGGCCGCGACCGGAGACGATGTCGAGGTCGACTCCCGCCGCTTTGAGCGGCAGCATGATGTCGGAGTACAAGACCGCTGCGTCGACGCCGTAGCGGCGCACCGGTTGCATGGTGATCTCAGCCACCAGTTCCGGCTGCATGCAGCTCTCGAGCATCCCAATGCCTGTACGGCTGGCCCGGTACTCCGGCAACGATCGCCCCGCCTGTCTCATGAACCACACGGGTACTCGATCGTCCGGGTGACTCTTGCGACACGCGGCCACGAGCAGCGACGCATCCGGATTCAGCCCACGCACTCGTGAATCTTGTCACGGTTGGAAAACCCGGCGCGTCGAAACTCCCGCCCATTGGGCGGCCGAATACGCTCGTCTGATGGCAGCCAACAGCGACGCGGCTCCGGAACCGGACGCGTTTCGTCGGGCCGTTGAGGACCTGATGTCTGCGCCTTGGCGCTCGGAGTTGCATGTCGAGGAACTCCCTGCTCCGCAGCGCATCGCGCCGTACTCGGCTGCCATTACCGCCGATGTCGTGGCGAACGGAGATGAGGTGGGCAGCGGTCGCTTCGTCTTGCTCCACGATCCGGCCGGCAACGCCGCATGGCAAGGTACGTTCCGCTGTGTCACATTTGCCCGAGCCGATCTCGATCCGGAGATGGTGCCAGATCCCTTGCTCGCCAGTGTGGGCTGGTCGTGGCTGATCGATGCACTCGATACCCACGGGGCTACCTACGATGCCCCAAGTGGCACGGTGACGTCAGTCTCCAGCGAGTCCTTTGGAGGGATGGCCTCTGCACCGCCGAGCGCAGAGATCGAGATACGTGCCTCCTGGACTCCCTTGCTGGAGGATGGCGCCGGGCTGAACCCTCATCTAGCCGGCTGGGCTGAACTACTCTGTACGCTAGCGGGGCTGCCACCGCTGCCCGCCGGGGTGGTGATGATGCCCTCTCGGCGTAAACCGCCCAGCCGAAGTTCCCGGAGACGTTGACAGAAGTACCGCTAACCGCACCTGATCTTGATCAGGAATCGGAGCTACTCACCGAGCCCGCCGAAGGCGTGCCGCCTATCGTCACCACCCCGGAATCCTTACGACGGACAGTGACCGCGCTGCGCGCGGGAACTGGGCCGGTAGCCATGGACGCTGAAAGGGCGCACGGCTTCCGCTACAGCCAGCGCGCCTATCTCATCCAGCTGCGCCGCGCCGGAGCCGGGACGCATCTGGTGGATCCGACCGCGTTCGGTCAGCCGGCCGATCTTTCTGCACTCGGTGCCGCGGTGTCGGAGACCGAGTGGGTGATCCACGCCGCCGGTCAGGATCTGCCGTGTCTGTACGAGGTCGGTCTTGTTCCCCGGACTCTGTTCGACACCGAACTCGCCGCACGACTGCTCGGTTATCCCCGCGTTGCCCTAGGCACCATGATCGAGGAGCTGCTTGGGGTACGGCTCTTGAAGGAGCACTCCGCGTCAGACTGGTCGAAGAGGCCGCTGCCTGAGGAGTGGCTGATCTATGCCGCCCTGGATGTCGAGCTCTTGATCGACCTACGCGACCGGCTCGCCGCCCGACTTGTTGAGACCGGCAAATGGCCCTGGGCAGACCAGGAGTTTGCTGCACTTGTTGCGAGCGCCGGTGTCAGCCCTGAACCGCGGCGCGACCCATGGCGTCGTACCTCGGGCATCCATCACGTCCACAGCCGTCGCGGCCTGGCATACGTCGCCGAGCTTTGGTATGCCCGCGATGCGATCGCACAGCAGCTGGATCGCGCGCCAGGCAAGATCCTGCCGGATGTCGCCATCACCGAGCTGGCTTCACATAAGCACCCTGATCGCGCCACGCTTCGGCAGATCCCAGCTTTCTCGCGTCGCCAAGCGAGGCGAACCGAGGCCAGCTGGCTGGAGGCGCTCGACGTTGTGGCACGGATGCCCGAGAGTGCTTTACCGCCAATGCATGTTCCGAGCGATGGACCTCCGCAGTCGCGGCTGTGGGCCGCAAAGAACCCGGGGGCGGCCGCCCGCTTGGCGAGGGTGCGTGGTGCCCTGCTGGCTATTGCCGAGCAGTACGAGGTGCCATTGGAGAACCTGCTCACGCCGGATCACTTACGCCGCCTGGCCTGGCGGCCGCCATCCCCCCTGACCGAGGAGTCGATTGATAAGGCGCTCGTCGGACTTGGCGCGCGGCCGTGGCAGCGCGAGCTGACCGTCTCAGCCATCACCCCCCTACTAGCGCAGCCCCCAGCCGCCATTGTTACTGATGAGTAATATTCGGGTATGCAGCGCGAACTTCGAGATGTCGTCTTTGTCGACGGTGTACGCACCCCCTTCGGTAAGGCTGGCTCGATGTACGCCGAGACCAGGGCTGACGACCTCATCGTCAACTGCATCCGGGAGCTGCTGCGCCGCCATCCGGAGCTGCCAGCGGAGCGCATCGACGATGTCGCTATCGCCGCAACCACCCAGATCGGCGACCAGGGTCTGACCATCGGGCGCACGGCCGCCTTGCTTGCTGGACTTCCACGGTCCGTGCCGGGTTTCGCGATCGACCGGATGTGCGCCGGCGCCATGACCGCCGTGACCACCACAGCTTCCGGGATCGCATTCGGTGCGTACGACATCACCATTGCGGGCGGAGTCGAGCATATGGGCCGCCATCCCATGGGCGAAGGCATCGACCCGAACCCCAGGATCATCGCTGAGAAGCTCGTCGACCAGTCAGCGTTGATCATGGGATTGACAGCGGAGAACCTTCATGATCGCTTCCCCGGCATCACCAAGGATCGAGCCGATGCCTTCGCTGCGCTCAGCCAACAGCGCGTGCAGCGGGCGTACGAACAAGGAGTGATCCAGGAGTCACTGGTCACGATCGCCACCCGGAGCTCCGAGCTCGGCTGGGGACTGGCCGTCGCTGATGAGCAGCCGCGACCAGGCACCACAGTCGAGTCGTTGGCAACCCTCAGAACCCCGTTCCGGCCGCACGGGCGCGTTACGGCGGGCAATGCCGCGGGCCTCAACGACGGCGCCACGGCGTGCCTCCTGGCCGCTGAGAGTGTTGCAGCCGAGCTAGGTCTGCCAGCGGCGATGAGGCTGGTCTCATTTGCGTTCGCCGGCGTGGATCCTGAGGCGATGGGTGTCGGACCGATTCCCTCGACGGAGAAGGCGCTGGCCAAGGCCGACCTGTCGATCAGCGACATTGGTGCTTTCGAAATCAATGAGGCGTTCGCCGTCCAGGTGCTCGCCTTCTGCGATTACTTCGAGCTGGCGGCAGATGACCCGCGTCTCAACCCATATGGCGGCGCCATCGCCCTCGGCCATCCGCTCGCGAGCTCGGGGGTACGACTGATGATTCACCTCGCACGAGCGTTCCGGGAGCATCCCGAGGTTCGCTACGGTCTCACCACACTGTGCATCGGGCTGGGCATGGGCAGCACGGTGATCTGGGAGAACCCGCACTTCTCCTCCAACTTGTCAGCGTCTCAGCAGGCTATAGCCGTCCCAGACGCTGACAACTCAGGAAACCTGGGAGTGGAGGACGCACGGTGAGGGCCGAGGAACTCGAGCAGCTGATCGCCGAGGCGTCGCGCGGGAGCGAGGGCGAGGTCGTCACCAGGGCGCTGAGCCGGGACATCAGGCTGCCACACACAGCGGGGATCGCGGTTTTGATCACGCTGGACAACGGACGTGACCACAAGCGACCCAATACCTTGGGCGCACGCGGTCTCGGGGAACTGAATCGGGCACTGGACGCCGCTCTCGCACGCGAGGACGTGGTGGCGATCGCAATCACTGGCAAGCCATTCATTCTGGCAGCAGGCGCAGACCTCTCCGGATTTCCCAAGATCATCAACCGCGACCAAGCCCTGGCGATTGCCCAGATCGGACATGCGATCTTCGACAAGCTGCATACGTCGCGGGTGCCGACCTTCGCCTTGATCAACGGGGTCGCGCTCGGTGGTGGTCTGGAGCTCACTCTGCACTGCCACTATCGGACGGTCTCGGCCGCCGCCTCAGGGATCGCCTTCCCCGAATGCCGCCTGGGGCTGTTACCGGGTTGGGGCGGGGCCTTCATCGTGCCCCACCTGATCGGTGCCGACCGGGCCGTTCAGCTGATCATCGAAAATCCGCTCAGTCAGAACAGGATGATGAATGGCCGCCAGGCATACGAGCTGGGCTTGGCCGACGCGATCTTCGACGGTGCGGACTTCCTCGCCCGCTCGCTGGACTGGGCGGGTCAGATCGTGGCCGGATCGCTGACGGTGACCCGACCCGAGGTCGACCGTGGCGAGGCTTGGGATGAGGCGCTGGCGCGGGGTCGCAGCTTCGTTGACAGTAAGGTCTTCGGCGCCTCGCCAGGGCCATATCGAGCGCTCGAGCTGATGGCGGCAGCAAGGACCTCGGACCGTGTCGAGGCCTTCGCAGCCGAGGACGAAGCTCTCGCTGATTTGATCATGAGTCCCGAACTGCGAGCGAGCCTGTACGCGTTCGATCTTGTCCAGAAGCGTGCGCGGAAACCCGCAGGTGCGCCTGATCCCACGCTGGCGAGACCGGTGACCAAAGTTGGCATCGTCGGCGCTGGGCTGATGGCGAGCCAGCTCGCCCTCCTGTTCCTGCGCCGCCTCCAGGTGCCGGTAGTGATCTCCGATCTCGACCGCGAGAGAGTTGACAAGGGGCTGGAGAATGTGGCGGCAGAGATCCTCAGATTGCTGGAAAAGCGGCGCATCATCACCGATGAAGCCAACCGGCTCCGGGCGCTGATCTCGGGCACTACCGATCTGGCCGACTTCGCTGACTGCGACTTCGTCATTGAGGCGGTCTTCGAGGACATGTCGATCAAGAAGCAGGTGTTTGCCGATCTTGAGAAGCATGTCTTCGACAGCTGCGTGCTCGCCACGAACACCTCCTCACTGTCCGTCGCGCAGATGGCCGCAGATCTTGATCATCCCGAGCGCGTGGTCGGCTTCCATTTCTTCAACCCGGTGGCGGTGCTGCCGCTGGTTGAGATCGTTCGCGGACCGGCGACCGACGAGGAGACGCTGTCCACGGCATTCGACGTCGCGAGGAACCTCAAGAAGAACGCTGTGCTGGTCAACGATGCAGCCGGCTTCGTGGTGAACCGGCTGCTGCTGAGACTGATGGCGGAGATCTTCGCCGCCGTCGATGAGGGGACGCCGGTCGAGGTCGCCGATGCCGCGTTGCGTCCGCTCGGCTTGCCCATGCCGCCGTACGTGCTGCTTCAGCTGGTCGGCCCGGCGGTGGCCTTACACGTGATCGAAAATCTGAACGAGGCCTTCGGTGACCGCTTCCCCGTCTCGCGCAACCTGCAAGCACTGGTGGCTGGGGGAAAGCCCGGCATCTACGAGTGGACGCCTGACGGCGAACCGTACGTCAGCAACGAGACTGCGAAGCTGCTCGTCGTGGGCGACCGGCCAAGCACCGCCGAGCAGGTGCGGGAACGGGCGTTGAACGCGCTGGCCGAGGAGGTCAGCCTGATGCTGGCCGAGGAAGTGATTGCTGCGCCGATGGATGTCGATCTGTGCTTGATCCTCGGTGCCGGCTGGCCGTTCCACCTCGGCGGCATTACCCCGTACTTGGACCGAGAGGGCGTTTCCGAGCGTGTGCTGGGCCGCCGCTTCCTACCCCCGGGAGTCGCCTCAGTCCCGATCGCTGACCCCGAGTTGTCAGAACCCCGTTGACACAGGTGCGGGCGTCGGAGAATCGCGCCGCCGCACGGAGGGGAGCGAGCGGAGGCGTTCTTTCCTCTGCGAGCGACGACGGCGGCGGATTCACCGCGCGATTGCGCGCGCAGCTGCAAAAGGGGACTCAACTGGGTTCTGACAAGTCGGCGTGAGCCGGTTGCTCGAGGGCCTCGTCGGCGCCCGCGATGGCCTCGACCGCGTAGCGGGCGATGTTCTGCGGCGTCAGCCCAACCTCTTCCAGCAGTTCGGCGCGCCCGCCATGGGGCAGGAACTCCAGCGGAATGCCGAACTCGCGTACGGCCGTGTTTACGCCGGCGGAGCGCAGGTCCTGGGCAACCCGCGCTCCATAGCCGCCCACAACGCTGTTGTCCTCGATCGTGATAACCAGATCATGATCAGCGGCCAGCGCGAACAGTCCCGGATTGACCGGCAGCACCCAGACGGGGTCAAGGACCGTCACACCGATCCCCTGGTCAGATAGCCGCTCCCCCACCGCGACGGCTGTTCCGGCGAGTTGACCAATGCCTGCGACAAGCACCCGCGGCTGCCCGGTCTTCAGCAGCACGTCCATCCCGCTCACTTGGTCGACAGCTTCGAGATCGGCCGGCACCTGATCCTTGGGGAACCTGATCACAGTCGGCCGGTCGTCGATGGTCAGGGATCGCGCCAGCGCGTCGCGTAACCGGGTGCCGTCCCTCGGCGCGGCCAGATGCAGGCCAGGCACCACCTGCAAAATCGACATGTCCCACATGCCGTGGTGGCTAGCCCCATCGGGTCCTGTGATACCGGCTCTGTCGAGCACGAAAGTAACCCCGCATTCGTGCAGGGCGACATCCATCAGGACCTGGTCAAAGGCGCGGTTGAGGAAGGTGGAGTAGACCGCAACGACTGGATGCAAACCGCCCATCGCCAGACCTGCCGCCGAGGTGACCGCATGCTGCTCGGCTATGCCGACGTCGAAGCAGCGGTCGGGGAACGCCTTGGCGAACCGATGCAGGCCTGTGGGATACATCATCGCCGCCGTGATGGCGACGACTCGCTCGTCGACGCCGCCTAGCCGCAGAAGTTCCTCGGAGAACAGGTCGGTCCAGGTCTGCCCGGAGGCAGCGCCGACCGCCTCGCCGGTCTTGGCGTTGATCTTGCCGACGGCGTGGAAGCGATCCTCCTCATGATTTTCGGCAGCCTTGAAGCCGTTGCCCTTGCGCGTGATGCAATGCACGAGGACAGGACCGCGGAACTGCTTGGCTTGTAGAAGGGCTCGCTCGACTGCTGGTATGTCGTGAGCATCGATCGGCCCCACGTACTTCAGACCCAGGTCGGCGAACATTCCCTGTGGGGCCAGTACGTCCTTTAGTCCGATCTTGATGCCGTGCAGGATGTCGTACGCGGCGTTGCCGACCAGCGGCGCCCGGCTGACGTTGCGCTTCACCAGGTCAAGGACCTGTTCGTAACGGGGATTGGTGCGCAGCCCGGTCAGATATCGCGCCAGGCCTCCTACCGTCGGCGTATAGGACCGACCGTTGTCATTCACCACGATGACCAGTGGCAGATCGTCGGAAGCGGCGATGTTGTTGAGGGCCTCCCAGGCCATTCCACCGGTGAGCGAACCATCGCCGACGAATGCGACAACGGTGCCTGGCTTGCGCTGCAGTCGAATGGCCTTCGCCAGCCCGTCGGCGTACGAGAGGGCCGTTGATGCGTGGGAGTTCGCCACCCAGTCGTGCTCGGACTCTGTCGGGCTGGGATACCCCGACAGCCCGTGACGCTGCCGCAATGTCGGGAATTGATCTTGGCGGCCGGTCAGGATCTTGTGGACGTAGCTCTGGTGCCCCGTGTCGAAGATGATCGGATCGCGCGGCGAATCGAAGATCCGATGCACCGCAAGTGTGAGCTCGATCACTCCGAGGTTGGGTCCGAGGTGGCCTCCGGTCTGGCACACGTGCTCGATCAGGAACGAACGGATCTCCAGACTCAGCTCCTTGAGCTGATCTGGCGTCAGGTCCCGTAGGTCTCGTGGGCTATGAATCGAGCTCAACAGTCCGTACGGGGCGGCTGACATGGGCTTGAGTTTACGTGTTCAGCAGCTGTGATCATCAAAATGTGGCTCAACGCACGTGAGCCGCTCAGTCAGCTCACAGTTTGGGAACAAAGACGCGGCCGCGCAGCGCCTCATCCAGAAGTGCCACAGCACGGCGCGTGCGGACAAGCCGAGCCCCCTGTTCCAGCCACGCCTGAGCGGCGGCCTCCAGGACGTCTGGCTCGACATATTCACTCAGGGTCGTGCGGACCTCGGCCAGCCCACGCTGGGACGCTTCGTGCTGACCGTTGACAAAATGAGTGGCGAACTGCGCCAGCACCACGGGATGGTTGCGGAGCACGCGATAGGCACGAAAGTCTGCCGGACAGCAATCCAGCAGATATGCGATGGCCGTCGCCTCCCAACCTGACGCTCCTGGCGGGCGCACCTGGCTCGGCCAGCCAGGCGGTACATACGCTGAACCGCTCACGGTTGAAATATATTCGAACTACTGTTCGATCGCCAGACCCCATAGGCCCGACCGTCCTGTTGCAGCAGCAGCGCCGCGCCCATTCCGGCAAACGCGAGATCCCGAATACCAGCCGCCGCGGTCTGGGCCACCTCAGGCAAGACCGTCGCATTTGCCATGAAGACCATCCCAGAGATCAGTGCTATCCCAGTCCACCGTGGAAACACCGCGGCACGGATAACAGCAATCCCGACGAGAACTCCCGCAATCACCATCAGCGCCGAATGCACCGTCAGCGCTCCACCAAGAATCACTCTCTCCGACTCGGGATAGCACTAGTCTCATGCCAGTGAGCGATGTCATCTGCCAGATCGTGAGCGGTGAGCTTGATGCTGCGGTCGTGGCGCGTGACGACCAGCTGATCGCCTTCCTTGATCACCGGCCGGTGTTCAAGGGTCATGTCCTTCTCGCTCCCACACGCCATGTGGACACGTTGCTCACGCTGCCGAGCGATCTGATGGTTCCGCTGCTGACAATGGCGCAGCGGATCGCCGGCGCCATTGTGAGCGCTCTGGGCGCTCAGGGCACGTTCGTGGCGATCAACAATGTGGTCAGCCAGTCCATCCCGCATCTGCACGTACACGTTGTCCCGAGAACCAAGGGCGATGGCCTGAGAGGCTTCTTCTGGCCACGGACCCGATACGCGGCAGGCGAGATCGAGGCGTACGCGGAGCTGATTCGAAGCGAGATCACCGCTTGATGATCATGCGTGGCGGGATGCCCGGCCGCGATACAGATAGCTGAGGGGCCGCGGACCGTCTCCGTAGCCCATCTCCAGCTCGTCAATAACCAGACCGGAACCCGAGATCAGGTTGTCGATCGGTCGCTCGAGATTGCAGCCGCCGGCGATCCTGCTGTGCACCGGATGCAGCCGGTGCTGCCAACGGCGTACGGACTCGCTTGGCGCGCGCCCGTGCTCGAGGAAGTGCAGGACGCCATTGGGTTTGAGAACCCGACGCACCTCCCCGAGGGCAACAGTCACCGCGGGAATGGTACAGAGCGTATACGTACTGAGCACGCAATCGACGGACTCGTCGGGGAGCTCGAGAGATGCACCGTCGACTCCCACCTGCGCGACCGGCGCATCCATGGCTGCCAAGCGCGGCTGCGCCAGCCGCAGCGCCACAGCCGAGGGCTCGACAATCAAGATTTCGGTTACGCCGGCTGGATAGTGGCGGAGGTTCAGGCCTGACCCGAAACCGATCTCCAGCACGCGACCATGGAGGTCCCGGCAGACCAGGGCACGCCGGGCGTTGAACCCCCGGGGTTCGCGGCACCCGGTCCACGACCCGCGAAAACACGCGGTCAGTCCATACACCCACCCGTTGAGGGTAACCGGCGCATTGTCGCCCGATTCTCCTGGCGGGCGGTGATCAAAGGCCGAAAGCGTCTTCCAGCAGCAGGGTCAGTGCTCCGAACTCCGGTTGACGTTCCCGAAACCCGCAGTCCGGACCAGAGGTCGCGGGCTCGGTGTCGACGTGGAGTCGGTAGCGGGCCGTCGAGGTGCAGGGCACAATCGGCTTCTCGATCCTCCGGGCGATGAGCAAGCGGAGCGTGTCACGCTGCTGGGCTGACAGATCGCGCTGTTTGGATCCGCCGCCGGCCACCGTGATCGTCCCCCACCCCGCTGCGTCAACATTGATCATGTAGGCAGCTTGATCTTGATGCTCCATGCGCTCCAGGCGTACAGGAAACAGCCGCGGCTCTGTTGTTTGGACCGGACCGTCGAAGTTACCTCTCATTGCAGGAACCACGATGCTGACGATCTCATCGAAAGCCGGTGCCGGCCGCGATTCCTCACCGCATGGCTCGATCCGGCTCATCGAGAGATTGCCCATGGTTACTTCGTTGGTGATCAGGTCGGAGCAGAGCTGTTCTGTGGTTCCTGGTTTGCGTTGAGCCGCGTTGGCGACTTCCTTCCGGAATTGCTCGGACGTCAGCAGAGACCGCAGCCGGGTCAGTTTCTGATCACTCAACCGGCCTGCAGCCGGTACCCGCGAGATCAACAAAGCAACCCCGTCCGTGCGCACGTGCAAGATGTTCTGGCGGCCATCGATGCCGCCAAATTCACCGACGGTGAAGTCGCTGAATGGTACGGACGGCGTGGCCAACGGACCAATGAGCGAACAGCCCGCTGCGGTCAGCGCGGCCGCTGCCATGAGCCCCGCTCGTAGGCGGAGTTTCCCGATGATCAGCACAACACCATGACGAATCGGCCATTCGCCAAGGTTCCTGACGCGGAGCGTGGTGGACCGCTACGCGTCTCCGGCGCCTATTTCTTGATCAGCGACCGCAGCACGTATTGCATGATTCCGCCATTGCGGTAGTAGTCGGCTTCACCTGGGGTGTCGATACGCACCACGGCATCGAAGCTGACTTCCCCTGCAGTGACCTTGACGGTGTTCGGCGTACGGCCGGCATCGAGCTCGGTGACTCCGATGATGTCGAAGGTCTCTTCGCCGGTGAGCCCGAGGGAGCTGGCGTTCTCCCCCTCGGGAAATTGCAGTGGCAGCACACCCATCCCGATGAGGTTGGATCGGTGGATCCGCTCGTACGATTCGGCGATCACGGCCTTCACTCCGAGTAGCGCCGTGCCCTTCGCGGCCCAGTCCCGTGAGGAACCCGAACCATACTCCTTGCCAGCCAGGACCACCAATGGCGTGCCCGATGCGAGGTAGTGCTGTGACGCCTCGTACACCGTCGTGACTGGCTGGTCCGCCGAGGTGAAGTCCCGGGTGAATCCCCCCTCGGTGCCCGGTGCGAGCTGATTGCGAAGCCGAATGTTCGCGAATGTTCCCCGGATCATCACCTCGTGATTGCCCCGCCGCGAGCCGTAGGAGTTGAAATCCTTCCGCTGTACACCGTGCTCGGAGAGGTAGTGCCCAGCGGGCGAGTCAGCCTTGATGGAGCCGGCCGGGGAGATGTGGTCAGTGGTGATCGAGTCGCCCAGTTTCAACAACACACGTGCACCCTGGATGTCTGTGACCGGCGCGGGCTCCGCGGGCATGCCGTCGAAGTAGGGCGGCTTCCGGACATAAGTCGAGTTGGGGTCCCAGGCGAAGACCTCGCCCTCAGGCGTCGGCAGAGACTGCCACTCCTCATCCCCTGCGAAGACATCCGCATAGGACTCGGTGAACATCTCGGCACCGATTGCCGACGCGATGATCTCGTCGATCTCAGCCTCGGTCGGCCAGATGTCGGCAAGGTGGACCTCGTTGCCCTGCTCATCGGTGCCGAGCGAGTCGTGCATCAGGTCGAGGTCCATGGTGCCGGCAAGCGCGTACGCCACTACGAGCGGCGGTGAGGCCAGATAATTCATCTTGACGTCGGGATTGATTCTGCCCTCAAAATTTCGGTTGCCCGACAGCACCGAGACCACCGCAAGATCATTCTCCTGCACGGCTGCGCTGACCTCGGGGATGAGCGGCCCGGAGTTGCCGATGCAGGTCGTACAGCCATAGCCGACCAAGTTGAACCCAAGCTTGTCCAGGTACGGCGTCAGGCTGGAGCGGTCGTAATAGTCGCTGACGACCTTCGAGCCGGGAGCCAGGGTCGTTTTCACCCACGGCTTTCGATTCAGGCCGCGCTCGACCGCTTTCTTGGCGACCAGCGCAGCGCCGATCATGACGCTTGGGTTGGACGTGTTGGTGCAGGAGGTGATTGCTGCGATGACCACCGCGCCGTGGTCGAGCTCGAAGGACGTGCCGTCGCTCAGCGTAATGGGCACCTTCTTGCTTGGCCGCGCGATGTCGGTCGCCTCCTCGCCGTACTCATGCGGCGCCAACGATTCGCCGCTTGCGTGACTCGGCACATCGGAAGCTGGGAACGACTCATCCACCGACTCGTCCCAGCCGGTCAGCTCCTCGGTAGCCACAAAGTCGCGCAGCGCTTCGCGGAATCCCTGCTTGGCATGGGCGACCTGGACTCGGTCCTGCGGACGCTTCGGCCCGGCGATGCTTGGAACGACTGTGCCAAGGTCAAGCTCCAGGTATTCGGAATACCTCGGTTCCCGATCGTCGGAATGCCAAAGACCCTGCGCCTTGGCGTAGGTCTCGACGAGTGCGATCTGCTCATCACTGCGACCGGTGAGCCTCAGGTATTCGATTGTCTTGCCGTCGATCGGAAAGACCGCGATCGTGGAGCCGTACTCAGGACTCATGTTGCCGATCGTGGCCCGATTTGCCACGGGCACGTGGGAGACGCCAGGTCCGTAGAACTCGACAAACTTTCCAACCACTTTGTGCTGCCGCAGTATCTCGGTGATGGTCAAAACAAGGTCGGTTGCGGTCGTGCCCTCGCGCAACTGGCCGGAGAGTTTGAAACCGACAACCCGAGGGATGAGCATCGAGACCGGCTGGCCGAGCATCGCCGCCTCGGCCTCGATCCCGCCAACTCCCCAGCCGACAACGCCGAGGCCGTTCACCATGGTGGTGTGTGAATCGGTACCGACACAGGTGTCGGGATAGGCGTACAGCTCGGTCTCTCCCGAGCCTGTCGAAGATTGGATTTCACGAGAGAAGATCACGCGGGCCAAGTGTTCGATGTTGACCTGGTGCACGATCCCCGTACCGGGCGGAACCACCTTGAAATCGTCAAAGGCTGTCTGGCCCCAGCGCAGGAACTGATAGCGCTCCCTGTTGCGTTCATACTCGATTTCCACGTTCCGGACGAACGCGTCGGCGGTGCCGAACACGTCGGCGATGACTGAGTGATCGATCACCAGTTCGGCCGGTGCAAGTGGGTTGATCTTGGCGGGGTCCCCTTGCATCTCCGCCATTGCCTCACGCATCGTCGCCAGATCGACCACGCATGGCACACCTGTGAAGTCCTGCATGATCACTCGCGCAGGAGTGAACTGGATCTCCTTGCTCGGCTCAGCGTTTTGATCCCAGGCGGCAAGCCCGCGGATGTCATCGGCGGTGATGTTGGCGCCGTCCTCGGTGCGAAGCAGGTTCTCCAGCAAGATCTTCAGGCTGTACGGAAGCGAATCCGAGCCCTCGACGGCATCGAGCCGGAAGATCTGATACGACTCGTCACCAACCGGGAGGGTTGCCTTGGCATCGAAGCTGTTCACACTCATGAGCCCTCCGTACGTCGTCGTCGAAACTATCTTGACGTCAAGATAACATGGTGATCCTACGAGCCATGGACAGCGGTTCCCGATGGCGGTGACACCATAGTGCAGAGACCAGCTTTAGGGGAGGCAGGATTGGCGTCCCTGGGTAGGGGCACGATATGAGCGGTAACGCAAGCTTCCGGCCGGTCAACACCACGGTGCTCTCGGTGTGTGCCGTTGAGGCACCGGTTGTGATGACCTCTGCCGCCTTTGACGAACGGCTGGCAGAGACCTACCGGCGTGTGGGAACGCGGCCCGGCATGTTGGAGAAGCTGGCGGGAGTGGTCGAGCGTCGCTGGTGGCCAGCGGACGTGAGCTTCGCTGACGCGGCGGCGGTGGCGGCCGCCAAGGCGCTGGCAGAGGCGGGCATCACGCCTGCGCAGGTCGGCGTCATGATCAACACGGCCGTCTCGCGCGAGTATCTCGAGCCCTCCACGGCGGCGGCGATTCACCATCAGGTGGGCCTGCCCACCAGCTGCCTCAACTTCGACCTGGCGAATGCTTGTCTCGGTTTTGTGAACGGCATTCAACTGGCCGGCACGATGATCGACTCCGGCCAGGCGGACTATGCGGTGATCGTCGATGCCGAAGGTTCCCGCTACACCCAGGCGCTTACGCTGGAGCGGCTTGCGGGGCACGAGGCTACCGCGGCCGACCTGCGGTCCCAGTTCGCCACCCTCACCCTCGGTTCCGGGTCGGCGGCCATGGTGCTGGGCCGGGCGGACCGCCATCCCGAAGGTCACCGGGTGGTCGGTGGTGTGAGCCGGGCCGGCACCGAGCACCACGACCTCTGCGTGGGTGATCTCACCCGGATGCGAACCGACACCAAGCGGCTGTTCGACGCGGGGCTGGCGCTTGCCTTGGCGACCTGGGCCGACGCGAGGGAGGAGTTCGACTGGGATGGCATCGATTGGTTCGTTGCTCACCAGACCTCGGTCGTGCACATCCGCGCGCTCGCGACGGCGCTCGGGGTGGACCCGGCGCGATTTCCGCTCACCCTGCCGATGTACGGCAACATGGGTCCGGCCGCGGTGCCGTTCACCTTGGCCCGGCACATGGACCAGCTGCGTGCCGAGGACCGGGTCCTGCTGCTCGGCATCGGGTCCGGACTGAACACCTCGTACGCCGAAATCGTCTGGTGATCAACAGCCTGCTCGCCGCGCCCGCCATCGCCGCAGAGCTCAGCGGAATGCCGGGAGTCGACCCCTCCTGGTCAAGGCTGGTCCAAGCCGTCGACACCGAAGGGGTGCCGCGTACCTGGCACGTGCTCGACAATGGCGTCGCACCAGACGCTGGAACGCTGCTCTGCTTGCACGGCAACCCGACCTGGTCCTATCTGTGGCGCCGGTTTCTGACCTGCGCGGACCCAGGCTGGCGAGTCGTCGCGGTCGATCAGCTTGGGATGGGCTACTCGGAGCGACCACACTTGCCCCGTTCCCTTGCGGCGCGGATCGATGACCTCGACGCCATCACCGCTGAGCTGGGCGTCGCCGGTCAGGTAGTGCTGGCGGCGCACGACTGGGGTGGTCCTATCTCGCTGGGGTGGGCGCTACGCCATCTTGATCAGATCGCCGGGTTGATCTTGACCAACACCGGGGTCGCCGTGCCGCCGCCGAAAGCCACGCCTGCACTGATTCGGCTGGCGCGCAGCCGTGCGCTGCGGGAGCTTGTCTGTGTACGTACGGCAACGTTCGTACGCGCCGCCGCAGGGTTGTCCCGCCCGCCGATACCGGTCGAGGTGCGCACTGCGCTGGCGGCCCCGTACTCCACCACTGATCGACGGCGGGCGGTCGGCGATTTCGTCGCCGATATCCCCTTGGAGCCAAGCCATCCCAGCCGCCCCGCACTCGATCACGTAGCGGCCAGATTGAGCGAGCTCGCGACCGTTCCGACACTGCTGATGTGGGGCCCACGGGACCCTGTCTTCACGCACACGTCGCTCCGCGACCTGCAGCGCCGGTTGCCGGACGCGGATGTGCAACGGTACCCCCGAGCCTCGCACCTGGTAATGGAGGACGCCCCTCAGTCGGCCGAGGATGCCTGGTCGTGGGTGAGAGCGAAGGTCACCACGCCGCGGAAGCGGTCGGCGTCCGAGCGGCCGACGCCCGAGGCGGTTCCGGACCTGGTTGTTGGTATCGCCGCTGACGCGTTGCCCGGCGGTGACTCCGGTCTGGCGATCGCCGAGTTGGGCCGCGGCGGCACCCGGGTGACCTCGTTCGCCGACCTGGAGAACCGGGTCCACGCGTTGGCTGATGGGCTGCGCCGAGTTGGCGTACGGCCCGGACATCGAGTTGCGCTGCTGGTGCCGCCGGGTCTCGATCTGACCGCAACCGTCTATGCATGCTGGCGGGCAGGTGCCGCGATCGTGGTCGCGGACGCGGGCCTCGGTTGGCGTCGAATGGCCGACGCGCTTCGTAGCGCTGATCCGGACTACCTGATCGGCATCCCGGCGGCCGTCGCAGCCGCGGCTGCCGCGCGGCTCCCGGGGATTCGGTTGGTGGCCGGTGAGCTGCCCAAGCCCATCCGACGGATGTTCGGGGCCGAGCACTCGACAGACGAGCTTGCGGCACCTGAGGATCGCGGCTCAGTCCTCTTCGGCGCCCATCGAGCGGACGCCGACACCGACGTTGCGCAGTCGAGCGAGGCTGCGGTGCTGTTCACCTCGGGGGCCACAGGGCCGCCCAAGGGGGTCGTCTATCGGCATCACCAACTGCGAGCTCAGGTCGACGTCTTGCGAACTTTGTGCGACACCGATCCAAGCGATCGACTGGTGGCTGCCTTCGCCCCGTTCGCGCTCTATGGCCCCGCTCTCGGCATCGGAGCCGCTGTGCCGCAGATGGACGTCACCAAACCGGGTACTCTCACCGCGGTCCGGTTGGCCGAGGCCGCGGCGGCAATTGACGCCACACTGGTCTTCGCCTCCCCGGCGGCTTTGCGGAATGTGGTCGCCACAGCGGGCGAGCTGACCGCCGAGCAATCCTCGATTCTTGCGCGCATCCGGTTGGTGCTCTCGGCCGGGGCGCCGGTTTCCGTGCCGCTGCTGCGCCGCCTCCATGACGTCCTGCCGTGCGCCGAGCTGCACACCCCGTACGGGATGACCGAGGCCCTGCCGCTGACCGACATTTCGCTGCCCGAACTCGAGGAGGCTGGTCCGGGCAACGGGGTGTGCGTCGGCCGGCCGCTGCCAGGTGTGCAGATTCGGATCAGCCCGCTGGACTCCCTCGGCAGGGCCGTTGGGGTACCCATTGACCAGGTCGAGATCACCGGCGAGATCTGTGTGTCCGCCGCTCAAGTGAAGGAACGCTACGACCGGCTCTGGGCAACCGAGAGGGCAAGTTCTCGTGATCCTGGCTGGCATCGTAGCGGCGATGTCGGGCACCTCGACAGCGCAGGGCGACTGTGGGTCGAGGGCCGTCTGGTGCACGTCATCACGACCGCCGGCGGGCCGCTCACCCCGGTCGGTGTGGAGCAGCGGATCGAAGCCGAATCCCCGGTGACCGGGGCCGCCGTGGTCGGCGTCGGCCCTCTGGGCACTCAGCAGGTGGTGGCAGTGGTGGTACCTGGAACCCCCGCACCCGTTGGGCTGGCGACACCCGAGCTCGCGAGCGCCGTACGGGAAGCTGCCGGCGTACCCTTGGCCGCTGTCCTGGGAATCAAAGCCTTGCCGGTGGACATCCGGCACGCCGCAAAGATCGACCGCCAGCGACTCGCCCGCTGGGCCGAGCGGGTGCTGTCCGGTGCTCGGGCCGGTCGGCCGTAGGACGGAGGGCGACGTGCGAGTGCTGGTCACCGGAGCGAGCGGGATGCTGGGGCGCGGTGTGGCGCAAGCGCTCGCCGACAGGGGCGACCAGGTGACGGTGCTACAGCGACGCCCGGCCGGACTGGGAGTGCCCGAAGTGTTGGCCGACATCAGCGACCTCGATGCCGTACGCGCCGCGGTCAGCGACCAGGACGCGGTCATTCACCTGGCCGCCAAAGTGAACGTGATCGGGCCGGAGGCGGAGTACCGGCGGGTCAACGTCCAAGGCACCCGTGCGGTCGTGAATTCCTGTGTGACAGCTGGAGTGCCACGGCTGGTATACGTCTCATCGCCCTCCGTGGCCCATGCCGGAACCTCGCTGGTCGGCCGCGGCGCAGATCCCGCCGACCCGCTCAGCGCGCGCGGCCCGTACGCGCGAAGCAAGGCCGCCGCGGAGCGGATCGCGCTGAGCGCCGATCACGACCAGCTCGCCGTCGTCGCAGTGCGCCCACATTTGGTGTGGGGCCCGGGTGACGCCCAACTGGTGGCCCGAGTGATCGATCGGGCGCGTCACGGGCGGCTGCCTCTGATCGGCTCGGGGGCGGCCCTGATCGACACCACCTACGTGGTCAACGCGGTAGAGGCACTACTAGCGGCTCTGGACCGCTGTATCGAGGCCCGTGGCCAGGCGCTGGTGGTGACCAACGGAGAGCCGCGCCCGATCGCGGAGATGCTTGCCGCCTTGTGCCGCGCCGCCGGAGCGCCCGAACCGACTCGGCATGTGCCGGTGCGACTGGCGCGCGCGGGTGGAACCTTGACGGAGTCGCTCTGGACACTAGCGGAAGGTCTACGTCCGGGACGCCCGGCTGACGATCCGCCACTGACCCGTTTCCTGGTCGAGCAGATGTCCACCGCACACTGGTTCGACCAGCGACTGACTCGTCAAGTCCTGCAGTGGGAGCCTCGGGTCAGCCTCGACGAGGGGTTCGCAGAGCTCCAGCGCTGGTACTCGGGTCTGCCGCTCAGCAAGAGCAGCCGCGCGGCTCGCTGAGAGCCCTGTGCGGTCGATGGGTGCCTGTCACTATTGGCCACTGCGCAGGTACCGACGCGCATTCTCCTGAGCAGTCTCCCGCTCGAGCCTTTGTTCGGCCTTGGTCGATGACGCAAGGTGGAATGGGACCGACGTCACCATCACGCCAGGTGTGAACAGCAGCCGTCCTTTGAGTCGTAGGGCGCTCTGGTTGTGCAGGATGTGCTCCCACCAATGACCGACGACGTACTCGGGGATGTAGACCGTCACCGCATCACGCGGGCTTTCGCGCCGCAGGTTCTTGACGTAGTCGATGATCGGAGTGGTCACCTCACGATAGGGCGAGGCGAGCACCTTGAGCGGAACACCCGCGTCGGCCTCCTCCCACAGCTTCACCAGCCGTTCGGTTTCCTGCGGGTCGACCGAGACAGTGAGAGCCTCCAAGCTGCTGGGCCGGGCGGCCTTGGCGAAAGCGAGCGCGCGCAGCGTTGGTTTGTGCAGCTTGCTGACCAACACCACGGCCCGCACCCTGCTGGGCAGCACACGATCCTCGCCCTCGACCAGTGCAGTCTCCCGAGCCACCGCATCGTAGTGCCGCCTGATCATTTTCATCATCGCGAAGAGCACGCCCATCGCAATGATGGCAATGTAGGCCCCCTTCGTGAACTTTGAGAGCAGCACGATGACGAGCACAGTCGCGGTCATCGTCAGTCCGATGGCGTTGATCACTCGGGAACGGATCATCCGCCCACGCACCGCCGGGTCCTTCTCGATTCTCAGGTGACGCGTCCAGTGCCGCAGCATGCCGAGCTGGCTGACAGTGAACGACACAAAGACACCGACGACATAGAGCTGAAT
>DASUYM010000172.1:0-29707 GCA_036377435.1 Propionibacteriaceae bacterium
GCCTTGTTCGCAGTCGCGGCACTACAAACCACCCGGGCAGCACCAGCACTTCAGATGCAGCGCACCGAGTTGATCAATCGTGTACGGAACGCGGAACACGAGCAGGACCAGCTGCGGGGGAGAGTCACCTCCCTGACCCAGGACATCGCAACGCTCCGAGCCGCGGCCTTGGGCGATGATGACGCGGCCCATTCCCTGGAAACCCGCATCAATGCGCTCGACCCAGTTGTCGGCAACGTCGCTGTCACCGGCCCTGGCGTGCTGATCGTCGTGGACGACTCACCATCGGCCACGGCCGACGCCCGCGACAGGGTTCTCGACATCGATCTCCAGGTTCTGGCCAACGGGCTCTGGCAGGCCGGCGCCGAGGCCATTTCGATCAACGGGCACCGACTGTCAAATCTGACGGCGATCCGGAGTGCCGGTGACGCCATTACGGTCGACTATCGCTCGCTCACTCGCCCATACCGTGTCGAAGCGATTGGCGATATGCGTACGCTGCAGGCTCACTTTGTTGAGTCTTCGGCTGGCGCGTGGTGGAATGACCTGGCCCAGAACCGGCAAATGAGATACGAGATCAGTGACGTGAAGCAGCTCGATCTGGCAGCCGATCCTGGCATGGTGCTTCGGCACGCGGGGAGGGCGACCTCGTGATCCCGCTGCTGGGGTTGCTTGCGGGGATCGTGCTCGGCATCGCGCTGGAGCCATCGATTCCCCAGGTCCTCCAGCCGTACCTTCCGATCGCCATTGTCGCCGCCATGGACGCCCTGTTCGGAGCGTTCCGGGCGTACTTGGAGGGCACGTTCACCGACCGGGTCTTCGTTGTGTCGTTCATCTCCAACGTCTTGATCGCTGCCGCGATTGTCTACGTGGGGGACCAGATAGGCGTCGGCTCACAACTCGCGACTGGCGTCGTCGTGGTGCTGGGAATTCGCATCTTCACTAACGCTGCTGCCATCAGGCGGGCACTGTTCCATGCCTGACGAGGTACGCCTCGACGGGCAGCGGCCGGCGCCGTCCCCGAGGCGCCGGCGCACTCGCAGCCGGCCACGCATTGCAGCGTCCCGCCGTATTGGCTCGCTGCGGCGCAGCCAACGACGGCTTGCCGGCGAGGAGCATCCGACAGCTGGAACCGTCGATGAAGCTCAGCCCTCTTCGCGGCCGACGAACCGGACCGAAGAGGCTACCGACGCAGCAGGCAGCACCCGCGCCCGACTACGGGCATCACTGCTACATCCCGGTCGGGGACAGGTTCTGGCGGCGATCATCTTGTTCATTGTGGGTGTAGCCGGTGCCATGCAGATCCAGATCAACGCAGACGACGACACCTATGCGTCGGCGCGACGTGAGGATCTGATTCAGCTGCTCGACGGGCTCAGCGCGGAGTCACGACGGCTCGAAGGGGAGATCGCGCAGCTTGAGCAGACCAGAAGCAATCTGCGGTCAGGTGCCGACACGCAACGCGTGGCGCGGGAGGAAGCAGAGAAGCACCTCACCGAGTTGTCCATCCTGGCCGGCACGGTCCCGGCTGAGGGGAACGGTATCCGGATGCGCATCGCCGATCCGAATGCAGCCGTGGACGCCGCGGTCCTTCTCGATGCGGTCGAGGAGATGCGCGACGCTGGTGCCGAGGTGATCGAGGTGAACAACACGATCCGGGTTGTCGGATCAACGTGGTTCGGCTCCGATGCACGTGGACTCGTCATCGACAGTAAGCCGGTCAGCCGGCCGATCACACTCGAGGTCATCGGGGAGCCGCACAGTCTGGAGGAGGCTGCGCGGTTCCGAGGCGGAATCGTCTCCGAAATCACTGGACCCAAAATCGGTGGACAGGTGGAGATCGACCAAGAGGACCGGGTTGTGATCGAATCGTTACACGCGTCGAGGGAGAATCAGTACGCTCGTCCTGCGCCCCCGCCGTCCACCCCTCGATGATGGTGTGAACTTGAGGAGTTTGATGTCGGACTATCCCGAAGATCTGAAGTACTCGACCGAGCACGAATGGGTTCGCAGTGGGAACGGCAGCCGCGTGCGCGTTGGAATCACCGAGTACGCGGCTGACCAGCTCGGCGACATCGTCTTCGTCTCATTGCCGGAGGTGGGCGATCCGGTTTCGGCCGGTGACGCATGCGGTGAGCTGGAATCCACGAAAAGTGTCTCGGACATTTTCTGTCCGGTGCCCGGAGTGATCACCACAGTCAACCCCCTGCTCGAGGCCAATCCAGAGATCATTAACGCCGATCCATATGGGGACGGCTGGCTCTTCGAGCTGGACTTGGACGAGGGCGCGGACCTGGACGACCTACTGGATGCTGATTCCTACGCCGAACAGGTGGGAGGCTGATGCTACGGCAGCTACGTCCCGGATTGCGTTTGGTCCTAAACTCTGCATCACGCCTCGAGCCTTCGAGGCTGTAAAGGAAAAGTCGAAAGCAATGCCGTTCTGTACCAACTGTGGACATGAGAACCCAGAGGGGAGTAACTTCTGCGGCCAATGTGGCTCGGCGCTGATCCCTGGTGCTGCTCGAGCCGCCACCCCCGAGAAGGTGCCGACCGGCGACACGACCAAGGCGATGCCCGCGATGGTTGAAGAGCGTGACACGGACTCGCTGACGGCCGAGGATGAGGCAGCCGTCAACGCACTGCCGCATGGTTCAGCGCTGCTGATTGTCCAGCGGGGCGCCAATGCTGGCAGCCGGTTCTTGTTGGACACCGATCTCGTCACCGCTGGACGGCATCAGGATTCCGACATCTTCCTCGACGACATCTCAGTGTCCCGCCGCCACGCCACGTTCACCCGCACTCCGGAGGGAACCCTGGTCAAGGACGTGGGCAGTCTCAACGGCACCTACGTCAACCGAGACCTCGTCGACGAATGCTTGCTGCGGAACGGTGACGAGGTGCAAATCGGCAAGTTCCGCCTGGTCTACTTCGGGAGTACCCGGGGCGTGGAATAGCCCTCGCATGATGCCGAACTCTGCGGAGTCTCCGGCCGGCACGGCCGGCGAAGCTCGCGCCCGAGGCGCGGAGGATCCGGGCGCCGTGGTGACCGAAAGTCGTCTGCGGCACGCGACCCGCAGCATTGGCCAGGTCATGGCGATCTTGCGGACCGAATTTCCGGAGATTTCGATCTCCAAGATCAGATTCCTCGAAACCGAAGGTCTGATCACTCCGCAGCGTGCACCGTCGGGTTATCGCCGTTACACCGAAAGTGACGTCGAGCGGCTGCGTTATGTGCTGTCTGTGCAGCGGGAGCACTACTTGCCATTGAAGGTGATCCGGGAACATCTGGAACAGCTCGATCGCGGGCAGACTCCGCTTGGTTCAGGTGCGCAGAGCGCGCTGGTTGGCAGCGCCACAGCGCGGCTACCCAACCCGTCGGCGGCAGCCGCGAAACAACCGGTCAGGCTCACCCGCCAGGAGTTGCTGGACGCGAGCGGCCTAACAGAAACCGCGCTCAGTGAGCTCGAGCGAACACAGATTGTGGTTACCCGACGCGGAACCGCGCACTACGGCAGGGACGCCCTCACGCTGGCGATCGCCGCGCGTCGACTGGCCGAGTACGGCATTGACGGGCGACATCTGCGAGCCTTCAAGCTGTCAGCCGACCGTGAGGTCGGGCTGGTGGAACAGGCGATCGCGCCGTACATCCGACGCGCCAGCGGCAACCGCGATGTCCCAAGCGATGTCACCCAGCTGGTGATCAGCTTCCATGCCGCTTTGGTCCGCACCGCCATGGAGCGTATCTAGTGTCGTGACATGGCGACGCGCGATCGGCCGATGAGGGGTGATCTTGTAGCTGGCTGCTCGCGAAGTAGTGTTGTCGCATGCGTGAGCTCGATGTGGTGGGTGTCCGGGTCGAGATGCCGTCGAATGCTCCGATGGTGTTGTTGCGCGAGGTGGGCGGAACTCGATACTTGCCCATCTGGATCGGAGCAGCCGAGGCCGCCGCGATCGCCAATGCTCAAGAGGGCATTGTCCCGCCGCGGCCGCTCACCCATGACCTCATGGTCGACACCCTCACGACTTTGGGCCACCGGCTGACAGAGGTGCAGATCACCGAACTCGAAGGTGGCACTTTTTACGCCATACTGCTCGTTGATGGGATCGAAGTCAGCGCACGGCCCTCAGACGCCATCGCGCTCGCACTGCGGGTGGGCTCTGACATCTACTGCGCCGAGGACGTCCTCGACGAGGCCGGCATCGAGATTCCAGAAGCCGAAGATGACGAGGTCGAGAAGTTCCGGGAATTTCTCGATCAGGTCAATCCCGATGACTTTGTCACTGGTGAGGAGCCAAAGTCCTAGTCAGCAGCAACACTTACGGTCAACTTGAGACTGTGGGTAGCCACTCAGTGCACTCGACTATCCCCTCGAGTACTGATTGAGACTTCTCCAAAGCGGGGCGTCCTCAGCGGCGTGGTCGTTGACCGGTTTGTGCACTCGTCGTAGCGTTCAGACAGTAATGCCGACCGTGGAATTACGCGGAGAGAACTCAAACGGAGTCTCTCTCTTCCCACCGCAGCAACTGATTCTGAGAATCCGGAGGCCCACGTGAGCAGCACCGACGCATCAGCGAAGCCGGACGATACGCCCGGCATTGAGCCGGCTGAAGCGCAGGGACTGCTGTTCGACGGCGACTTTTCACCGCTGCCGATCGACCTGGGCTTCCGTGGACCGGTCGCCTGCAGCGCGGCTGGCATCACCTACCGGCAGCTCGACTACTGGGCGCGTACTGGCCTGGTGGTGCCGGAAGTGCGGAGCGCATCAGGGTCCGGCTCACAACGCCTCTACAGCTTCCGTGACATCTTGATCTTGAAGGTGATCAAGCGGCTGATCGATGCCGGTATTTCACTGCAGCAGATCCGTACCGCGATCGAGCATCTGCGGGCGCGCGGCGTTCAGGACCTCACCCAAGTCACATTGATGAGCGACGGGGTGTCGGTGTTCGAATGCACCTCCGACGACGAAGTGATCGATCTCCTCCGTGGTGGCCAGGGAGTCTTTGGCATCGCTCTCGGCGGCGTCTGGCGTGATATAGAAGGAACGCTCGCGAAGCTGCCAGCTGAGCGAGCTGAAGCTGAGGAGACGCATCTGTCAAACGATGAGCTTTCCCAGCGTCGGCAGGCACGAACCACCGGTTGACGGAGTAATCTGGTCGCTGCTGGAACGGCGGTGCGGGAGAGTTCACCACCTCAGATCGAGAGTCGGTGGCGCCGAAGGGGCAACATCCCCGGAACCTCTCAGGCAATCAAGACTGCGCTCGCCATGGCAACTCTGGAGCCGCGGGTGACAGAGGGGGAGTGCTGCTCGCGGAAGCGAGAGCACATACCTGCACGCTCGCGAAAGAAGTTTCGATGACCGCCACACTTCCAGACACCACAATCAGCTCACTCCCATCGCAGCGGTTCAGCACCCGTCACATCGGTCCACAGGCCGATGATCGCGAAAAGATGCTGGCTGTCCTCAGGCTCGCCAACCTTGAGCAGCTCGTTGATCAGTCGCTACCACGATCCATACGCAGCACCGAGCCACTCGCCTTGCCGCCCGCACTCTCCGAGCCCGAGACGTTGGAGGTGCTGCGAGAGCTCGCCAGTCGCAATCGACCACTGACCTCGATGATCGGCCTCGGCTACCACGGCACTGTGACACCATCGGTAATCCGCCGGAACGTTCTCGAGTCGCCTGCCTGGTATACCGCCTACACCCCATACCAGCCCGAAATCAGCCAGGGCCGGCTCGAGGCCTTGCTGAACTTTCAGACCGTGATCTCAGATCTCACGGCGCTGCCCACGGCAGGAGCCAGCCTGCTCGACGAGGCGACGGCAGTCGCCGAGGCCATGACGCTGGCTCGTCGGAGCGTCAAAACAGGTCAGGCGATCCTCCTTGACGGCGATACCTTGCCGCAGACCATCGGGGTCGTGACCACCAGGGCCGCTGCGCTTGGAATCGAAGTTGTTGTGGCCAGCACGCCACTGATGGAGGCGATCGAGGAGATTGACCTGTTCGCAGTGATCGTGCAGACCCCTGGCGCCAGTGGACGGCTCGCCAGTACAGATGAGTTACGGACCATCGCAGATCGCGCGCACGCCCGCGGGGCCATGGTGATCGCGGCCTGCGACCTCATGGCCTTGACGTTGACGACGCCGCCCGGGGAGTGGGGTGCGGACGTAGCCGTCGGGTCCAGCCAGCGGTTCGGCGTACCCCTCTTCTACGGCGGACCGCACGCTGGCTTCATCTCCGTACGCGCTGGACTGGAACGGACGCTGCCTGGACGGCTGGTCGGCGTCTCCAAGGATCGCGATGGCACGCCCGGTTTCCGCTTGGCCCTGCAAACCCGAGAGCAGCACATCCGACGGGAGAAGGCGACCTCGAACATCTGCACTGCGCAGGTCCTACTCGCCGTCACAGCCAGCATGTACGCCGTCTACCACGGGCCGAACGGCCTGCGCGAGATCGCGACATCCATCCACACCCGTGCCGTCGAGCTGGCCCGTGATCTTGTCGAGGGCGGGATCCGTTTGGTACACGACTCATTCTTCGACACCGTGCTAGCCGAGGTGCCGGGCGGTGCCGGGGCAGTGGTGGCTGCGGCGCGTACCGGGGGAGTCCACCTCCGGCTCGTCGACGATGATCATGTCGGCGTGTCAGTGGGTGAGGATGCCACGACGGTCCAGCTGGACGCGGTGCGCGCGGCGTTCGGAGTCATCGAGCGCCAATCGCGGCCGTTCGCCAACACACTGGCTGGGCGTGAACGTACGACCCCGTACCTGAACCACCCGGTTTTCAACACACATCACAGCGAGACGGCGATGCTCCGCTATCTGCGGGCGCTGTCGGACAGGGACTTTGCGCTGGATCGGGGAATGATTCCGCTTGGTTCGTGCACGATGAAGCTGAACGCGACAACCGAGATGGAGCCGATCTCCTATCCAGGCTTTGCCAACCTGCATCCGTTTGCGCCCGTCGAGGACGCACAGGGCTATCTGGCGTTGATTCAGGCACTGGAGTCCTGGCTGGCCGAGCTCACCGGCTACGCCAAGGTATCGATTCAACCCAACGCCGGCAGCCAGGGCGAACTCGCCGGGTTGCTAGCTATCCGGGCCTACCACGAGTCGCGTGGTGATCGTCAACGGCGCATTTGCCTGATTCCCTCGTCGGCGCACGGAACGAACGCTGCCTCCGCCACCATGGCGGGCCTCAAGGTTGTTGTCGTCAAAGCTGCTGCCGATGGCGCTGTCGACCTGGCAGACCTGGGGACCAAGATCGCGCAGCACCATGATCAAGTTGCGGCGATCATGGTGACCTATCCCTCTACGCACGGGGTGTTTGAGGAAGGCATCGTCGAGCTTTGTGAGATGGTTCACGATTCCGGAGGTCAGGTCTATGTGGACGGAGCCAATCTCAATGCGCTGCTCGGCTTGGCGCGACCGGGCACCTTCGGCGCTGACGTGAGCCACCTGAACCTCCACAAGACCTTCTGCATCCCGCACGGTGGCGGCGGCCCCGGCGTCGGACCTGTTGCCGTCGCTGCACACCTTGCGCCGTTCTTGCCCAACCACCCCCTGCTCGCCACGGCGGGCCCGACGACTGGCATCGGGCCGATCTCGGCGGCTCCGTACGGCTCGGCTGGCATCTTGCCGATCAGTTACGCCTACATCGCGATGATGGGCGCGGGCGGATTGACCTCGGCTACCGAACACGCCCTACTTGCGGCGAACTACATCGCAGAGCGGCTTCATGATCACTATCCGGTGCTGTACGCGGGGCGCAACGGAAGGGTCGCCCACGAATGCATCCTCGATCTGCGTCTGCTGACCAAGGCCAGCGGCATCAGCGTGGAGGATGTGGCGAAACGACTGATCGACTACGGCTTCCACGCGCCGACCATGAGCTTTCCAGTGGCGGGCACGCTGATGGTCGAGCCCACCGAGTCCGAAACGCTGGAGGAGATCGACCGGTTCTGCGACGCCATGATCAGCATCCTCGCGGAGATCGCCAAGATCGAAGCGGGGGAGTGGCCGCGCCAGGACAACCCGCTGGTCAATGCCCCGCACACGCAGGCTCAGGTGGTCTCTGAGGACTGGGATCACCCATACCCGAGGCGGGTCGCGGCCTTTCCAGCCGGCCTGCACACAGGTCCGCTCTATGCCCAAGGCTTCGACAAGTACTGGCCGCCCGTCGGCCGCATCGACGGTGGTTTCGGCGATCGCAATCTTGTCTGCATCTGCCCTCCGCCGGAGGCCTTTGAGTAGCGCTTTCTCAGGTGTCCTGACCGGCCACCTCGTTGATCCGATGTGCCAGCTCGATGTCGTTCTGTGTGAGTCCGCCCTCGGAATGCGTGGAGAGAACCAGCGTCACTTTGTTCCAACGGATGTCGATATCTGGGTGATGGTTCATGAGCTCCGCCTCGTGCCCGACCCGATTCACGAAGTCCAGCGCTGCGACAAAGTCAGTCAACTCGTACGTCGCGGCAATCGCCGGTTCATCGCCATCAACACGGCGCCAGTTCGGTAGTCCCGCCAGCTCTCGGGACACGGCAGAATCATTCAAGAGTGGGCTCATAACCTCAGCCAAGGCGCGGCTGCCGTGGGTGTCAAGAGCACAGCTCTCTGCGCGCTGAGCCTGTCGAAGCGCGGGGCCATGCCCTTCGACAGGCTCAGGGCACATCTGGGGGCACATCTGGACAGACTCAAGACATATATGCACGCTTGGCCGATCCGATAGCGTCGAGGCCGAACGGCGGGCGTCAGCAGAGGGAAGGGAACAGATGGTTGCGGTGCCGGCGAGCATCAAGCGGCTCGAGCAGCGGCCGTGGATCGCGCACATGGTGCGCGCCGCCGAGCGCTACCTCAGCCGCCTCGGTTCACAGTTCGCCGCCGCGACCACCTACTTCTCGGTGCTCGCGCTGGTGCCGATCATGATGATGGCCTTCTCGATCACCGGCTTCGTGCTCACCGTCGTGCAACCCGAGCTCGTGGACGATGTCGCGGATGCCGTTGCCGATGTCCTCGGCAGCACAGACCCGGCCACGCGCGACAAGATCCTGGGTCTGGTGAATACAGCACTCAGCCAGTTTTGGACCATCGGGCTCGTCGGCCTCGTGGTCGCTCTCTACACCGGCGCCAAATGGATGGGCCACCTGAAGAATGCGGTGCGGACCCAGTGGCGCCCGGGGTTCGACCTTCGGCCGCAGAAGATCAACATCGTGGTCAAGATACTGGGCAACCTGCTGATCTTGGCTGGCTTGATCGTTGGCATGGCCGTGAGCTTTGGCCTGGCGTCGCTGTCTACTTCGTTTGCGAACACGGTGGTCGGTTGGCTCGGACTCAGTCATCAGCCTTGGATAGCGCCGCTGCTTCGGGTCAGCTCGATCGGGTTCTCGATCGGCGCCGGCTGGCTGATCTTCATGTATCTCTACACGGTGCTCCCGGAGACCCGCGAGCCTTGGTCTGTCGTCCGTCGGGGGGCACTATTGGGTTCTATTGCACTCGTGGCTGTGCAATTTGTGGCGGGTTTCCTGATCAGCGCCTTTCAGGGCAACCCGGCCGCGGCGATCTTCGGGCCCGTGATCGTGCTCATGCTGTTCTTCAACATCTTTGCCCAGCTCGTCTTGTTCGTCGCGGCGTGGATTGCCACCGCGCAGCATGACGCCGTCCCGGTCCCTCCTGAGGAAGAGACGCACACCGGGCCGGAGCCGGAACCTCAGGAAACCGAGCATCAGGAACCGAGCGTCGTACCTGAAGCTGTTGCTGTGCGTTCGGTCCGCGTTGGGATGGGCGCTGGTTACGTTACTGGAGCCGCGACCGGAGTCGGATTGGGCGCGGCACTCGCGTACGCGCTCTCGGCTGTCGTACGCGGCCGTAAGAAAGCTGTGTGAACCGCCTTGCCTGGGCCGAGTCAGTGCGCAGCGGTGAGCTGGGCGCTCGGCTGGCCGATGCTGTCCAGCAGTGCGGAGAACCAAGGCGCGCCGACGTCGAACGGCTTGCCACCTCGGACCCTGTCGAACTCGATGGCTCTGAGTTCGTCGCCGCGTTCCTCGTCGTGTCCTACTACGCCTGACTCCCCGCGGAGGGCGGCGTCGACCGCGAAGTCGGTCATGGATTTGATCAACTCGAGGTCGCGCTGGTTGGCGGCGGCAGACCGGGAGAAGTACCCCGACTTCTGCACCATGACCTTCCGGGCATCCAGCCGCTCAGCGAACTTGCTCGCAAACCAAGAACCCGGGTTGATCTTGTCCATCTTGACGTGACCGAATGGGTCTCTCGGGACCTCGTCACCTGACCGCTCCAGCTCGGCCAAAATCGTCTCCAGCCCAGCACCCTCGGAAATGAAGAGGTTGACCGAGCCAACCCGATCCATCTTCGCCTTGAGACGCCGGGCCTCGACCTCAAGATCGAAGACCGCTTCTGGGACGTAGAGGCCATGTACCTCCCACGCTTCTCGGCTGAGCCCGATATCGGGCAGCCAGGCTCGAGTGTCAAGCCAGTTCCGATACGCCTGTGCTGTGGCGGCCGTGAGCCACCCGCAGTGCCTACCCATGACCTCATGGACGAGCAGCATCCGCGATCCGGAGTTGTGTTCGCCGATGACGTTCTGTGCGAAACGCGATGCCTGCTCGGCCGCCGTCCAAGCGCCAAGCGACTGGCGCACCGGGATGATGTCGTTGTCGATGGTCTTGGGCAGCCCAACCACTGTCAGCGAGTAGCCGTTGCTGGCCAGGAATGCGGCAAGGTCGGCCGCGGTGGTATTGGTGTCGTCGCCGCCGATCGTGTGCAGGATGTCGACGCCGTCGGCGGTCAGGCGGTCAGCCGCTGCCTGCAGGGGGTCAACGCCCTCGGCAACCAAGCCGCGCTCCACCAGGTCGGCCGCATTGGTGAGCTTGACGCGCGAGTTTCCGATGGGGGATCCGCCGAAGGCGTGAAGGACTGCAGCATTCTCCCGAACGGAAGGCGTGACGGTTATCGAGTCGCCCTGCAACAAGCCCTCATAGCCGTGTCGGTACGCGATGATCTCAAGCTCGGGGGCGATCTGGGTGTAGCGCTCGATCAGCCCTCCGATCGCGGAGGAGAGGCATGGTGCGACACCGCCCGCCGTAAGCATTGCCACCTTGTTGACCATGCCCGTAACGTATCCGACGCGATCCGCTGACTGGCTGTGCGTCTGCCAGCCGGTCAATCCTTGGACGGATCCAGGTAGACCGCGCCAGGTCCGCGAGAGCTCACGTAGTCATCCGGATTCTGGAGGGTGCATTTCTGCAAGCTGAGGCAGCCGCAGCCGATGCAGCTGTCGAGCCGGTCCCGAAGGCGCTCAAGCCGCTCGATCTGTTCATTGAGCCGACCACGCCACTGGTGAGAGAGGCGGGTCCAGTCGGCCTTGGTTGGCGTGCGACTGCCGGGCAAGGTCCGCAGTGCCTCGGTGATCTCCTCCAGCGACAGCCCGACGCGTTGCGCCGAGCGGATGAACGCCAAGCGGCGCAGCATCGCCCGCTCGTAGCGGCGCTGGTTTCCGGAAGTCCGGGTTGAGGTGATCAGGCCGAGGTTCTCGTAGTACCGCAGGGCAGACGACGCGAATCCTGAACGCGCCGACAGCTCGCCGATGGTCAGCAGATCCGTACGGTGCAACATGGCGATCAGTCTAACAAACCTAAACTTAACGTTAACTTCCGAATTAGAGGATGGTCGTCCTGCTAGCACTGCGGAGAGCGGAGCCCTGTGCTGAGCTGAGTCGCCGTGGCTGCCGCGCGCAGTCGCCGTGGTCGGCGGGATGGGGGAGAGCTCAATGGATTTGAGCCAACAGAGCACCGCGTCTGGCTGATCGATGGCGGCACGACGCAACTCCTGGCAACGGATTGAGTTGCCTCCCACTACGCTCGATTTCGTGGCCCGATACTTCGACGTCCATCCGGACAACCCGCAGCCGCGAGCGATTGGCGGGGTGGCCGAGTTGCTGCGAGCTGACGGGCTGGTCGCCTACCCGACGGACTCCTGCTTCGCGCTTGGCTGCCAGCTTGATAATCGGTCAGGCCTGGAACGGATTCGAGAGATCCGTCAGCTGGACAACCGACATCACTTCACACTCGTCTGTGCGGACTTCACTCAGGTTGGCCGGTTCGTACACCTCGACAACGTGATCTTTCGCGCCGTCAAGGCATCGACGCCGGGGCAGTACACCTTCATCGTGCCGGCAACACGGGAAGTTCCCCGCCGAATGCTGCATCCCCGGAGACGTACGGTCGGCGTTCGCATTCCTGATCACGTGGTCGCTCAGGCAATCCTGGCAGGCCTCGGTGAACCCCTGGTGTCGAGCACCTTGATCATGCCCGGGGAGGATCGGCCGCTGACGCAGGGTTGGGAGATCATGGAGCGGCTTGATCATGTCGTGGACGCGGTCGTGGACTCCGGTGAATGCGGCGAGGTACCGACCACGGTGGTCGATCTCTCCGACGGCCAGGCGGTGATCGTACGGCGGGGAGCGGGAGATCCCTCGCGTTTCGAGTGAGGTTGTGAGGGCGGCCGATGGGCAGGGATTTTGCAGTTCAGCAGGCTTCCGAGACTTTCGTGGCGCAGTTGATGCAAAGCAAAGTCGCCGTTGGCCTATTTTCTGTGGCGCCGATGCCGCTCTTCCTCATGCGTTCGATCCTTGCACGCGACAACGCGCGGGAGAACCGAAAGGACAGTTGGCAGCGACTCCGTGCCGGCAGTGAGGCGGCACGCTATAGCGCAGTTCGGAGCGTGACGGAGCGCTACGCCCAAGAGGGATTCGTCCTCGACATCGGGTGCTCACAGGGAATCCTCCAGGAGGGACTCAGATACGGCCGGTATCTCGGCGTCGACAATTGCGAGCAGTCCATCCTGCTTGCCCGGCCGAAGTGCGACCGCTGGACGCAGTTCATGTGCGCCGATGGGTTCGACTTCGTCGCCGACCAGCCACCGAACGCTGTGGTAATGAACGAGGTCATCTACTACCTGCCGGATCCCATCGCCGCGGTAGAGCATCACGCGCGCCAACTGGCACCTGGTGGGGTCGTGATTATCTCGATCTATACCCGGACCTGGTTTTCCCGGCGGCTGCTGCGCGCCCTCGCAGCACGGCTTGAGTTGCTCGAATCCAATCTGATCAGATCACGCCATCTGGCCTGGACAGTAGCGGCGTATCGGCCGTTCAGGAATTGAGCCGGCCCGTTCACCGGCCATGTTCCTCAGCGTCACTGCAGATATCCCTCGACCTGCTGCCGAGACCTTGGCTGGGACTCGTCCGGGTTCTGTGCGAACTCTCGATGCGCGCGGCGCTGGCGAAGCAGATCCCAGCATTGATCGAGGGATTCTTCCAGGTCACGAAGCCTCTCTGCGGCGTCGTTGATCGGGTCCGGACTGTCCTGCATCTGGCGGCGCAGCTCATGCTCAGCATCGACCATCTCCCGAATGCGGGCGAGGATGTCGGAGTCATCCATAGGACACAGCCTAGGGGAGGTCCACCCTCGGCCTTGAGGCACAAGGTCGATCCCCATTGATCATGGCTCGCTCCCGCGATGGAAAATGATCTTGAGAATGCGATAACCGGTTACCGCTGAGTCGAATCCAGCTCAGCCTCGAGGCGCTCTGTCGTGCTTGCGGCCGAGGTAATGATCGCGAACCTCGGGCGGCAGACTTTCGATCGCATAGCGGAGGGCAGTGCGAGGCATGGTTGCGGCGTTGCGGTCGAGATAGTCCCGTAGGCGTTGGTCATCTCGCTTCCCGGCTTCTCGGATCCAGCCACCCACCGCCTTCTGTACCAGCTCGTGGGGGTCGTTCGCGAGAATCTGACCGATCCGGAAGGTGTCATCCAGGTCGCCGCGGCGGATGAAGAACCAGGTGCTGACGATCGAGGTCCGCCGCTCGTACCAGTGCGGGGAGGCGGCAAGCAGGTAGAGCGGTTCCCGCGGCTTATCCCACAGGTAGCCGCCAACGACATGTGGTGCCGCACGGTCGACAAGATCCCAGCTGTCAATCCGGTCGTGTCGTCGCAGATAGAGCTCATAGAGTTCCCGCCGCGTGCCGTCCGGAGTTGCCTTTCGTCGCGCCTGGAAATCCATGATGCTGACGGCGGCAACTCGCCTCGGGTGGCTCGGAGAGTCCAGCAAGGCTTCGATGTCGCTAGGGGATGCGTTAATGAAGTCCTTGGCCAGCTGGAAGATCTGTCCCATCGAAATCCGACCGGGCTGTCCGGAGCTCGATGAGTCCGCTGCGCGCTGCAAGGTGTCCAACTGCGCGTTGAATTCAGCAAGTGTCGAAATGCGACTCGAGGATGACGCCATCCGGATCATCGCCTAGCCGGAGATGCGGCGGAGATGTACGACGGCGGGTCCGGCGGCCTCGAACGGAGCGCTGCTACTGATCGGGTTGTCGTCCGCGACTGTCAGCGTTGTGCCGGGCACTGTCTTGCGGCTGCCCAAGCTGTGCCATTCGACCGCGTACCGGCCGGGCGTCAAGGTCATGGTGAACGGGTCACCGGTTTCACTGGGCTGCAAGATCAGGTACTCATTGCCCGGATCCGCCAGCGCGAATCCCGTCTCGCTCAGGTCCGTACGCGGCGACATCGTGGTCAGGCTGATCCGCTCCGCAAAGCCACAGGTCTCTCCCATGGCATGCTCCAATGAGTCGAAGGAGGGGTTCCCCTCGGACGGGTTAGGCGGCATGCCGCCACCGAGGATGCCTAGGTCGTACAAGATCGGATTGTGGCCGCGGAGGAAGGACTTCCATACCCACAAGGCGTTGCTCGAGAACGGCGAGAAGTGATCGGTGTCAAGGAGAACGACTTTGCTTCCGTCATTGGCCGGTGGGTCGGTGAGCCACCGGCTCTCACCGAACGTGTCGTCGAAGCCCGGGGAGATCCAATCAGCAGGACTGTTCCACAGCGGCTCGTTCGCCTTGCTCAGATCATCCACGGGAAAGAGGTAGGTCATGCCGATGGGATGCGGGTCGTATCCCATCTCGTGTTCATAGTCCTTTACGCTGTTGATCACGCGGTACTGCCACTGTGTGGAATCACCGATCGGTGTTTCCACCGCTGATCCATCGGGCAGTACGACCGAATCCGCCGTCTGCCCCGACGACTCGTTCGCGACCTCGTACAAGACATTGGGAAGATCATGTACGGTGTCGATCACCTTGCGGATGTAGACCTGCTGAAGAGCCTCGACCCTGGCATCGAGTGGAAGAACCTGATAGTCGAGGATCGAAGTGATTCCGATGTCATTGATGTTGTTGCCGGCATGGAACGGGTGACCCTCGATGTTGTCGGGCGTCGTGGTCAGATGAAGGCTGAAGCCTTCGAAGAGCATGACGGATGCGTAGATTCCGACACGTCCGGCCGCGATGATCCGTTCGCGAAGTCGATCGAAGTAGGTCTGATCGAAGACAGACAGATCGAATTTGGGTTTGCCGTCCTTGGCTGATCCAGGCCCGGTCCGGAGCCATGGTTGCGGCGTCATGCAGAAGTGCACATCAGCCGGCGCCAGGTGGCCCCGAAACTGCTCCCAGCGCCAGAGCCGGATGAAATTGTGACCACGTGTCGAGAGCAGGTCCAGGTAGGCGTCAAAGTCGAACCGCTCTGGATCTGACGGGCAATCACGACCGGGACCTAAGCCGTCGTGAAAGTTGTTGTTGACGTGCGAACCTGTCAGATAAATCGGCTTCTCGTCTACGCCCTCAGCATGCGCAACCGCGAAGTACCGCGGATTGGTCTTGGACACGACCAACGGGCCGAGCGGTTGGGACAACATCATGCGACACCAGCCGCCACGCTAGTCGCCTGAGCAATGGGCGGAATGACCTTGCGAGTCGGCACCACAGCTACCTTCATGCTCTCTGGGCTCATGCTGGTGCGCATCGCGGTCTCGACGTCGTCCAGCCCGAACTCGTGAGTGACCATCTCTTCAAACGGGTAGCGGTCGGCGTAGCGCTCGAGCAGCCGCAGTGCCGGTCCATACGCCGTGCTCGGATGGTTAGTCAGGCCGAGCAGCCGAATGTTCTTGCTGCAGATGTGCCGGTGCACGTTGATGTTGATCTCGCCGGTGTCGGCGAAGTTACCCATCTCCAGCATCATCCCACCACGCTTCAGCATCTCGATTCCCTCCACGAATGACCTCGGTGTGTTCGCCATATGCAGGACAACGTCGGCTCCTCGTCCGGCGGTCAGCTCGCGAACCCGCTCAACACGCTCCTCGGCCCTAGTGGACGACACGTCGAGAACCTCGTCAGCACCGCAGCGTCGCGCCCAGCTCAACCGGTACGAACTCAGGTCGGTGGCAATGATCTGCCCGGCACCCATCATGTCGGCCTTGGCGACGTGGAGAAGTCCAAGCGGGCCGGAGCCGATGACGACCACGGTGTCGCCGGAGTTGAACCCTTCCATGGCGTAGGAGGAGAACTCTTTCACCTTGTCAAGGCTGGCCGCGCAGGCCATCAACTCCGCCAGGACGGCTACCCGGGGCGACAGTCCGCTCGGCACCTTGTACACGAACGTGTCTGGCCGCAGGTACATGTACTCTGCCCAGCCGCCCAACAGATGCGGCGGCTCGGCGCTGGTGAAAGAGTTGCCGTAGCACTGGGAGTTGTCACACCACACGTACCCCATGACATGGGTGCACGGATAGCAACGACCACACACCACATCGGGGCACATCGTGATCCGGTCACCCACGGCGAGCCGACGGCCGTAGAACTCGATGCTTTCTGCGGCGGTGGGGGAGATCTCTGCGATTACACCGACGTTCTCGTGTCCCTGGATGATTGGGAACGGTGTGTCGGTTTCAGCCGGCGTGCCGGCGTACTGCTTAGTCTCGCCCAGAAACGTGTGCTTGTCGGTACCGCAGATGCCAGACATCTCGACCTGCATGAGTAGCGCCCCGTCGGCTAGGGAGGGTCGGGGGAACTCCTGCACCTCGTAGCGACCTGGTGCCACCAACACTGCGGCTCGAACTGCGTCGGCCATCTTGCTCCGCCCTCCGATTCGATCTGACTCAGTCTCAGCGATAAGAGCGGCCATGGCGGTAGCACCTCGCCGCGAGTCAGCGACGAGGTTGGTCCCACTGCGATGGCAACGACGTCAGATCAGCGCCGGAGGGTGCGGGGTACGGATCGAAGCCGCGTAGATCAGCAACTTGCAGTGCACGGGCGACGTCGCTGGGGGACACCACGCCCACGACCCGGCCGGCCTCGTCAACGACAACGGCGCGGCCGTCGGCGCAGCCCTGCATGCGCTCCAAAAGTTCCCCGAGAGGATCCTCCGGTCGCGCGATCGGAACCTCGGTTGGCGCGCAGGCGATCTCCCGCAGGCGGGTAGTCGCGCGAAGCTCAGCGGGCACGGCGCGTACGCGGTTGAGGGTGACCAGACCCGTGAGCCGCCCCTGGGGATCAACGATCGGATACGTGGAGAACGGGTGCGTCAGCGCCAGCTGGGCTACAAAGTCGCCCACGGTGAGGTTGCCGTCGAGAACGGTGGGCCCTGCCGTCATGACCTGACCGACTGTGAGGCCCCCCAGCTGAGCGCCCAACCTGGCCTGCTGTTCCTCGGCGGTGGCGGCACTAACCACGAACCAGCCGATCAGCGCAAGCCATATTCCGTTCAGTCCGGAGCCAGTCACAACCTGCAACACGCCGAGGGCGATCAAGGCGAAGCCGACAAACCGACCAGCACGGGCGGCGCTCACTGCGGCTGCCTGCCGGTTACCTCGCCACCGCCACAACGCCGCGCGCAACACTCGACCACCGTCCAGCGGTGCGGCGGGAATGAGGTTGAAGATCGCGAGCATCGCGTTGGTCGCGGCCAGGTATGCCAGCACGCCGAACGTCAGCCCGGTGGTGCCCAGCTGTGCGACCCCTCCTGCGGCGAGACCAAAACCGATGGCCAACCCCAAGCTCGTCAGCGGGCCGACGATGGCGATGCGAAAGTCCGCCCCCGGAGTCCTCGGCTCGCCCCGCAGCTGTGCCACGCCACCAAGGAGCCACAGCACAATGCTCTCGACCTCTATGCCGTTGCGACGCGCCACCACCGAGTGCGCCAGCTCGTGAGCCAACAGCGAGGCCATGAACAGCACCGCTGCAATGATCGCTGCGATCACGTAGGCCGCGACGCTATGCCCCGGAAAGGCGGCCGGCAGCTGACCGGTCGCGAGCCCGCCCACCAGAATGGCAAGAATAAGAAACACGCTGGCGTTGATGCCGACCTTGATGCCAGCGATACGGCCTAATGAGATGGACGCTCGCATTGCTTCACCGCCTTCGAACTCGTTCTCTTAGACTCCTCCCGGTTTACCCGCGAGGCAAACTCAGCATCCTGCCTATCGGCTCGCTTGCGCACATCAGCAAGGATGGTCCCGATGGAAACGGACGTCCCCGAGGTGCTCTGGACGCCGGACCCGGCGTCCACACGGGCCAGCGCGATCGCGCAGTTCACCCGCTTTGTACGAGAACGTCGCCTTGCCGGCGTCGATGAGCTCGACTACGCGTCGCTGCACGCCTGGTCGGTCAACGATCTCGACGCGTTCTGGGGGGCGGCGGCGGAGTTCCTCGGCGTACGATTCCACGCCGCTCCTCAAGCGACACTCGGTTCGCCGGCCATGCCGGATACCGAGTGGTTCCCTGGGGCGTCGCTCAACTATGCCGAGCACGCACTTACCGACGGTCCGGGGCGTGCTGGCGAGGACCTTGCGGTGGTGTTCGTTCGAGAGGACGGGCTAGAAAGACTGCTAAGCCATGGCGAGCTGCGCGATCTCGTCGGCAGGTTGCGCGCCGGCCTGCAACGCCTCGGCGTAGGCCGCGGCGACCGGGTCGTCGGGCTGATGCCAAACTGCGTCGACACATTGGCCGCGTTCCTGGCGGTCGCGAGCCTGGGCGCGATCTGGTCCTCCTGCTCACCGGACTTTGGAACCCGTGCCGTGCGTGACCGGTTTGCGCAGCTGGAACCGTCAGTCTTCCTCGCCGTCGACGGATACCGGTACGGCGGGAAGGCGTTCGACGTACGGGACCGCGTACAAGCGCTGCGGGAGCAGATGCCGACACTCACCCGTACCGTTTTGCTGCCGTACCTCGACCCCGGTGCGGAGTTGGCCGGCACAATGCGATGGTCTCAGTTGATCGTCGAGCCGGGCCCACTGGATTTTGACGCCGTTCCGTTCGACCACCCGCTCTGGGTGCTGTACTCATCCGGCACCACCGGACTGCCGAAGGGCATCGTGCACAGCCATGGCGGCATAGTCGTCGAACACCTCAAGACGCTTGCCCTGCATCACGACCTCGGGCCAGGAGAGCGATTCTTTTGGTTCACCACCACGGGCTGGATGATGTGGAACATGCTGATCTCCGGCCTGCTGGTGGGCTCGACGATCGTGATGTACGACGGCAACCCGGGATACCCGGATTTACGCACTCTGTGGCAGCTCACTGAGAAGCATCGCGTGACCTACTTCGGCGTCTCGGCGCCTTATATCCACGCGTGCTTGAAGACGGGGCTCCGCCCGGCAGACGAGTTCGACCTCTCCGCGATCCGGGCTTTGGGCTCCACCGGAGCGCCGCTGTCCGTCGACGGCTTCCGCTGGATCGCCGACGCGGTCGGTAACCATGTCCAGATCTGCTCGGTGTCGGGTGGAACAGACGTGTGCACCGCGTTTCTTGAGGCTGCCCCCACCGTGCCGGTATGGCTCGGGGAGCTGTCGTGCGCGGCGCTGGGTGCCTCCGTCGCCGCGTATGACTCCCGCGGAGCTGAGGTCGTCGACGAGGTCGGCGAGCTGGTGCTGACAAAGCCGATGCCGTCGATGCCGGTGTCGTTCTGGAACGACCCTGACGGATCCCGGCTTCGCGACGCCTACTTCGTGGACTTTCCAGGCATCTGGCGGCACGGCGACTGGGTCCGCAAGACCCCGCGCGGGTCGTTCGTCATCTACGGACGCAGTGACTCGACCCTCAACCGCGGGGGAGTGCGAATGGGGACGGCCGACTTCTACGCGGTGGTCGAAGGGCTCGAGGAGATCGTCGACTCCCTGGTGGTCGACACCACCGAACAAGGTGCAGCCGCCGAGGGTGAGCTGCTGTGCTTCGTCGTACTCGCTCCCGGCGCCACGCTGGCCGAGGTAGAGCCACGGTTGCGGCAGGCACTCCGTACCGATCTGTCGCCGCGGCACGTGCCGGACAGGTTCGTGGCCGTCGATGCGATCCCGCACACGCTCAACGGTAAGAAGTGCGAGGTGCCCGTGAAGCGGATCCTCGCCGGCGTCGATCCAGACCATGCCGTGAGCCGGGACGCGTTGGCGAACCCAGCCTCGCTGGAACCCTTCATCCAGCTGGCGCGTCACTAGCGGAGGGGAGGAAGCCTTGCGGGGCAGTCGTCTAGCGATGATCTGGGCGGGGAAGAGCAGGAGCAGGACGTGGCGCGGATCGTGGCGCCGCAGTGGCCGGAAGATGGAGCGACGCCAAGTCGATTCTGTGAATGTGGCTGAAGAATCGCCCCTGCGGGTCAGGTGTTTCGAGGCCCGGGAGACAGCCCAACGAACACCGCAATCGCCACCGCAGCTGACACGATGGTGTGCAGGATCGGGTTCAGGTACCACCGCGATGCCGGCAGGATGCTCACTCCCGCTGCTGATGCCGGCTCCACTCCGCTGATGTCGTCGGCATCGATGTCCGGTGGAGACCTGATCCAGTTGGCAAGATCAGCTTCCCATCCGGTGTCGGTTGGCAGCTGGTGTCCGGCGTTGGGCAGGATCCGTACGGTGACGGGCCCAGGCGCGGCACCGATGAGGCGACGGACCGCGACGTTCACGGGGACGGTCGCGTCGAGTGCGCCCCAGATGCCATACACGGGCAGGTCGAGATCGGCGAGTGTGGACCGCACATCGAAATCCAGATAGTTGACCAACGTTCGGCCCGACGCGAGAGCCGTGGCTGCCGTCTTCCGGAACGCGTGAGGCGCGCCGGCCAACGTGTTCTCAACAATCCAGGAGGCCTGCTCAAGGGGAGAGACGTTCGGGGCAGAAGCCAGCACCAGAAAGGCGAACCGCTGCGGCGCCGCCACTACCGCCGTCGGGGCCACCCAGCCGCCCTCGCTGAAACCCAAGATCCCGATCCGATTTGGGTCGACACCTGGCGCCGTCGCAAGCACGTCAGCGGCGCGAATGGCGTCCTGGGCGAGCACCGCATAGTCGCGAGCCAGCACCGAATAGCCGGTCCTCCGCTTGTCGTAGATGATCACGGCCAGCCCAGCTGAGGCGAGCGCCCGGCCCATCTCGATCAGGGACTCCCGGCTGCCGTGGCCGGCACCGTGAACCAGCACCACGCCAGGCGCCGGCCCGGCAGCACTCGACACCGCCGGCTGCAAGATCCAGGCAGCCAGGTTGGCGCTGCCGTCAACGGTGATGTCAGCCGTCGTCTGCTGGACCTCGTAAGTTTCGCGTCTCGTACCGGATTCGCCAGCCCTGGCTCGATGGCTGGTTGCATGTCTGGCGGCCGCCACCCGGGCGTGAGCTGCGACGTGACGATCAGGAGAGCCGCACTCGTGCCACCGAATGCCAGCACCGCCAGCAGTAGACGCCCGAGCACACTCAACGGGTACCGGCCATGATCAAGCCGACTCCGGCGGAGATCAGACCGACGGTGAGCGAGGCCGCACCAATCCACAACAAAATGAAGAGTCGGCTTGGCTTCTGCGGGTCGCGGCCGGTGACGGAGAGGAAGAATCCGGCCGGCATCAAGATCGCGGCGTACAGCACACCATCGCTCAGTTGTTGGGCCAGCGCCGGCACTCCGGCAGTGCTGGTCAAGATCTTGATCACCAAGCCCAAGATCACCAGCACGCCGGCATGCGCATGCCCGGCTCGAAAGAACGCCTTCTGAAGATCGTTGGTGGGTGGATTGCCGGCATGAACACGAAGCAGGAAGGTCCCGCCGTAGGCGACGGCGACAACGGCAAGGAGTATCGCACCGGCGCTGATCGTGTCACCAGGGCTAAGGACCATGTCAGTTTTCCGTTCGAGTAGTTGGTTCGCTGGACGCGCCACCGAAGAGCTGCTGAACGGTGCGCACTGCGATTGTCCGAAGATCGCCACCCGCCATCTGCAGCAGGCCTGCGGCCTCCAGTCCTCCGCTCAGCTGCAAGGTGGCCAGACCATGTACCAAGGACCATGCGGCGATAGACGCCACCGCAACGCCCTCGACTGAGCCACTGCTCCGGGTGCGAGCGCCGGCGCTGAGCTGAGCGGCCGTGCGCGCCTGCGCGCGTTGCAGATCGGCGTTCGACCCGTCAACCAAGTCGCGTCTATGCATGACAGCGAAATGCCCAGGGTGATTGACCGCGAACAATACGTACGCGACGCCCACGGCGGCGAAGTCGCCGTCTGCCGCAGCATCCTCGAGGGCGTCAGCCAGAAGCTCGTAGCCCTGGGTGGCCAAAGCGGTGAAGACGCCCTTCCGATCGCCGAAGTGGTGACGCGGCGCGGTATGACTGACACCCAATTCCACAGCCAAGGAGCGAAGACTCAACTTATCGACGCCATCGCGTGCGATTACTTCTGCTGAAGCTGCAAGCACGGCGGCCCGGAGATCGCCATGGTGATATTCGTCGAGCACGAGATACAACTTACCAGTGTAAAGTTGCCAATGGCAAGATTCCACTACATCGAGTCCGAACCATCCGTATCAGTTGATCTTGGTCAGTCAGCGACGGTGGCCGCGAACCCGATGAGCGCCGGCATCCACCGGACGGCCATTGTGTCTGACCGGCGTACTTGGGGTCTTGGGATCGGTCCGCTGCGAGGATGGAGAGGTGAAGTACGAGGTTGTCGCTGAGGCGTACCAGGACTTGGAGCAGGCGACTGGTCGTTTGATGTTGATTGACCGGCTCGCGGCCCTGCTGGCTCTGACCCCGCAGGAGTTACTGCCCACCGTCTGTTACATGTGTCAGGGGCTCGTGGCGCCGGAATTCGCTGCGGTGGACTTAGGGCTGGCCGAGAAGCTCGCACTGCGCGCGGTTGCGACAGCGACTGGCGTCGAGCCGGGGGACGTTGTCGTAGCCGTGCGGGAGGCCGGCGACCTCGGTCAGGCCGCCGAGCAGTTATTGGCGGCGACGGCCGGAAATCGTGAGCCAAGCCTCGACGTCGCCGTCGTCGTTGACACCCTCCATCAGATCGCCCGCGCCGAAGGCTCTGGCTCACAGGGCCGCAAACTCAACCTGCTGGCGGGGCTTCTGGCACTAGCCACCCCACTGGAGGCGCGCTATCTGCTGCGTTTGGTGACTGGCAACCTACGGCTGGGCATTGGCACGCCGACAATTCTCGACGCGTTGGCGCAGGTGTACACCGGCAACCGCAAGGACCGGCCAGTATTGGAGCGGGCGTACAACGTCTGCTCCGATCTCGGCCTTGTCGGAGCCACGTTGGCCTCCGGTGGGTTGGCCGCCGTGCAGGAGCTTCGGGTGCGCCCCGGCAACCCAGTGCGGGTGATGCTGGCCCAGCGGTTATCCGACGCTAGTGAGATCGTCACCAGGCTGGGCGGGCGGTGCATGGCGGAGTACAAGTACGACGGGATGCGGGTGCAGGCACACCGCACTGCTGATGGCCACACTGAGTTGTTCACGCGGCGACAGGAGCGGGTGAGCAACCAGTTCCCCGACGTCGTCGAACTGCTCCAGGCTGCGCTGGGTCCGCGCGAGGCGATCCTTGAGGGCGAGATAGTGGCCTATGACGCTGCGGCCGGCGAGCTGCGCCCCTTCCAGGAAGTCATGTTCCGGCGCCGCAAGCACGGAATCGCCGAAGCCGCGCGTGATGTGCCGGTCGGGTTGTTTTGCTTCGAGTTGCTGTATGCCGATGGCCAGGACCTCACCGAACGGTCCTATCCGGAACGTCGGACGCGACTTACCGAGGCACTCACCTTGTCGGACCGGCTTCGGCTGACCACGGCGCTCGAGGTGGCGACGCCTCCGGCGCTGGACACCATGTTCGAGCAGGCTGTTGCAGACGGCTCCGAGGGTCTGGTGTGTAAGTCCATCGGCCCGGACTCGGTCTACCAGGCGGGCGCCCGCGGCTGGCAGTGGATCAAGCTCAAGCGCGACTACCGCACGGAGCTGGCAGACACCATCGACCTCGTCGTTGTCGGCGCGTACGCCGGGCGAGGTCGGCGGCGCGGCACCTACGGCGCGGTACTGCTGGCCGCGTACGACCCGGAGACTGAGCTCTATCAGACAGTCGGCAAATGCGGCACCGGGTTCTCCGATGCCGAGCTTGCCGCGCTGCCGGCAATGCTGGAGCCGCTGGCTCGGGCCCAGCGACCCGCCCGGGTCGACTCCCGCGTCCCCGCCGATGTTTGGTTCGAGCCCAGCCTGGTCCTGGAGGTGCTCAGCGCCGAGCTCACGCTGTCCCCGAACCACACCGCCGGCTGGGGGCAGCTTAAAGATGACGCTGGGTTGTCGATGCGGTTCCCCCGGTTCACCGGCCGTTGGCGCGACGACAAGGAGCCGCAGGACGCGACCACCAATCAACAGCTTGTCGAGCTCTACCGCACTGCACGGCGGGCGCCGGCCGGCTGAGGTCTCAGCGGGATGGCATTTTCCAGCGTGTGTCCGGTATGGGAGCCACCGGCCACACCTGTCGAATGCTAGCCCGAGAGGCTGATGTCGATGATTCCTATCATCCCGTTGTCCTCGTGGGCGAGGATGTGGCAGTGGAACCCGGTGGCTCCGACGAAGCGGGTGAAGTGCATCCGGATCCTGACCTAGCCGCGAGGCGGCAGGGGCACGACATCCTGTTTCGCCTCGAGCCTCGGAGGGCTTGCCGTTGACCGCCATCACCTCGAAGTCATTGATGTGGATGTGGAAAGGGGTGTGGCTCGCGAGCCCTGTTCTTGATCACCCATTCCTCGGTGTTCACGCTCGCTCTACCGTGCGACAGGCTTTGGTTCAGCACTTCGGGCTAGCTGAGACGTGTCACAACCTCTACTCCGTCAGCGCGCGCCAAGCCAGTAACCCAGCTCCGCGGCGTCCGGCGTCACCAGCGAACTTTCCATCCAAGATCGCCGGGGCCTGCCGCCAGGCGAGGCCGGCTTGTACCTGGCGGGTGAGCGGCTGGAGCAGTGCCGCGCCGGAAGCCGCCATGCCACCACCTATGAGGATGAGTTCAGGGTCCATGAGTAGGACGTAGTTCACCAGGGCCCGGCCCATGGCAACAATGGCGTCCTGGAAGACTTCGTCGGCTATGGGGTCGCCGGCTGCGGCCCGGCTGATGACGTCTTTGGCGGGGACATCGCTGATGCCACTGGCGGCGGAGTATCGGCGTGACAGGGCGGTCGCGCTGGCATAGGTCTCAGTGCATCCGCGTTGCCCGCAGGCGCACCATTCTCCTTCCGGAAATACTGGGAGGTGGCCGAGTTCACCGGCCCTGCCGGTGGCACCGGCTGACACCTGACCTCTGGTGATCACGGCGGCCGCCACACCTGTGCCTAATGCGACGAAGAGCACCTCCTGCAAGCCTCGACCCGCCCCCAACTCGAGCTCGGCCAGCCCGGCGGCCCGTACGTCGTGGTCCAGGATCACCGGCAGACCAACTACGTCCGCCACTATCTGGCGTAGGGGCAGCTGGTGCCAGCCGATGTTCGCTGCGTAGACGGCGATCCCTTGCTGTGCGTCCACGACCCCGGGGACCACAAGGCCCACAGCCCGCAGCCGGGCGGCCTCCGGTACCTGCGCTTTGTGCTCGACGATCGCGTGAATGGTTGCTTCGATGACGGCGTCCGGGCCGAGGTGTCTGGGCGTGGGCCGCTCGCTGTGACAGTATTCGAGTCCGTCGGAATCGAAGACGGCGGCCTTGATTGTGGTGCCGCCGACGTCGACTCCAACGACAAGATCGCGTTGAACGACATCCTGATCGTTCCCCCGGCGCATGGCGGTCATGTCAGGAGAGCAGGACTGACCGTGCCAGGTGCCGGGGCTCGTCGGGATTGAGTCCTTTGGCCTCCGCAAGCGCCACAGCCAGCCGCTGCGCCCGGATCAAATCCGCCATCGGATCAAGATCGCTGCTTTCCACGTGCGCACCAGTCACGTCGAGGTCCTCCAGCAGCCCTGGGGGAGGCGGGCCGAACACCCAGACCGTCGATGCTCGCCCGACCACGCTGATGGGACCGTGACGGAATTCCATGGCCGGGTAGGACTCCGTCCACGACTGGGACGCCTCGCGCAGTTTCAACGCGGCCTCGTTTGCGATGCCGACGGACATGCCGCTACCCAGGAAGGTGAACTGGGAAGAGTCAACCGTGCGTGGCGCCAACGGGGCGGTCAAGGCGGATCGCCCCTGCCCGATAACAGCGGTGAGATCTTCACCCAGCCAGGCCCGCCACAATGCCAGGGAGGTGGTGGCAAACCGTGTCTGAACAACTGATTTCTCATCGGCGAAATCCAATACCACTCGATGATCAGCCAGCGCGACGACCGGCGTGTCCGGGTCGGCGGTGATCACGACCGTTCGCGTTCGCGCCTTGCTCCGCAGCGCCTCCAGCAGCCGAACCACCTCTGTTGTCGTGCCGCTGCGGGTTAACGCGACGAGGCTGTCATAGGAGCCGCGAGCCGGGAATTCTGACGCGGGAAAGGCATCGGTTTCGCCATGCCCTGAGGATTCGCGGAGGGCCGCGAAGCTCTGGGCCATGTAGAACGAGGTGCCGCATCCGATGACGGCCACCCGTTGACCACTCTCAGGAAGGGCATGAAGAACACGTTCCGTCAGCCCAAGCTTCGCGGCCCGCGCCCACGCCGACGGTTGGTCAGCAATCTCTGTCGACACGTGCCTGGATGGTCGATCAGGCATGTCCCCCAGATCTGGTCCTGAGCCGTGTGCCATAAGTGGAGTCTGGCACGGCCTCCTGCGTGAACGAGCCCTTCGGCGACCATCAGCGTATTGTCCACAGTCATGGGCCACAGGACGCACCGGAGCTGACTCACGGTGAGCAGCGCCGCCTCCGCAGTCATCCACTCCGTCCGGTTGATCAGTTCGGGTGTTGACCGTGCGGATGCTTTTGTCGCCTTCGAGGACGATCGCGTCCTCGCTACGGGGACCGGCAGCGGCTGGCGTGATCTCGTCGAAAACGACGCGGATGTTCTCGACGGCGCGGGGCAGGTTCTCACCCCGGGACTGCTCGACATCCACAACCACGGTGGTGGCAGCGCCTCATACGACCAAGCCGGCGACGCCATCCGTACCGCTAGGCGACTCCACTGCCAGCACGGCATTACTCGTCAGCTGCTCTCCCTGGTCACCGCTTCCCCCGACACTTTGATCTCTCAAATTCAGATCGCGGCCGCCGAGGCCCGGCGAGACCCCACGATTCTTGGGATCCACCTCGAAGGCCCATTCCTCGCCCGGCAGTACTGCGGCGCCCACAATCCGGCCCTTCTTCGAGACCCCGATCCCGCCCTGGTTGAGCAGCTTCTGGCCGCGACCGACGGCACCCTGCGCCAGGTCACCATGGCGCCGGAGCGGGCCCACTTCGCCGAGTCGGCGCGGATCCTAAGTGAGGCGGGGGTCGTCGTCGCAGTCGGTCACACAGCGGCGACGTTTGAACAGGCCCGAGCGGCGATCGAGGCGGGGGCAACCCTACTCAGTCACACCTTTAATGGAATGCCGGGCGTGCATCATCGTGCGCCCGGGCCAGTGCTCGCGTTCGTTGAGAACCCCGGTGGTTGGCTGGAGGTGATCAATGACGGTGTCCACGTGCGGCCAGAGGTGATTCGGATGCTCTGCCGACTAGCTCCCGGACGGGTCGCCCTGGTCTCCGATGCGATGGCGGCCGCTGGCGCGGGGGACGGCCGATACCGCATCGGCAATCTGGACGTCGACGTCTCCGAGGGCGTCGCGCGGCTGACCGGGGGGAAGTCGCTCGCCGGCTCAACCCTCACTTTGGACATTGCGGTCGCCCGCGCTGTTCAGAACGTGGGTCTGACCCCGCTCGCGGCCATCGAAGCCGCCACTAGCATCCCGGCCCAGATTTTGGGAGTGGACGACCGGTTCGGCCGCTTGCAGCCGGGTTACGCGGCCGACGCTGTCCTTTTCGACCGGGACTGGCAGGTACGGGGCGTCTGGATCGATGGGCGGCCGGTTGGTGAGCGCGAGCATGCGCTGCCGCCTGTTCCCGCTTCCCCACCCCGGCATAGCCAGATCGCCTGATACCAAGTCTGGGGGAGGATCCGCACACTATGGAAGTGGTCATCAGCACGACCCCGGACGAGGCAGGCAAGTCGGCTGCCGACGCGATCGAAGAACTCCTGCGGCGCCAGCCAGAGGCCGTCCTAGGCGTCGCAACCGGATCAAGTCCCTTGATCATCTATGACGAGCTCGGCCGCCGAGTGGCGCAGGGTTCCCTGTCGCTCGCGAAGGTGCGAGCGTTCATGCTCGATGAGTACGTCGGCCTGCCAGCAGACCATCCGCAGCGGTACCGGAACGTCATCCAGGCTGAGTTCGTCGACAAGGTCGATATCGATCCAGCTCAGGTATTTGGGCCGGACGGACTGGCCGAGGACCTGGCCAGCGCGTGTGAGGCCTACGAACGAGCGATAGCAGACGCCGGCGGCGTCGACCTACAGATTCTTGGGATTGGCACCGACGGGCATATCGCGTTCAACGAGCCGGGCTCCTCGCTCGCCTCCCGAACCCGGATAAAGACGTTGACCAGCCAGACCCGGAGGGACAACGCTCGATTCTTCGGCGGGAACGTGGAGGAGGTCCCGCAGCACTGCCTCACCCAAGGCATCGGAACCATCCTGGAGGCCCGCCACATCGTGCTCGTGGCCGCGGGGCGTGGAAAGGCAGAGGCCGTCCACCAGCTCGTCGAAGGACCCGTGTCTGCGATGTGGCCGGCCACAGCGCTGCAGCTACACCCACACGTCACCGTGGTGCTAGACGCCGCTGCGGCTTCGCGTCTTCAGCTCGCCTCGTACTACATCGAGACTTACCAGGGCAAACCGAGCTGGCAAGGCTTCTAGTGTCGTGCTGACCACCCTCCTTCCCGGGTTCGCGGGGACGGTACTGCCAGTCTGGCTGCAGCACCGGCTCCGGGCAGGTCTGGGAGGTGTTTGCCTTTACGCGCACAACATCTCCTCGCCCGAACAGCTACTGGCCCTGACTGACGCGATCACCGCCGAGAACCCGTACGCGATCATCGCCATAGATGAGGAAGGCGGCGACGTCACACGGCTGTTCGCGGAGAGCGGTGCGCCGTTCCCTGGGAACGCTGTGCTGGGCCGGCTCGACGACCTCGACACAACGCGCGACACCGCGGCCGCGATCGGCTGGGCGCTGCGCCGGGCCGGCTGCACCGTCGACTTCGCTCCCTGCGTCGACGTTAATTCCCGGTCCGACAACCCAGTCATCGGCGTCCGCAGCTTTTCCAGCGACGCCGAACAGGTGGCCCGGCATGGAGGGGCCTGGGTGGCTGGCCTCCAGTCGACTGGCGTTGCTGCAAGCGCCAAGCATTTCCCGGGGCATGGCGACACGGCGCAGGACTCACACGTCTCGCTACCCGTTGTCAACCGTTCCCTCGACGAGCTGCGCCGGCGCGAGCTGCTGCCATTCGCCGCAGCCATCGAAGCGGGGTGCCGGGTTGTCATGACATCCCACATCCTGGTGCAGCGAATGGATCGGATGCACCCGGCAACAATGAGTCGAAGTGTCTTGCATGATCTGCTGCGAGGGGAGTTGG